>CAZBIB010000071.1:0-11711 GCA_964491575.1 uncultured Salinivenus sp. | reverse complement strand
GGGAGGTCCTCTCCCGCAAGGACGCCCACAATCTGTACCGCGTGGGCGTAGCCCTGCAGTCCCCCGTAGAACACCATGTCAGCCTCCGCTTCCGAGACGGGCGTGTTCTGGGTTGCGAAGAGGGGCACGAAGAAGCCCATCGCCCCGCCTAGCAGCGTAAGCGTCGCCGCCTCGCTCCCCTCCGCGTCGAAGGCCCCGGCCAGCAACCCGCCCTCGATCAGGCCGTGAAAGGTCGTCGCTGCAATGAGCCCATAGCGGCCCTCTTGGGCGCCGGGCGGCTGCCGCTCGGTGGTGGCAAGCCCCTTCGTGATTTGTGCGCGGAGATCCTCCACCTCCGCAGGGGGAAGCGAGCGACGCTCGCGCAGGGCACGTCCGTCCTGTTCGTACTGAATTACGAGCTCGTACTCCGCATCGCTCGCCCGGTAGAGTCGCGCCTCCTGAAACCCCGACACTTCCGGAAAGAGCCCCAGCTCCTGACGCAGATCGGCGTCGAGAACGTAGAGCGTGCTATCGCGGTCGAGCGGAACCTGAACGTCCTGGGCCGCCACGGGCGACCCGGCGAGGCCTCCGAGGAGGACAAGCAGCAGTACTTTCCAATGAGACAGATCCGTCATGAGGTGTTTGTCGAAGCCCGAGAACATGTGCAAAGACGAAGGTGGTTGATTCAAGATCACAGCGAGCGAATGCCGCGTGGTCGATCGGGAGCGTCGCGTCGACCAGGCGGAATGAAGATCGACACTTCCCGCCTGACATACCAGCCAAATCCCCTCAGAAACCGGTCGTGTCCGACCTGTCAGCCCGGAACGTCCGGCTTGTCGGGGGACCCGGCCTCCTGCTTGGCGTACTCGGTGGGCGAGCAGCCGAAGGCTTCACGGAAGAGACGCGAAAAATAGCTCGGATCCCGGTACCCCACGGCGTCGGCCACGTCCGAGACGGTGTCGGCCCCTTGTTGCAGCAGAGCGGCCGCGTGCTGCAGGCGACGGGTGCGGATGAAGCCGGATGCCGACAGTCCGGTCACATCCTTGATGCGACGGCGAAGGTGCCGGGCGCTCAGATCCATCTCGTCGGCCAGCCAGTCGACGCCGAAGTTGCTGTTTCCGATGTGCGCGTCCACCGCCTCGTTCAAGGCCTCAACAAAGTTCGCCTCTTCGGGCGACACGGTCGCTTCATCCGGATCCATCCAGTCGGGGAGGCGGATCCGGTCCTGCACGATCCGGCGAATCTCGATCAAGTTTTCCACACGCGCCGTGAGTTCGGTGGGATCAAACGGCTTGGACACGTACGCGTCGGCCCCCGCCTCCAAATCGGCCCGCTGCGCCCGATTCTCTGGCCTGGCCGTGAGCAGGATTACGGGCAGGTGGCGAAGCTGCTCATCGTCCCGGATCGCCCGGCACAGGGCTACACCGTCCCTCCCCGGCATGACCACGTCGCTGACCACGAGGTCGACCGCTCGGTCGCGGAGCCGGTCGAGCGCCTCTTCCCCATCGGCAGCCGTCACGACCTGGTATTGGTCTCCAAGCAGATCACGAAGGTACGCTCGCATGTCCGCTTCGTCGTCCACCACGAGCACTTCGGGGGCGTCCGAGGGGGCTTCGTCAGACGAGCCGGTCGACGGTTCTTCCGCCGGGGCAGGCGTCATTTCGCCCTCGTCTCGCCGATTCATGTCCATAGACGTGCCGCTGAGGGCGTCGGTCTCTTCAGGCCCGGCCACGTCGGCCTCCGCAACGTGCTCGCGTCCCAGTGGGAAGCGCACGGTCAACTCAGTCCCAAACCCCGGCTCGCTCTCCACTTCGATGTCGCCCCCATGGCGCTGTGCGAGGGCGTACGCGTGGGCCAGCCCAATGCCCATCCCGATCCATTGCTCGGCCTCCGGGTCCTCAGACGCGTCCGGCGAGGGAGCGTCGCCAATCGGAATGTAGCTCTCGGAGGCCCCGAAGATTCGGTCTTGAAGCGCCTCCGGAAGCCCCGGTCCCGTGTCGCGAACGGCAATCTCCGCGTAGCCATTGGCACGGCTCACTCGCACGCGGACCGTCCCTCCTTCCGGGGTGTACCGAATGGCATTCGAGAGCAGGCTGATCAGGATTTGTTCGAGCCGGTCTGCGTCGACCCACGCCTCAAGTCGGTCTGTCTCCACGTTGACCTGAAAGGTGAGGCCTTCCTCTTCGGCCCACTGGCGGAGGGGCGGCACGACCCCGCGCACCACCGTTCCCAGGTCGTGCTCGCGCAGTGCAAGGGCCAGGCCCCCCTCGTCGAGCGTAGCCAACTCAAACAGCTGATCCACCAGCCGCTTCATCCGGCGGGCCTGCGCCTCGATGCCCTTCAGCCGCTCGCGGAGAACATCGGGCACAGGTCCCAGCCGGCCCTCCAGCCCTTCCCGTAGGGGGCCGAGAATGAGGGTAAGCGGCGTCCGAAACTCGTGCGATAGATCGGCGAAGAAGCGGCTCTTGGCGCGCTCCAGCCGAGCCACCTGCTCGTGGAGCGCCTCCGCCTCCCACCGCGCCCGGTGCTGCCGGTAGCGGATTGAATACAGCAAGGCCGACACGCCGGTCAGCACCACCGTGACGAAGCTCATGCTCACCAGATGCTCCGGCTCGACGAGCCCGGGGCGTGCCGCCGCGGTCCCAGGGAGGCCGAAGTATCCGATCCCGTAGAGCAACCCGCCCAGGCCCCCACCGAGGAGAAACGCCTGCCAGGGGCGATACGGAATAACGGCGACAGCCAGAAGATAGGCGAGAATGAGATACTCGATACTGAGGATGCCGCGATAGGCGTCGGCGAGCAGCGACACGGCGACGATGACTCCCGTAATCACAAACCCGGCCATCCGCGCAACTGACAGGCGGCGCTCAGCTCGGCCAATCCAGATGGCTCCGCCGCACAGGAGGGCCACGACGACCTCGTCCCACAGCACAAAGACCTCCGGCGTCCTTGTCGCCGGATACCACCACGCGGTGGGTCGGCCCAGGAGCAGGACGTTGACGGGAATGAGAATGAGGATGCCGAGAATCCCCAGCAGGCCGCCCCACTGCAGTCCCGTGCACGCCAGGTCCGAAAGGGCAGCCTTGAATTCGGACTCTTCTTCGAGCTTGCCGGCTCCAAAAACGACCCGACGCGTCCGTTCGATGAAGCCTTGACGTTCCATCTCGTTCTGCTCGTAATGCGTGGGGACGAACTCCTCTTTCCGCCATGTCCTCTGGGATCCGGACGCTCAGGTCGGCACGCCCCAGCAGTCACCAGACCCTTCACCCGGCTGGGAGGCGGTGTCCTCCTTGATTCTAAACGTACCGAACAGGCATAGCGCATCACAAACCACCGTCTGCCTTCGTTCCAAACAGCGCGACGAGTGGAGCCGTCGTTCGATGAGATTTTCTTGATCGTACGTTTACCGGAGCTTCAAGGGCTTTTTCGTGATATGGGCCAGTTCGAGGGTCTCTTTTCAGCGTTTTTCCGCAGGCGTCGGACACTGCGGGCGCCCCATTCGTGTATATGATAGTTGTTGTGGAGGGACGACGAGTCCGGACGAAACTTGTCGTTCCGGCCCCTCCGCAGCGATTCATCTCCACACACTTTCACATCCCTTCTCTTCCCATGATTTCGTATCTCCGTACACTTCTCGCCATCCTCTTCATCGCGGGGCTGTGTGCCGCCTCCCTCCCGGCTCAGGCCCAGCGCGTATCTGGAGCCCTCGGAGTTGGAGGCCAGGTTGGAGCTCCAACAGGCGTTACTCTCAAGTTCTACAACGAGGAAGCCGCCTCCTACGACTTCCTGGGGGCCTGGGACGCGCGCGATAGTTTCTTCCTCTTCAACGTCCACGCACAGTTTCATACTCCCCGAGACGTCGAAAACCTTGAAGAAGGCGAACTGGAGTGGTTCATCGGACCGGGCGCCTTTGTCGGTGTCTTCGGCGATGACCCGGATGACGATGATATTGGCGAGGGAGAAGCAGCCATCGGCCCGAGCGGCCGCCTTGGTCTCAACTACGCATTCGAAGAGCATTTCGAAGTCTTCGCCCAGGTGACACCGCGGCTTTCGGTCCTTCCGGCCACCGATTTCAACGTCGGTGGAGGAATTGGCTTGCGACTGTACCCGTAGCGCACTCGTCGCCTGCTGGTCAGACACGGTTGCCGACGGAGCGCCTGTCACTCCGCCGTAGGAGCCTGGGGCCGATTCCACCGGTACACTTCCAGCCGAGGAGTCGGGGACCGAATGGTGACGGCGAAGACGTAGCCCTCGTCGGTGCGACGCACGTCGAGATCGAGCGGATAGAAGTCGGGATTGCCCGCGTCGTGACGCTCTACGAGACGTCGTTGGAGGCGACCGCTCCGATCATAGGCATCGATCTGGATCCACCCGGGGCGCAGGTTGAGCACGAACAGCGTGTTTCCGACCGGTGCCGCAGCGGGGGTCAGGAGCGGGGCCTCCGTGGCGTCGCCCTGCCCAAAGGCGTAGCGGCGCTCCAGCATCGGCGAGTCGAACCCGACGAGCCGAAGGCTGTCCGGCATCGTCCCGTCCTGGAAGTCGCGCGGCAGGAGATTCACCACGGGCCGGTAGCCCGACAGACTGACCAGTGTGTCGCCCCACGCCCGCAGGAAGCCGGCGTACTGCCAGTAGGGACCGGTCAGAGGCGCGCGGGCGGTCGGCTGCGCCCGGGCGTTGAGTCGGGCAATGAATGAGTCCGTCTGCCGCCCCAAAACTTTCACGTACATCGTCGTGTCGGTGGCCAGCATGTAGACGAGGGTTTCGGGAGCGGGCCGCTCGAACGTCACGGACTGCCCGACCAATCGACGCCCGTCGGCGACGAAGTCGATCCGGTTCGATCCGGCGTTGAAGACGACCAGTGTGTCGCCCCGACGGTGGTCGGGCTTCCTTTGGTCGCCTCGCGTGCCGATGAGGTACGGGGTGCGGAACCCTTCGTCGTTCATCTCCCGCACCAGGCGCCCGTCGGCCGCAAAGCGAAACAGGCTGTTCCGCTCCACGTCGCTCACGGCGAGTTCCCCGTCGTCCACGAACCGGACCGTGCGCGGGTGCTTTAGCGGATGTGCCTCCGTCCCCGTGGTGGCCCACAGCGAATCCAGAGTGTCGGTAGGGGTATTTTGGGCGATCCGCCGGGAGAGAGAATCGCTCGGGTAGAGGGCCTCGTTGGCCTGGCGCTGGCAGCTGTACGGCAGGCATCCGGTGAAGAGAAACAGGCTCAGCAGAACGAGGGTGCTTCCGCGCCGGAGAGCCGATCTGGTCATGGACGTTCCCAATTCGTGCATGCGTTGGTGGATCATCGGAGAGCGTGCGCGGTGCGACTCGCGCCAGTGAGGTGCAATTCGCGGGACTGGAGCAAACCGGACGTGCAGGCTGCGGCGCGCAGGTGCACTTCGTGGAATAGGCTGAACCATCCCTCCCCCTTCTTCCATCCGAAGAAGCGTCTCGTCTCAACAGACTTCCCGTCTGACAGATTCCACATGTCCGGCTCCATGCTCACGTCTCGTGTTAAGAAGATCGTCCGTCCAGGACTGTTCGAACTCCTCGGTCTTGCTCTCCTGGGCATCTTCCTGGGAAGTGCGGCGCCCGCTCAGGCGCAGGATCAAGAAGGCCCCACGGGCACCCTGTCCGGCCGCGTTGTGGACGCGCAGTCCGAGGAGCCCCTGCCTGATGCCACCGTTGCGCTGTGGAAACATGCCGAGGGAGATTCCACGCTCGTCACCGGGCAGGCCACCGGCCCCGACGGCCGCTTCTCCTTCACGGACGTACCCGTCGACTCGTACGTCCTCCGCATCAGCTTTGTCGGGTACGCGACCCAGCACTTCCCCAACACCCGCCCAGCCCAAAGTGAGGACGAGGGGGACCTTGGCACAATTCCTCTCCCCCCCAGGACGGCCATGCAGGAGGAAGTAGAAGTTACCGCCCAACGCCCTGCAGCCCGGATGGAGACGGATCGGAACGTCTACGAAACCTCCGAGCGGGCGCTCAACGCTGGCGGCTCGGCCCGGTCGGTGCTCGAAGACCTGCCCTCGATCCGAGTCGACATGGACGGAAGCATCAGCTACCGAGGCAACGAGAGCGTCTCGCTCCACATCAACGGCGAGCCGGCCTCCCTCCAGGGCCAAAGCCTCGTGAGCTACTTAGAAAGCCTCTCCGCGGACGCTGTGAAGCGGGTGGAGGTGATCCCGAATCCGTCGGCCGAGTACGAGCCGACCGGCATGGCCGGCATCATCAACATCGTGCTCCAGCGCGACCTGGAAGCCAGGTGGAACGCCGGGCTCACACTTGGAGCTGAGCGCGATGCCAACGATCGGTACGGTGGCAACGGGTCGGCGAACGTCGGCTTCCAGTCCGGCGGCTGGCGCATCGTGGGCACCTACTCCCACCGCCGCGACAGCGAGGAGGACTCCGACTCTCGCCTCGTCGAGCAGTTTAATGGCAACGAGACCAACTCGTTGGTGGACCAGACTGGGTTCGAAGAAGAACTGGAACGGTCGCATTCCTTTCGGACCGACATCGGCTACAATTTTGACCAGGGCACCTCGCTGGGGCTGGAGGGAAGCTTCAGCCTTAGCCGCGACGAGGAGGACGGGCGCAGCGAGTACTGGGAGTACCTCAGCCAGACCAATCCCGAAAACCTGCAGGACCACTACGTCCGACTTCTGGACAACACGGCCTCAGACGAGAGCTTCGACGGGCGCTTCGACTTCACCCACGACTTTTCCGACGACCACTCCCTGGACGCTCAGGTGCGCTACGACCGCGATTTCGAAACCGAGGACGGCACGTACAACGTGTATGGGTTCCAAGATAATTCACGACTCGACGACCCTCGCAGCCGAGAACTGGATGTCGTGAATGAAGACGAACAGGACGGCTCTCTGGAGATCGACTACTCGCGGCCTCTTGGCTCCTTCTCGCTGGAAACGGGCTATAAGGGCGCCCTGCGCCGGCTCGACAGCGATCAGACCTACGAGGTCTACGAAAACGACCAGCTCACCGAAGATCGGGGAACGGTCTTCACGTTCGACGAGCTCATCCACGCGGCCTACGGAACGTTAAGCCGGGGTTTAGGGGACTTTCAGGCAGAAGTTGGACTGCGGGCCGAGTCCGTGCAGACAACCTTTGACCTCTCCAGCGACGATGAAGTCACAAACAGCTCGTACACCAGTCTCTACCCCAGCGCCTTCCTCACCTACAAGCCCAATCAGAAGCGACAGGCTCGCCTCTCGTACAGTAAACGCGTGGACCGGCCCAATCTCTGGGACATCAACCCCATCGAGGACAACGAGAACCCGACGTTCATTGAGCGAGGGAATCCGGGGCTGGATCCGGAATACATCCACTCCTTCGAGCTGAGCATGACCCAGCGGTGGGACGTGGCCTCCGTCTCGGTCACGCCGTATCTCCGGCACACCGTCAACGAGATTGAGGAAGTGCGGTTTGAGGAGCAGATTGACGGCGAAACGGTGATCGTCCGACAGGCCCAGAACCTGTCCACAAGCACCTCCTACGGCACCGAGCTCATCACGACGCTCAACTTTGGTAACCGCCTGGAAGGCTCGATCAGCGGCAACGTCTACCGCTCGGTTACCGACGGGTCCAACCTCAACACTGACCTCAGCCAGGACGCGATTCTGTTCTCTGGGTGGGCCAACATCCAGGCCAAGCTGCGGGATGGTCTGCAGTTGGAGCTGGGTCAGTACTACCGTCCCGCCCGCGACATCCCGCCCCAGGGACGGATGGACCGCTTCATGAGTACGGAGATGGGACTTCAGCAAGAGCTGTTCGGGGGCGACGGAAGCATCACGCTACGGGTGGATGACCTGTTCAACAACACGCAGATGAACATGTGGTACCGAGACCAGGACATCTATCAGCAGTCGAACATGCAGTGGGGAAGCCGGGAGTTCTCCCTCACCTTTCAGTATAACTTTGGCTCGGGCCCAAGCGGCGATCAGAGAGGCGACAGGGACTACCGCTAACCGAAGCTGCCAGCCTTTTTCATCGGGACGTACCACGGAGTGAACGAGAAATGATGCCCCGTAGACGGCGCCGGCACGTGCCGTCTACGGGGATGCTTCATGCCCGATACTTTTTGCAAGGCAGCTTCTTCCACCCATAGTTTGCGGTAAGCTTTGGCTCCAGACCGTTTTTCCACCTACGAATCCCACAACCAGTAGATGACAGACCGTTCGGATTCGAAATGGCCGAGCCGCCTGGAGTGGGGGCTCATCGTGGCCTTCTGGGCGATCGTCGTTCTGCTTTCGGTGGGGCAGACCGTGCTCGGGGACGACCCTGGAGAGCTCCACTGGGGACGAATCGCCGGGGAGCTGCTCGAATACAGCCTGTGGGCGCTCCTGACCCCCTTCGTGTTTCGGATTGCCGAGGCGCTTCCGGTCGCGGAGCCCACTGATACGAAACGGACAACGGTGGCCCGCAACGTGGGCCTGCACGCCTTGGTTGCCCTCGCGGCGGCCATTGTGGTCGACCTGAGCGAAGATGTGGTCGCGGCTGGATTCGGGGAACGCACAGTAGACTTCTTTCAGTCCATCAGCCGCTTCTGGTTTACCGACGAGCTGGTCGTCTATCTCGTCATTCTGATGGCCGGCTTTGCCCGAAGCTACTACTTCCAGCAGAAGGTCCAGCAAGAGGAGGCCGAGCGGCTCGAGGAACGGGCGGAAGCGCTCGAAACCCAGCTCACGGAGGCCCGCCTGGAAGCCCTCCGCATGCAACTCAATCCTCATTTTCTGTTTAACACGCTGCATGCGGTGAGTACGCTCGTGGACCGGGACCCGGCCGGTGTGCGCCGGATGATTGCGCGCCTCAGCGAGCTGCTGCGCCACGTGCTCGATGAGGAGGCGCCCCAGGAGGTGCCTCTCTCCCAGGAGCTCGAATTCCTCAACGACTACTTCGAAATCCAGTCGATTCGGTTCCAGGGCCGACTCGATACGGAGGTTGACGTGCCTTCCGATCTGTACGACGCACAGGTGCCCAACCTTATTCTGCAACCCCTCGTCGAGAACGCCATCAAGCACGGGGCCAGTCAGGTGCGCGGGGTAGGCCGCATTGAGGTACACGGCTGCCTGGAGGACGACATGCTCGTGTTGTCGGTGACGGACAACGGGCCCGGCCTGCCCGAGTCGGAGAAGGAGGGCCTGGGCCTGCGCAACGTGCGCGCCCGCCTCCGAGAATTGTATGGGACCGACCAGGCCTTGCAACTTGAATCGTTGGACGAAGGCGGCACGCGCGCCGTTCTTCGAATCCCGTACCACTCGAGTACGTCCCTGTATACGGTCTCGGGCGCACCGTCCCTCACTGCATCGGACGCCGACTGATTGCCTCTTCGCGCCTATTGCTCCCCCAGCCATGTCCAACGACACCTCCTCTATTCGCACGCTCATCGTGGACGACGAGCCGCTGGCCCGGGAACGGCTCCACGAGCTGCTCGATGAGGCCCCCGGCGTCACCGTCGTTGACGACGCGGAGGACGGGCCCGAGGCCGCCGACGCAATTCGAAAGCAGGCGCCCGACCTCGTCTTTTTGGACGTGCAAATGCCCGGCATGAGCGGCATCGACGTGATCGAGGAGATTGGGACGGAGGCCATGCCCGTGACTGTCTTTGTTACGGCCTACGACCAGTATGCCATCAAGGCGTTTGATCTCGCGGCGGTGGACTACCTCTTGAAGCCGTTCGACGACGAGCGCTTCGAGCAGGCCCTGCAGCGGGCCCGCGAGCAGGTTGCCAGCCAGGACGACGATGCCATCTCGGACCGTCTCCTGCAGCTCCTCCGGGAGCGGGACCCGTCTCTGCTGGAGGAGGAAAGCTCTCGCGACGAACCTTATCTGGAGCGTGTTGCGGTACAGGGGCGAGGCAAAGCTCGCATCGTGCCCGTCGACAACCTCACCCATATTACCGCCGACGGCTCCTACGCCGAGCTGCACACAGGCGAGGACACCTATGTCATTCGGGAGCGGATGAAGACGCTCGCGGCCCGCCTCGATCCCGACAAGTTCGTCCGGGTGCACCGGTCGGCCATCGTGCGGCTCGACGAAGTCGAGCTCATTCTGCGCGGAGGGGGCGGCAACTACGCCGTGCGGCTCAACGACGGCACCCGCCTCAGCGTGAGTCGCAGCCGCATCGATGAGTTGCAGGATCGCCTCGGCGTGGACGTGCTCCAGCGCGACGATGCCACCGATTCGTGAACGGGCGGCGCCGAACCAACGGAACCTGTCGCTGCGCCGAAAAGCACGGGCCGTCAGTTCAAAATTCAGCAGCCCGGTCGCCTCGCGTCTCCGAATCTCACGAGAGTCATCCGAATACCGGTGGCCCCGCGTTGATTTATGAGTTGTGATCGGGTGCAACTTCGTCGTCCCAGTCGGCCCCGGGTCCGGCTGGGGATTTTTGTTTGGAAGCTAACCCGGAGTCCCCTCCCTCGGCTTGAAAACAGAGCGTCTCCGCCGACCCGAACTCAGATCAGTGCGCCGTAGGAGCTACGTCAATCCAGCGCAATGCCGGTCCCGACAGTGTATGATCTTTACGGAAGAGCCGTGAAATCGTAGCGCCTACTTCGTGCCGTCCCGTCGGAATAACGCCCGCGATTTCTAAAGGAAAATGTTAAACTTTTCTTCAAAACAAAAACGAGGAGACTCAGAAATCCCGGAATCCAAATTAGACCGTGGAATTCCCAGTCTCCGCCGGAACAGAAGGAGATCTCCCTCAGAGCATCTTTTGTACTCCTTCCATCTTCCCGGGCGAGAAGAGAGAAGTCCGAACAATCCGTGCCTGGCGATCAGCCGTCTATTGCCGACAAAAATGGGCTCTTATGACGCAATCTTTTTTCGTAGATGGCACGGAGGTTGCGCGACCAAAGGATAAGGATTTTCATCCCGATATTCCTCATTTCATTCTCCAAAAGATTCAACTTGGCGTGTGTACGGACTCCGCTCTGAAGCAGTATTGCTGCGGCTGGATTGCTCTCGGACTGGCTGTGATCCTTCTTGGGCCCGTTTCCTCCAAGGCACAGTCTAGAGACGTCAGCGGTTCGTTTTTCGCTAAAGTTGGGGCTGGTCTCTCGGACTACACTGGCGACTTTCCGGCCCACAATGTGGGATACCCCTTCGACCTTCAGGAATTCATCCGGGGCTCGGGCTTTCCGTTTATGTTCAACGGAGAGGCGGGGTACCAATTCTCCCCGCACCTGGCTCTGACCCTCGGCTTTCAGGGAGGGAATTACCCAATCGTAGGGTATGGCGGCAGCGTTCAAGACTCGTATCGCTACACCCCGCAGCTGCTTGCCCGCTATACCTTTGGAGGGCCCAGCCAGTCCGTGAAGCCATACGTGGACGGGGGGCTCAATGTCACCTTCGGCGGGGACGCAGGCACAGGCGCCGGACCGTCCGTAGGAGCAGGCGTAGGCATTCCGCTCAATAATGCCCTCTCGTTCTACGTCGAATCGCGCTTCAACTTCACCCTTCCCGACGGCGCGATCGACGGATCAGGGGCGAACAGTGCAGGAGGACCGTTCGACTCCGTCAACCAGCTCCTTGGGTTTGGGGTGAAGTACACCTTTGGGGCCTCTTCGCAGAACACAGTGCCCGAGGCCCCAGCTCTCACCCAGGCTCCTTCGGATACGATCGAGACAGTATCTCAGAGCTCCCCCTCGGACACGACTCGCTACGAGGAATCAGTCCTTATTCCCAGCGGCTCGTTCATCATGGGACTGACCGACGAAGAT
>CAZBIB010000070.1:0-13265 GCA_964491575.1 uncultured Salinivenus sp. | reverse complement strand
ATGAAGCCGTAGTTGGCCGGGTAGACGACCGAGGAGTAGAGCATCCGATCCACCCGCAGCAGGCCGCTCTCCTTGTCGAGCTCATACTTCACCTTGCACCCCTGCGGGATCTCGATGATGGAGTTGAACACGTCGGGGGCGTCGGGGCCCACGTCGATGTCGTGCCAGGGGTGACTCATGAACGCCTCGTCGATGGGGTGAAGGGAAAAGAGCGGGTCCCGACGGCGCGGAACGCCGTTACAGGCCGTTGGCCGACGATTCCGTCTGCGGCGATTCTTTGAGGCGCTGCGACGGATCGAAGGAGCGCTCTCTGCCGAGCCACACCGCGAGGGCGGCGCTCGTGACGTGCGTCGCCTCGGGATCGAACGAGGGCCCTGAGGTGGCTGCGCCGAGGGCCTCGAGGTCACCATCGACCTCGTCGAGTTGCTCCGCAAGCCCCTGCACGTCGCGCGCCAGCCGGGATGCCACTTCGGACGTGGAACTTTCGAATTCGAGTTTCCCCTCCCGATAGAGGTCGGCGATCATGCGCACAGCGTCGATTCCTCCCATGTGGACGCCAATCTCATCCGTTTCCCCAGCTGCCACGCCGGAGCCCTCCGTGAACGTCGCCGCCACGGGATCCATGCCTCGCTCTGCCAGGGCGTCGACGAGAGCCTGGCCGAAGTCAGTGCTTCGGTTAACGATGAGGCTCATGCGACCAATGTACGGTTGATCCGCAGCGAGAGTCTGAAGATGATCGGCGAGGTCGTCGGCCGAGGTGGCCTCTTCGTACTGTCGAATGTTGTCGAGGCGATAGGTCACCTCGTCGTCCCCCTCCGCCGATTTTTCGAATAGCGTGTGGGTCACTTCGGGGGGACTCTCCCCATCGGTCGGAGCAACGTCGACACCGAGGAAGAATGCGTGGGCCATGGTGAACGAAGAACTGATGAGTAGATCACGAGAGAAGTGGGCTCATACGGATGCACCTTTTCGCTTGCTCGTTCCCGGTTCCAACCCGCACTGCTCCCGATGCCCCGCAAATTCACGCCGAGTCGGCCGCGACCGTGCAGTACTGCACGCTAAAATACGACCGCTCGTCCGTCCACACCGTGTCGACGCAGAAGCCGGCCGCTCCTGCGAGCTCGGCAAATCCGTCGAGTGTGTACTTGTGCGAGTCCTCAGTGTGAATGGTTTCCCCTTCGTCGAACGCAAACCGCTCCCCGGCTACCGTCACGGTTTGTGCTTTTGCGCTCCGGAGGTGGCTCTCGATGCAGCCGCGCTCCTCGTTCCAGCGGACCCGATGCTCGAACGCATCGAGGTCGAACGTCGCATCGAGCTCCCGATTCATGCGGCGGAGCAGATTCTTGTTGAACGCTGCCGTGACGTCCTCTGAATCGTCGTAGGCCGCCTTCAGCACGTCAACGTCCTTCTTCAGATCGACGCCGATGAGCAGGCCGCCGTCGGGCCCCACGGTGTCGGCGATGCGCCCCAGGAAGGCCCGGGCCTCGTCGCGCTGGAAGTTGCCGATCGTGGAGCCGGGATAGTACCCTACGGTTCGCGCGGGCGGAACGGGCGACTCGGGCAGCTCGAAGGCAGCGGTGTAGTCGGCACACACCGGCTGGATGGGGATCGAGGGATAGTCCTCGGCGAGGTCCTTGGCGCTCTCCACGAGGTGCTCCTTCGAAATGTCCACCGGCACGTAGGACGCCAGATCGTCCAGGTGATCGAGCAGGATTCGAGTTTTTCGACTGCTCCCGCTGCCGTACTCCACGAGCCGGACCCGATGTCCAATGGCCTCGGCCATGGCCACCACGTGCTGCTGCATCATGCCGATTTCCGTGCGCGTGGGGTAGTACTCGTCGAGCTCGCAGATCCTCTCAAAGAGCTTCGAGCCGCGTTCGTCGTACAGAAATTTCGAGGGAATCTGCTTCTGGGGCTTGCGAAGACCGCTCAGCACCGCCTCCCGGAAGGACTCCGTGGCGGGGGCCAGGTCGAGCACAGGACAGGCAGTGATGGAGGAGGACATGCACCTGGATCGTCGATGAAAAGAGGTGGACAGCGAGATCCTCTCCCACCCGACTCGATGTCCGGTACGTTTGGGCGCGGCCCGATGATGGCTTTTAACAACAGAGGTACCCTCGTGGAAGTCAACCCAATCGGGGCATGCTTGGAGACGTGCAGAAATCGTTACAGATTCCGCGCTGGCGAAGGGAGCCTATGCCTCCAGGTCGGCGAGGGGATCCGGGTGGAGAAACTGATATCCGGTCTGGGTCTTGACCTTCCGGTTGTCCACAACCTTGCCCGTGGTCGTGTCCGACGCGTCGAACGTGGGGGGATCGAGCCCCGTCACCTCCGCCGCGCGGGTGTAGACGGCCCGGCGCGTGGGATGGGCGTCGGCACAGGCGTTGAAGACCTCGTCGCGCACGCCTTGCTCCAGAAGTGTGAGGAGCAGGCCCACACAGTCGTCCTGATGGATGAGATTGACCGGCGCCTCGGGCCGGCTCACGTTCGTCCGCCCCGCAAGGAAGCGACCGGGATGCCGATCGTCGCCGTAGAGCCCCCCGAACCGCACGACCGTCGTGGCGAAGGCCGGATCGTTGATCAGACGCGCCTCGGCGGCCAGCACTGCGCGCCCCGTTGACCGACGGGCGCCCGGCAAGGCATCCGGCTGCCCGGGCGGCTGATCGGCCTCCGTGACCGTCCGTTCCACATTCGGGTACACCCCAGTTGAGCTCGCAAAGAGAATCCACTCGACCTCCCCGTCCGCGGCTGCCGCGCGCACCGCATCGATCTGGCGGCGGTGGCGGGCCTGCACGTCGTCGGTCCCCCGTGACGGGGGCACGTTCAGCACGAGAGTAGAAGACGCAAAGAAAGAGGCGGTGTCCTCCCCGGACAGGTCGGGATCGAGGGTCAGGAGATACGGCTCGATGCCGTCCTGCCGCAGGGATTCGACTTTTTCAGGCGTCGTCGTGGAGCCCCGCACGTGAACGTCGCGCCCGACGAGGCGCCGGGCCAGCGGGCGGCCGAGCCATCCACACCCGAGGATGCTCACGTCGGTGTCGATCATCGCCGAGGTGTAGCGTCGGTCCACAGAATGCGACGGTCGTTCCGGCCTCGCAGTGACCCTGCCGAATGGTTATCGGACTCCGTCGACCTCAATGATGTTCGGGATGCGGGCAGAAATTGGCTCCGTGCCCCCCTAAAAGTCGTCGATCACCCTCCGCGCGAGGTCCTTGTCGAAGGGATCCTCTCCCTCCAGTTCGCCCTTATCCTCGCCAGGAGTCGCTTCCTCCTTTGCAGAGGAGTCTTCTTGCGTTGTCCGTTTCGGTTCCGCGTCGGGAGACTCGGACGCTTCCGTCTCCGAGAACTCGGACGTGTCCACTGGGGATTCCGACCGATCGTCCCGGCCTGGGGCCTGCCACTGAATCTCACTCCCGCCATCGACCACCTCCCTAAGAACGGACTGAACCACCGGGCGGAACCGTTTCAGCACATCGCCAGACACCTCGCCCTCGTAGATCTGCGTCGCCAGGAATCGCACGAGGTGCTCGTCGGGAGACTGCTGCTGTTGCACAACGTACTCCCGCAGCAACCGGCCGCACTTGCGGTCGTAAGCGGCCGAAAGGATCGCCTCTGCGTCAAAGACGGGCTTGGTGAACCGTTCCAGCTCCTCAACCTGCCTGGACCCGTGCTCGAGAAGATTGAACTCCAGAAAGGGGCGTCCGTCGTCCTTAATTCTCGCGTCGAGGTTGGCGTAGAACCGATAGCGGAGGCCGTTGGTGAACACCGCAACATCCCCCCCCAGCTCATCAAAGTATTGCAAAAGGAACCTGTTATCGATGGCTCCGAGGTCGGTCTCGGCCTTCTCGCACTGAACGAGGATGGCCGGAGCCCCGTCTTTTTTGAGGGCGTAGCTCACCGCCTTCATTCCCTGCTCTTCCAATCCCACGTCTAAATCGGGCTCCACCTCTCGGACGTCGAACGGATCGTAGCCGAGAGCGCTGAAAAATGGGAGAATGAGCGCGTTCTCCGTTTTTTTCTGACTGTCGAGTGCGTACAGCTGACGCTCGGCGCTTGCCTGAAGGGTAGAAATTCGGTCGAGCAATTCCATGGTGGTAGAGGTTGGCAAGAGAAGGATGGAAGAGATGGCATCCACGTACCAACTAGAGCAAACGAGGTGCCAAAAATGTAAAAACTTCGGAGGCCTTGCGTCGCATCTTTCTCCACAAGAGCGATGACGCCAACTCCCTGAAAAGATCGGACCTGGATCGCGTAATAGGGGGCGTCTCGCTTCCACCAACAGCTCCCTCCTCTCCATGCCCGACGACCGATCGACCAACGCGCTTCACAAGGCGGCCTTTCTGGGGCCGAAAGGCGAGAACGCCGACGAGCTGGAGCGACTGCTTCTCGAAGTGCTCCGCGACCATGTCTTCTGGCGCCGCAACTTTCACCCCCGCGACCCGCGCCTCATCGACGAGCGCGACAAGCGCACCGAGGCGTTCGACGACATGTCGGCCCGGCTGCGGGATGAGCTGTCCCAGATCCTGGCGGAGCTAAAGCGAGCGGCGCCGCTCTACTCGCCCCGACAGGCGGCCCACATCGTGAGCGATCCCTCGCTCCCCGCCTTCGTGGGCTACTTTGCCGGACTCCTCTACAACCAGAACAACGTGGTGGCCGAGGTTTCCCCCGAGACGGTGCGCGAGGAGCGGGCCTACTTCAAGGCGTTGGCCGAGATGGTCGGCTACCCGTCGTTCCTTCCGGAGACGCTGCCCCGCGACGCCCGCACGCGACGATCGGCCTACAGCTGGGGACACCTTTGCAGCGGTGGCACCGTGGCCAATCTGGAGGCCCTCTGGATCGCCCGCAACATCCGCCTCTACCCCCTGGCCGTCCGCCTCGTGGCCGAGCAGGCCGACGCATTCGATTCGTTTGCCGATCTGGAGGTGACAACAGCCACCGGTGAGCGGACCGCCCTCCGGGACCTTTCCACGTGGCGGCTCTCCAACCTGCCGATCGACGCGATCACGGACCTGCATCTACGCATCAAGGCCACACTGGGGGAGGGTGACCCCGAACGTGCGCATGCCTTCCAGGACGCCTTGCCCAGCGTCCGCAAGACCGGGCTCGCCTCGTTCCTTCTCCAGTACAATCGCGCCTTCCCCGACGATCCGGCGCGCCTGCCCACAGTGCTCATCTCACAGGCCGCGCACTACTGCTGGCAGAAAAACATGGACCTCGTGGGCCTCGGCGCCGACGCGCTGGAGTCCCTGCCCGTCGACGGTCGCATCCGGCTCGACACCGACGCGCTGCGCGAGCGGTTGCACGAGTGCATCGAGAACCGGCAGCCGGTGCTCGGGGTCATCTCCATCGTGGGGACCACGGAGGAGGGCGCCATCGATCCGCTGCACGAGATTGAAGCCGTGCGGGAGGAGGTCGGCAACAAGGGTCTCACCTTCTGGCACCACTGCGACGCGGCGTTCGGCGGCTTCTTTGCCTCCCTCTTGCCCAAGACGGAGGACGATGACTTCGTGCCGCCTGAGCAGCTCGGCGACGACCTCGCGGGCCCCGACGGTCTTCTCCCCACCGATGATGTGGAGGCCCTCACGAGCCTCGCCGACACCGACTCCCTCACGATCGACCCGCACAAGTTCGGCTACGTGCCGTACCCGGCGGGTGCGGTCCTCTTCCGCGACTACCACGTCCGCGACGCCATCGCGTACAAGGCGCCCTACCTTGCCGAAGAGGACCGGGCCGGCTTCGGGGGCTTCCTGGGACAGTGGACGTTGGAGGGATCCCGGCCCGGTGCCGTGGCCGTGAGCTGCTACCTGTCGCAGGCCATGGTGCCCCTCAAGCCCGACGCCCACGGCCGCTTTATGCGCAACTGCATCGAGGCGAACCAGCAGCTCTTCGAGGCCCTGCAAGAGCGGTTCTCCGCGACGGAGGGCGAGCTGGAACTGCGCCCGTTTCACACGCCCGAGACGGTGGCCTTCTGCTTCGTCGTGGCTCCGGACGTCGGAATTGAAAGTGTGGCGTCGCTCAACGCCTACACGAATCGAATCTGGCAGCAGATGACCGTCGACGGGCGGGAGGACATCAACCAGTATGAGTTCCTCCTCTCCCGCACCGAGATCGACGAGGCCGATTACGAGCACGTCTTAGAGGAACACCTCCCAGCGTACTAGCTCGCCGAGGCTGCAGAGAACGACGAGGGCCTCACCCTGCTCCGCACCTGCCTCATGAATCCGTTCCAGTCCGACTGGAATACCGAGGAAGGCTCCTTCGCCGAGCGGGTGGCCGACTTTCTCTACGACGTGGCGCTGGAGGAGTACGTGGCCCACACGATGCCGCCCGTCCCCCGCCCCGGTACGGACCGCCACCCCATCCTAGTTGTGGGGCAAACCCCTCGAGCGCAGGAGGGAATGGCCCGTTACCTGGAGCACGACGAGAAGGTGATCGCCCACTTCGACGTGCGCTCGTGCAGCGCGGCGGAATTGAAGGATCGCAGAGATCAACTGCCCAATGTGCGCGACGTCGTCCTGCACCTCGACCCGTCGGCCCCGTCACAGGCCCTGCGCATCGCGCGGTGGCTTGTCCACGAGGCCGACACGGATCCTGAGCATTTGCTTGCCGTGGCCACGAGCGACCCCGACGGCACCGACTTCTCCTCCCGCCTCACGGACCTGGGCATACCCGCCCGCAACGTCATCCTCGAGTCCGATCTCCTCACTGGTGCACGTCGGCTGGTGCTGCAGCTCAGCGCCCAGCGGGAAGCCCCTCGGGATCGCCCCTTGTAGCTTCCTGCTGCCACGCTTTCGGAACCGCGAGAGACACGCGAGGACCATTTTCCACTCCGAGATCAGCGCAAGGAGCAGGCCCAACGTCACACAGGGGGCTCCGAATAGGCAGCATTACGATGCGCTCCATGTCCACTGCTCCGAAACTGTGTCGGTGCAGGAGCTGCGGACCCTCACTTGCTTATGGGCTCAGTTTTTAATCTTCCTTTTTACCTCTCCATCTCATCAAACGGATTTAAAAACTTTTCCTCGGAAATATCCTCCTGGTTCCCGTTCCACATCTGCTCGCCAAACGGCTGATCGCTGATATCCCAATAAACTTCCACGGTAACATCGTTGGGATCGGGAAAGTAGAGCGAGAGGCTCACTTGATTGTCCTTGATCACGTAGGGGATGTCGGTTTGCTTGATGCGATTGTAATAATCGACAAGCACGTCGTGTGTGGGAACCTCAAAAGCCACCTGCTGCAATTGCCGCTGTTCGATCGGGGGGAATTCCTCGACCCGCGACTCCAGCAACACCAGTTCGTGGTGATTGTCAGAAGCACTCATAAAGATCCTGCGCAGCCCGTCGTAAACCACCTCCTCATTGGTGTGGAACCCCAGGTGTTCTTCATAAAACTGCTGCGTTTGATCGAGGTCTGTCGCCATCATCACTATGTGGCCGGGCATAATCCGGACCTCAGGGTCGCCTTCTTCTTGCTGTGAACTATCCGTGGTTGCTTGCACTTGCTGCGATTGGGTTCCGTTGTTCTCGGCTTCACCGGACTGCTGGCAGGCCGACAGAATAAAAAGGGAGCTGAAGATCAGTAGCAGCGAGCATTTGGAGTGACGCATAATGATGTTTTTGTTATTGCATAGCGATATGCGATTGCGCTGACGGCGACTCTTTTGCGGGGGTCGAGGTCAGAGCGTTGAGATTTCCATGTTCTTCGCCTTGGCTCCACCTTCTGTTATCCCCGCTTCGCTCTCAATGGTTCTCCGCCGTCGCCTTCTTGCTGCTCTCGAAGCTGGTGCATCGCAAGACCAGATCGCCGAGCGCTTTGGAGTCGGCACCGCCACAGTTGAGCGGCACCGAACAGTGATGGAGGGACCGGGTAGATCCCCGATAGAACAACACCTTTTATGGAGTAGCAGCCCGTAGCTTGAAGTCTCGCTGTGCTCTGGGTGGCGCTGGCCTTCTCTCCTGATCGGGTACCCCACCATGATTCCGGACGAGCTGTTCGAAAAAATCCGCCGCCTAGAGGTCCGCGCCCGCGGCGTGGTTGAGAGCGTCTTCCAGGGCGAGTACCAGTCCGCCTTCAAGGGCCGCGGCATCGAGTTTGCCGAGGTGCGGCCCTACCAGGTGGGCGACGACATCCGCACCATCGACTGGAACGTGTCGGCCCGAATGGACGAGACGTACGTGAAGGTCTACGAGGAGGAGCGAGAGCAGACCGTGATGCTGTGCGTGGATGTCTCCGGATCGGAGAATTTCGGCTCGCACGGAAAGCTCAAGCGCGAGGTGGCCGCCGAGATCTGCGCCGTTCTCGCCTTCAGCGCCATTCAGAACAACGACACGGTGGGGTTGCTCCTGTTCTCGGACGAGGTGGAGCGATTCGTGCGGCCGCGGTCGGGCCGGCGGCACGTGCTTCGGTGCATCCGCGAGCTGTTTACGACCGAGCCCGCCTCGATCGGCACCGACATCAGTGGAGCGATCCAGCGAGTCCTCCGCATCCTGCAGCGCCGGTCGATCCTGGTGCTGGTGAGCGACTTCTTCGACACGGAGTACGATTCGATGCTAAAGGCGGCCGCGCAACGCCACGACACCATCGGGATTGAGCTGCAGGACCCCCGCGAAGAGGAACTCCCCCCGGTGGGGCTGGTTGATCTGACCGACGCCGAGACGGGGGAGACGGTGACGGTCGATACCCGCGACCCCGCGACCCGGCAGGCCCTTGAAGCGGCGGCCCACGCTCGCCGCGAACAGACCCGCGACGTACTGCGACGGGCCGGCGTGGGACACGTGATCGTCCGCACCGACGCCGACTACATAGAGCCCCTCATCGCCTTTTTCCGGCGGCGCGCCCGGCGCGGATAGACCGATTCGTGAGGTATGCAGCAACGGTGCCAACGACGGATGCGGATTAGACTGTGCGGAGGGCTTCTCCTGCTCGTTGGGCTGCTTGTCGGTTGGAGTCGCCCTGTCGAGGCCCAGCCCGATCCCCGAATCGAGGCCCACGTTTCGGCCGACAGCGTGAAGATCGGCGAGCGGTTTACGCTGACCCTTGTGGCTGAGCACGCGGCGGACGCCACTGCGGTCTTTCCTTCGACGGACGCCGGGGCGGCCCTCTTCGGCGACCTGCACGTTTTCCGTCGCAGCGCGGTGCAGACGCATCAGCTCTCAGATGTCCGGCGGGTCGACAGCGTGGCCTATGAGGTCACGACCTTCGCGCTCGACTCGGCGCGCGTCCCCATCCTCCCTGTCCGTCTCGTTACCGACGGCGACACCACGGTGGCGGGCACCCTTCCCCGCGTCGTGCCGGTGGTGTCCGTCGTGGGCCCCGATGCGGAGGGACTGCGTGCGCCGGCGTTGCTCGCCGCGTTTCCCCGTCCATTCTGGTGGTGGGGCGTGCTCGTTCTCGCCGGCGTCGCCTTGCTGGCGGGACTTGCCTACGCCTGGTGGCGCCGACAGGGCGAGGAACCGGAGTCCGTCGCATCGACGGAGAAGCGAAAGGATCCGTACGAGGTCGCGGCGGCACACCTCCAGCAACTCGAACAGCGCAACCCGACCGGCCGCGAGGCCTGCAAGGCGTTCTACGTGGACCTCACCGAGACGCTGCGCGTCTACTTGGCCCACCGCGTCGGAATCCGAGCTCTGGAGCAGACCACCCCTGAGGTGCTGGCGGCGCTCCGGCGCCGACCCGAGGTGGAGGAGCGGATCGTCCACCGCCTCCAGGCCGTGCTGGAGCAGGCCGACCTCGTCAAGTTTGCTGACGCGCAGCCCCCGCCTGAGCAGAGCCGGTCCGTCCTTCAGGATGCGCAGGGGGTGCTCGACGCCCTCGAAGCCGCCCAGCGACGAGCGGAGTCCCAAACGTCCGCGGAAGAACCCCCTCCTGCGTAGATGCGTGTGGGCGTTCGCTCTTCTGTAGCTTGCTGCACAGAGTTTTAAGAGACCTCAGAGGTCTTGCTCTGCCTTTTTCTACATAAAAGCAATGGGCGGGGTGTCCCTTCCGACCCCCACACGCAATCCCGCAGCCGAAAGGCGTACCGTTCCGACGCTGTTTCTGCAAATCCGATTCACAAGCCCCACATGCCCGAGTTCAGCGACGCGCTCGTCAACCGACTTGCCCGGGCCGAGCACGTAGTCGTCCTCACCGGAGCCGGCATCAGCGCTGAGAGCGGCATCCCCACCTTCCGCGATCCCGGTGGACTCTGGGAGAAGTTTGAGCCGCAGGAGCTGGCCAACGTGGAGGCCTTCCTCGACAATCCCGAGTTGGTGCAGGGCTGGTATCGGCACCGCCGGCAGGTGGTAGAGGACGCCGAGCCGAACGCGGGGCACCACGCCCTGGCGGAGTTGGAGGCACACGTACCGACCGTCTCCGTCGTTACCCAGAACGTGGACGACCTCCACAACCGTGCCGGAAACGAGAGAGTGATTGAGCTCCACGGCAACATCACGCACAATTATTGCATGGACTGCGAGCGCGATGCGGCGCCGGAGATCGTCGACGCGGCCATTCAGGACGGCGAGCCGGCTCGGTGCCCGGAGTGCAACGGTCTCATCCGGCCCGACGTGGTGTGGTTCGGTGAGCGGCTTCCGCCCGACGCGGTGGAGCAAGCGGATGCGGCCACCCACCGGGCAGACGTGTTTCTGAGCGTGGGGACGAGTGCTGTGGTGTATCCGGCGGCGCGCTTCCCCGTGGTGGCGAAGGAGCGGGGCGCCTACGTAGCCGAGATTAACCCGGACACGACCGGCGTCACCGACGATGTCGACGAGTCGATTCGGGGACCGGCCGGAGAGGTATTGCCTGCCCTCGTCGATGCCGTAGCGACCCGACGTACGGCGTAACGCCGTCCAACGCAGTCCCCCCGCGCCTCCACTCCTCCTTTCTCCTACAAGCTCCCCCTCGCCCGTAGTGAGTTTCGCCAACCCTCATCTGCTGTGGCTGCTCCTCGCCGTGCCGGCACTTGGAGCGTGGTTATGGTGGCGTCGGAGACGCGAAGGAGGGCTCCGCTACAGCGACGTGGGACCGGCCCGCGTGGCGCCCGTCTCGTGGACCGTGCGCTGGCGATGGCTGCCGGCCGCGCTCCGGATGGGGGCGCTCGCGCTCGGTGTCGTGGCCCTGGCCCGGCCGCAGACGCAAGCGGTAACGAAGACCCGGGCGGCCGAAGGCATCGACATCATGCTGGTGCTCGATGCCTCTTCCTCGATGCAGGCCGAGGACTTTCGGCCCACCCGCTTCGAGGCGGCGCGCGAGGCAGCACGGACCTTCGTGGAAGGACGCGTGTCCGACCGGGTAGGGCTCATCGTGTTTGCCGCCGAGGCCTACACGCAGGTTCCCCTCACGCTCGACTACTCGTTCCTCCAGCAGATGCTCAAGGAGGTAGAGATCGGCACTGTGGAGGACGGAACGGCGGTGGGCACGGCGCTGGCAACGGCGGTGAACCGGCTCAAGGACAGTGAGGCGGAGAGCAAAGTCGCCATCCTGCTTACCGACGGCCGCAATAATCGGGGCCAAATTGATCCCCGAACGGCAGCCGAGGTGGCCAGCTCGATGGGCGTGCGAGTCTACGCGATTGGGATCGGCTCGTCGGAGGGTACGGCAAACCAGTGGGAACCGGCTCCGCGCACCCAAACGGACGGCTCGGCGGGGGTAGACGCAGAGATGCTCCGGACCGTCTCCACGTCAACCGGCGGACAGTACTTCTCGGCCACGAACCGGAATGCGCTGGAGAACATCTACGCCGAGATCGACACCATGGAAACCGCCCCCGTCGACGAGCGCATTTACACGGATCAGACGGAGCGGTATCCCTGGTTCCTGGGGGGCGCGCTGGGCCTCGTGCTCCTGGAGGTGACGCTGTCCACAACGGTTTTCCGCCGATTTCCCTGATCAATCTCGAGTTGCGAGTTGCGAATGTCGAATGAGGGACACGATCTCGGTAGACATTTGCACTCCACAATTCGACAATTGAAATTCGCCAATGGCATGGTTGCATCCGACATATGCGTGGGCGCTGTTGGCCGTCCCGGCAGCCCTGTGGCTCTACTGGCGGGCAGCGCAGTGGCGACGGGCGGCGCAGGACCGCTTCGGAGATCCTGCCACCGTACGACAGCTTGCCTCCTCCTTTCGCCCACGCCGTCGCCTCCTGAAGGCCGCTCTGGTGGTGGGAGCGCTGCTGCTCGGGGTCGTGGCGCTGATAGGGCCGCGCTGGGGCACGGAGGTTCGCACCGTGGAGCGCCGTGGTGTGGACCTCGTGGTGGCGCTGGACGTGTCGGCGTCGATGCGGGCTCGGGACGTGCCTCCGAGTCGCTTCCGACGAGCAAAGAATGAGATTCGCGACCTGATGGGGCGCCTGTCTGGCGACCGGGTGGGCCTGGTGCTCTTCGCCGGGAGCGGCTTCGTGCAGTGTCCCCTCACGTCGGACTACGGCGCCTTTCGCCTGTTTCTCGACGCGGCCGCCCCCGATCAGGTATCGGCGCCGGGCACCAACTTGCGCGCGGCAGTCGACGCCGCCGTCCAGGCCTTCGGCGCGACCCGTCCGAATACGGACTCGACGACGGCCCCGACCAAGAAGCGGTCCCGCGCCCTGCTGGTTGTCTCGGACGGCGAGAATCATGCCGGCAATCTGGAGGCGGCCCGGCAGCGGGCAGACGAGGCCGGCATTACACTCCTAACCGCCGGGGTCGGCACTGCAGAGGGCGCCCGGATTCCAATCTATGAGCGCGAGCAGCGAGTTGGCTTTAAGCGGGACTCGCAGGGACAGGTTGTGCAGAGCCGCCTGCATGAGGATGTCCTCACGCGCCTCGCCCGGTCGGGGGCGTACTTCCGAATCGGAGCCACGACCAGTGCCCTGCCAGACGTGCCGGCGGCCCTCCGCCAGGTCGGGTCCTCGACGTACGAGACGGAGCAATTTGCCGATTACGAGGAGATGTACCAGTGGCCCCTCGCGGCGGCGCTGCTGCTACTGGGAATCGAGGTTCTGATTCCGGTGCGTCAACGAGCCCGTCAGTCGACGGACCTCTGGGCGCGTCTCGGGATCGCCCGGGAGGAGACGTAAGTCCGATCGGGAATCGAACGACCGGTGTGGACGTACTGACGTACGGATGTCTCTCCCATACGCCCACACTCAATACGGAAAGGAGAGGACAGCCCTTTCGGCGTATCGACAATTGAGATCTATCAACGAGAAACGCCATCGCATATGCTCGCGCGGGCCGCACTCATTTTTCTCCTCTTCGGCCTGTTTGGCGACACGGGTCCGGAGAAGGGTCGAGAAGGCAACGCCC
>CAZBIB010000069.1:0-13287 GCA_964491575.1 uncultured Salinivenus sp. | reverse complement strand
GCTGCTCCTTGCGAAGCACCGAGCGGCGACGCGCCTCCGTGGGATGGGCCGTGAGGGTGGGCTGAATGTCGAGCTGCTCGAAGAGGGCCACCACCTCGTCGAACGAATAGCCTTCGTCTTTCAGGTGCGCCACCGCCGCGTCGATCGACTGCGGGCGCGGCTCCGCCTCGGACGAACCGTTGTCGTCCCCTGGTCCCAGCGGCCACTCCGACGGGCCGGACTGCCGGGCTCGCTCGCGGTTGATGCGGATAATTTCCTGCTGCTCCGCCTGGTTGACGAGGTGAAAAAACGTGGTGTAGACGTGCAGCAGCCGCTCCAGCGTGTCCTGGTCGAGCTCCGCGATGCGTCGAGCCGCCTCCTCCCGCAACTCCGGATCGTCGTTCTGCTCCGCCTCCTTGCAGAGCGCCCGCAGCCCTTCCACGTGCTCGAAGAGGGCCGTGCCGCCCTGCTCTTCTGAAATCCGTCCGAGCATGCTGCCAAGAAGGTTTACCTGCCGGCTCAGGGGTTTGGAGATGCCGGTGCCTTCCGTTTCGAGGTCGAGGTCGTCCCAGCGGCGCATGGTGAGGGGAGGAGGACTGTCAACGGCCTGTGAGGTGAACGTGTCAAAGGTACGAGCCGGTCGTGACGGCTCCAAGTAGGAGGGCTTCCTCGGGGGGCTCTTCAGACAATCGTAACACTGCCGGGCCGTACCATTGCCGGGCGGCGATCAGGATGAGGTGGGCTCAGGCGGGAGCGGCCGGGCTGCACGTCCGTCTCGGCGTCGTAGGGCAGTTTTTCTCTCATCGCCCCCTTGGCGCAGGACTAACCAAAAAATCCGCCCCGAGTCTTCCGAGGCGGATGCCCTGCTGTCGCGGAAACGGCCCTTCAGACCATCCCCCTTGCATCATATTTATTCCGATTATCCCGACGTGCTCCGCCAGATGCGATCCAGCTCCTCAGGCGTCCACTCTACGGGATCGGCATCCTTCTTACGACGTTCGAGACAGGCGTCCTCAATCTTCTCGGAAGACCGCCACGGACAGGAGGCTTTGCGGGGTAGCCGGGACAGATAGTGCTTCTTACCTCTGGGGAAACTTTTCATGCCGACCTCCTCTCCCACAATCGCGGGATTCTAGGGGTGAAGAAAACACCAAGGACTCATCGACCAAAAACCCTCGGCTGACCACCACTTGGACGCGCTGGGCGGAAAAAGTTCCTAATTCTTAAGATTATTTAAAGGGGAAACGAGTACTGTATCGCCTGCTCTCGGTGCGAGGATGTCCCCTCAGGGCCGTCTCGCAGGGATCTCAGATCCGCTTCCGTCCCTCTCGCGTCCAGGGAACGGAAACCGCAGATTGCGAACCGATCCATCGTTGCTCAGGCGTTCCTCCTCCAGCAGAGCGACGTGAATGAGGGCGGGAACGTCGCTTCGGGCTCGGCGTCGAGACCCTTCGTGCTGTTAGGAGGCGTCCCGACAGCACTCTCCCGGTTCTCTCTGCTTCATTTGTACCTCCTTCTGTGTTTGCCGATTTATTGCGCTGGACGCTCGGGGCCGCACTCCTCATTCTTCTAATCACCAGCTCCTCCGCGTGTCGATACATCGGGCTGGGTGGTCCTGCCACGTCCCGTCCAGAGTCGGTGACGGTGCTGTGGACCGGCGCAGTCACGGATTCGTCCGCCCGCGTGGTGGCGCGATATGAGGAGTCGGGGGCGCAGGTGCGCCTCGCCGTGGACACGTCTGGTGACTGGTCCTCCCCCACAGTCCTCGACGGCATGTCACCAAGAACGAACAAAAACGTCCGCCACTTCCAGCTTACGGACCTAACGCCCAAGACGACGTACCACTATGCCCTGGAGGTCAACGGGCGAATCGATCCCGACTACAGCGGTCACTTCCGCACGTTCGCCGACGGAGCGTTCTCGTTTCGCGCGGCCCTCGGCGCCTGCGCCCTGACCGGTTCCAATCATCCCGTCTTTGCGACGATCCGACAGGCACAGCCCGACCTGTTCCTCCACACAGGCGACCTGCACTACGAGAACATCACCGCGACCGAGCCGCGGCCCTTTCGCCGCGCGTACCGCATGGTCCACGGCGCGAAGCGGCAGGCCGCCCTGTTTCGGTCCACGGCCCTGGCCTACGTCTGGGACGACCACGACTACGGCCCCGACAACAGCTCGCGGCGTGCCCCGGGACAGGACGTGGCCCAGCAGGTGTACCGAGAGTACGTGTCCCACTACCCGCTGGCGAGGACCAAACTGGCGCGGCCCATCTACCAGGCCTTCACGGTCGGGCGCGTCCGGTTCCTGCTGACGGACCTCCGCTCGGCTCGAACCCCGAACGAAGCCCCGGACTCTGTAAAAACCATGATGGGGGCCAAGCAGAAGGCGTGGTTTAAGCAACAGCTTGCCCAGGCCAAAGACCGATACCCCGTCGTCGCCTGGGTCAGCAGCGTGCCCTGGATCAGCGCCGGGGGCGAAGACCGATGGGGCGGGTTTGCCAAAGAGCGCCGCGAACTGGCCACCTACATCGACTCGATCGGCATTGCAGACCAGATGGTGATCCTCTCGGGGGACGCCCACATGGTGGCCCTCGACGACGGCACGCACAACCACTACGGATTGGAAGGCGGCGGAGGCTTTCCGGTCGTCCACGCGGCGGCGTTCAACCAGATTGGCTCCGAGAAGGGCGGACCGTACACGCACGGCCCCTTCCCGAATCCGTTCGTTGTCTTTGGTCGCACCGATGGGCAGTTCGTGCTCATGGATGTGCAGGACGACGGCGGCGAGGAGGTCTGCATCACCTGGACCGGCAAGCGCCACAAGATCGACGAGGGAGGCGTCGTCGACCTCCTGGAGTGGAGCAAGTGCTTCCCTGCGCCGTGACCAACGGAACAAGTAGTCTCCGGGCTGCGCCCTGATGCCGACAGCCGTCGTGGATGCGCCCTAGCGGTCGGCGGACGACGGACCGAGAGTGTGGTGACAGGCGTAGTTTATATTTTCCCACGCTCCCACGCGCTTCCTTCCCGCACCCTCACGTTCCCACGCCTTCAGGCACCCACCGCTTCGGCTGGACCCTTGCGCACCTCGTACTCCCGGCCCAGGAAGCGGATAATCGCAATCCAGGCAACCAGCAAGATCCCCACGGCCAGGGACAGCCACCGCACGTTCGTAACGATGAGCACCGTGAGGCCCAGGTTGAGCGCCACGGCGAGGACCTTTCCCGCCCGCTGGATGAACATGTCGATGAACGACTTCGCCTTGTACTTCTCGTCCCGGGTTGTCGGCGTGTAGAGCGACTCCTTGGCCGACTGATTGATGGAGTAGTTCAGGGCGTTGTCGCTCGCGGACATGAAGCCCACGAACAGCAGCGACGGCAACATCACGAATCCGAGGGTCCCGCCCAGAATGGCCACCGGCAGGAACAGAAGGGCTGCCTTCACGCTGTACCGCTTCATCACGAACGACGTGAGAAAGAGCTGCACCCCAATGGACACGAGGCCCGTGGCCTGCCCCACGATGCCGAAGAAGGTATCCCGCTCCGTGCCCGTCGCAATCTGCTGCTCGACGATGACTGACAGTTGAAAGTCGACGATGTTGGACACCATCTCGTAGATTGCGAGGACCGCGGCGATACCGAGCAGGTACTTCGACTGAGCGACCAGCTTGGCCCCTTCGAGAAAAACACTCTCCTTCCTCTCCTCCTGCACTGCCTCTTCTTCCGGAAGCCGAGTATGCTCCGGGCCGGCCTCTCGGTTATGAACCCACACGGCAAGGACGGCGATGAGCGCGGTCGGAATTAGGCAGCCGTACACCAGCGTGGCCCGCCCCAGCTGTTCCACGAGGCTGGCGACCACCGTAGAGCCCGCAAAGCCGCCAACCACGCCGCCCAATCCCACAATTCCGTACAGCCGCTCCGCCTCGCTGCCGGTGTGGAGGTCGTTGGCGAACGCCCAGAAGGTCGCGACCATGACGGTCGTCCAGATGTCGCCCATCACGTAGAAGCCCCACACGCCGCCCCGCCCCACCACGTCGATCTGGTCGATCACGGTCCCGAAAAACAGGAAGAGCCCCCCGAACAACGCACAGAAGATCACGATGAGATAGTGCCTGGCATAGCGGCGAACGAGCCAGGTGAAGAGCCCCACCACCGCAAAGGCCACGACCATATTCAGTACCTTCCCAATCTGCTCGGCCTGCGCTCCGGTGAGCACCCACCCGGCGAACTGGAGCGGGTGCTCGCCGAAGTAGCTGATGATGAGGCCCCGCTTCATGGGCTTGAGAACCCAGAAAATGGCAATTACCAAAAAGAAATAGGCCGAGAGCCCGAGGGCTTTCGGCCACTCCCCCGGTCGGATGTCAAAAAACTCCTTGCGCAGGCGTTCAAGCATTGCGGGACCTGTGATTCGGCTGGACGTGGAAATCTCTGGCGGAAGACACCGAACTACTCAGCTGTCGTTCGCGATGGAGAGACTGGGTCGGAAGGGCCGTCCCTGTGGGGAAGGTCCGGACTGGGCAACTCTCCTGGTTCGCTCGAACCGGCGAGGGCCGAGAGGCGCGGATCATGTACGCTTTCCAGGTACTCTCTGGCCATCTCCCATCCCCGAATGCGCCGGTTAAAGAACCGCGCCCCTGCCGAGACAGCCCGCTCACCCTTCGGATCGTCGAGCAGCGGCAGCAGGTACCGCCGCGTGCCGTAGTCGATGAGGTTGTCGACGAACTCGACGGCACTGTCCCGTAGCGACTGGTTGCCGCTCGTGATGCCCAGGTACGCGTCGTAGATGTCGCGCTGGTTGTATCGTAGCCCGAGCAGGCGGAAAATGCGCTCGAGGGCTTCCTCGTGGTACGAGCGAAGCAACTCGGGGGAGGCGGGCACGGTCTCTCCGCCGGTCGACTTCCGATACAGATGCAGAATTTGGCCGAGGGCCGCGTAGTGCTCGATTTCCCGCTCGATGGCCTCATCCAGCAGTTTCGGGGCGCGCTTGAAGTCGCCGGCCTGGTGGAGCCTGCTGAGCGCGCGGACGACGGCGTGCCGGACGGGGATGGAGGCCTTCTGAAGGCTTCGCACCAAGAGATCCACGGCGAGCTGGCAGGGCTCAGCCACAAAGATCGACGGAATCTGTCGCCGCACTTCGAGATCGACCTGCTCGTCGACGAGATAGTCGTAAAGCGTGCCGAGGAGCGTGGGCCCGAAATTCACGAGCGCCGAGCGGGCTTCCTCCTGGAAGGCCTCGTCGCCCAGGTACTGCACTAACCGGTAGACGAATGCACGGTCGCTGGTTCGGCTTGCGGCCTCGATGGCGGCGCGCACGACCTCAGGCTCGTCGTCTTGGAGAAGGCGACGCAGCAACCGGTTGCGGTAGGGGCGATCGAGCACCCCAAGAATCCGAGCCACGTGGGTGCGGGCTTCCTTTCCTTCTTCCCCGCCAAGACTGATGAGACGGCGCAGGAGAGACTTGCTCACGAGCCGGTACTCGTCCGGGGTGCCTTCCTCAGCAATGAGCCCCACGGCAGCCGCCTGAATTTGGGGATCTTTGTGGTTGAGGCCCTGCTGGAGCCGCTCCGTGTGGTGCTCCGTCTCCTGGCTGTAGAGGTAGCGCGCCGCTTCGAGTTGCACATCGGGATCGAGGTCTCGAAGGGCTTCAGCGACCTCCTTCCCCACCCCTTCGACTTCCCGCACACGCAGGATGCGAATCGCGCGCGCTCGAACGACCGCGGAGGAATGGTCGAGCAGAGCGAGAACGGCATCGACGGGGATGGAGACCGTTCCGGTTTCCAGCACATCGAGGGCATGGAGGACCTCGGTTTCGGCACGGCTGCAGAGGGCCTCGACGATCGCATCGGGGTCGGTCTCGAAGAGGGGCTCCTCCTGTCCCTCTGCGGACTCTGTTTCCCTCTGACGAAGCTGCAGGCGAAACTGGTCGATGTACGATTCGCGGGCCCGATACGCGAGCATGCCCCAGACCGCGATGAGCGCCAGGGTGAAAACGCTCAGCAGTTGCACTCCCACCCCAAAGCCCACGACGAGGATCAAAAGCAAAATCCCGCCGAGGCCCTCTGCCCCCTGGTCAATGAACAGGTCAACGAACACCTTTACGCGCCTCTTCTTTTCCAGGGACACGGGCACATAAAGCAGCTCTCGCCCGGTCCGGTCCACCGAGTGTTTGAGGCTCTGACCAGCCCCGCGCAGCGCGATTCCCGCCACGAGCCCCGGCATCAAGAGCATGCCGAGGCTTCCGAGGGCGAGGGCCCCGGGCAGGACCGACAGCGCGCCCCCAATTCCGACCACTCGCATCAACCAGGGGGCGAGCACGAACTGCACGAGGAGCGCCACGACACTCACGCGGCCGTAAAACTGGCCCATGAAGGCAGTCAGGTCCTCCTCGACGGGAAAGGCTCGGGCGGCGACGGTCTTGAACTGGAAGTCCACAAACGTCGTCACGATCACTACAAGCGCAATGATGCCGACAATCAGCCGGAGGTGCTGCGACTGATGGAGAGTGGCGAAGAGGCCTTCGGGCTCCTCGGACTCTGTATCGCGCTCCTCGGCTGGCCCGGCGCCTAGCTTCTGCGAAGAACCGCTCCGAATGCGGCGCTCCAGAACGGTGGAGGCAAACAGCACCCCTCCTGCGACCCACAGCAGGTTCTCGCTCGACATGCCAACCTCCTCCACGAGCACCCCGGTGATTTCCCCGCCCACGATGGCGCCGACGATGGCCCCCGCACTCAGCGCCGTAAAGACGCGCTTCGACTGCGACGAGGTGAACAGGGCATTCGCCATCAGCCAGAACTGCGACGTGACGAGCAGGCCGTAGGTGCTCACCCAGGCATAGAGCACGTAGGCCACCCACTCGCCCCCAATGCTCAGCAGGCCCCGAAGGCCCACGAGGCTGAGGACGAGAAATAGGGAGACCCCGTCAATCAGGGTCCCAAGATCCAGCCGTCGTCCGGCCCGCGTGTGCAGGACTGCCACCGGCACCACGACCGCCGTCGTGAGGATGAAGACGAAGGGAAGCTCAGCGGGACCGCGACTCGTCAGAAAGAGGCTGTCGCGAACCGGCTTCAGCAGGTAGAGCGTGACGAGCAAAAGGAAATGATAGGCCGCCATCAGGAGTGCCAAGTCGCGCTCTTCACGCCGGAGTCCAAACAGCGACGCTAAGAGGCGATTCATGGTCGGCGGGGGCTCCGGAGCAGGGAAGTCGTTCTACTGCAACGCCCCTCCGCCCCTTTTTGATCGGCCCGTTCGAAGAATACGTAAGACGGCATGTCTCCCGCGGGCGCCCTCCTCTGGCCCCATGTTATCGCCGTTCCAGACCCACGAGCCTCGGTGTGCCCGTCGACGGCACGTGCACGTACACCCGCGTCGGATCGCTGACCGATCCCTCCTGCCGGGTGCGAAGGTCGATGCGGACTACGCGCTCCTCGGGTGCCGATCGCCCTCGGTCGTCGAGCCCCGCACCGAGAGCCGTGCCCCCAACAGTGAGCGGAAGCTCCGTCTCCTCGATGGTCTGGGCGCTCCCGAGCGGCTCGTCGTCGAGAAACATCCGGTACGTGTAGGTTCGGGCCTCGGCTGCTTCGAGCCCGCCAACGACGGATAGATCCTCGAAGTGGAGCACGGAGGCGGACCGGCGTCCGTCTCCCTTCTCGGCGACAACCGGAGAAGCGTCTCTCGTCACGGAAAACCGATCGAGCGGGTTGACCTTGTCAAACCAGTATCGCCCGATCTTGTCCTGGCGCTTCTGCAGAATATCGATCAGATACGCCTCGGCGGCGGGATTGCTGATCTGGGCCGTCTCCGCAATGGCCTTCAGGTCCTCGTCGCTGAAGCTCATCACGAGCTTGGCGCCCCAGTAGCCGTCCCGCTCGGTACACTCCTCAAAGGCCGGGTTGGGGTACGTGGGCACCCACCCGCCGGGCTCGAACACGTCGGCCCGAAAGTAGCCGACGGTCTCATAGGGGATCCTCCACTCGTAGTCCCACCAGGGAAACCGGTAGGCACCGAGCAGAGGGAGGGCTTTGAAAATTTTTCGGGGGTCGATGAGGTAGGCCTGGCCGTGGATGGGGCGGTGAGGACTGCTTGCGTTGGCCCCGAGGGTCGATCCCATGTCCAGCAGGTAGTGCTTCACGTACCGCCCGTCGGTGTAGACGGCCATCGTGTTGGAGTGGCGCCGGTCCGCATCGTTGAGCCATGAGGACAGTACCTGCAGGCCTCGCAGCTCACGCCGCTGCTCGTGACGTACCCGGTCGTTTCGGTCCCCATCGCGGGTGCCGTGAAAGTAGAATGGGCCCAACAGGTCCCCCGCCAGGAACTTGCTGGCCATTCCGCGAATCTGGCCGTTGGGTCCCCGGCCGTAGGGCGCAAGGAGCTCTCGGAGGTCCTCGCGCGTCATCGGTTGCTCGTTCCTGCCTTTGCGAATGGTCGCATCCTCGGCCACCTCAAGCTGGTCGAGGGAGAAGTAGGTAATCGTGTTCTGCGGAACCTGGTAGCCAGCCGCGTACAAGATTTTCGTCGAGATCACCTCCGCCGAGGTCGTAAGCTCGGGCCACTTGGGGCCGTCGAGCTTGATGAGGTACCGGTCGCCCCTCGGGTCCTTGATCTGGAACCCGCGAGCGGCCCCCTGCGACTTGCCGCCCGTCACGGTCCAGGTGCCGTGCTGGGCCGGGCCAGCTGCCGGGCCCGTCGTGTCCTGTTCATTGGGGCCGATGGCCAGCTCGCGGGGCGACATCTCGTGGTAGAAGTGACGCCGCTTCCACCAGCTGGAGTTGGGCGGCTCGTCCATCACGTTCACGTTGTCGGCCTCGTCGGCACCGGCGAGACCAAGGGCCCGGCCGACCTTGCGGCCTGTCCAGTTGAGGTTGAGCGGCTTTTCGAGCTGGTGAAAGACGGTCATGTCGATCCGGTTCCAGTACATGCTCTCGACAGACTCCTCAGGGCGAGGGGTGGGCAGGGTATCCGGATCGACCGTCTTGATGGGACCGAGCGTGTAGGGCTTCGTGCTGCCGCATCCGCCGAGGACCCCCAGCAACAGAATCCCGGCCCCGAGAAGGAGATCCAGACGGATCCGGGATGAACGGAACGGCATGCCTACGGTGGAAGAAACGTGGTGAAAAACGCGATTGGAGATGAGCTCGGGAGGGAAGCTACCGACCCACGCGCTGGAAGCTAGGCTCGACCGTCAGAATGGTGCGGGCGCCTTCTGCGCTGCCCGCCACCTCGAAGCGGAGGCTGAGGCCCCTCTGATTGAGCAGGTGAATTCCCCCTCCGTAGCTCCAGTGGAACCGCTCGGCCGAAAGGGCCGAGAACTCGGAAAAGACCTGGCCTGCGTCGACGAAAACCGCCGCATCGAGATTTCCCCAGAGGGGGTACCGATACTCGGCAGTGAACAGCAACGATCCGTCATCCTGGAACCGACCGGCCTTGAATCCGCGCAGCGTGCGTCGCCCGCCGAGGCCCGGCAGCTGGTAGAAGGGAACCGCCGATTCCTCAAACAGGGGTTCGACCTGTTCGAGCCGGGCCCGCAGGGCAAGGCGCCGTGACTTCGGAAAGATGCCGACGGGCAGATACTGGCGCATCTCGGCCACGTACCGGCCATACCGGAAGCGGTCGCCAGTGAGATCGTGGGTGTAGTCGAGCTGCAGGAGCACCTCGGTGCCCCGGTAGGTGCGGGGCCAGCCCCGGGTGAGGTCCAGTCCCAACTGGAGCCGGGACGTAAGGAGATCTGCCGTCCCTAACCCGACCGGCTTCAAAGACTTGATCCGATCCCCTTGAACGCCGTCCTTCCTCTCAGCCTCAACGTGCTCGTACAGAACGTCCAATCCGCCACTCAGCACGTCGCTGGGCGAGGACGTCCGGATCCCGAGCCTCACGTCCAGCTGCCGCCGCGAGAAGAATGCCTCGTCGGCATCTGCGTCGCTCGCGTTTCCTCCAATGTAAAACTCGTTTCGGGGGTCGGAGAAGAAATTGACGACTCCCTCGAGGTGAGTTCGTGGACTGACGACGTTCGGGACCTCGTACTGGGCCGTTCCCTCGAACGTGTCGGGGCCGCCGTAGAGGGCTTCAAGATGCGCCCTGTGAGAACTCCCGAACGCCTGATTGTCGAACAGCTCCACTCCGGCCACGAACCCGATCGGCCCGCCAAGCTCAGCGAGGGGCAAGACTCCTCGAGTCGGACGCACGGGGCGAAAGAGTTCCGGGTATTGCTGCTCCAAATACTTTACGCCCCACCCAATCGGGCGGGTGAGGCCGTGCAGGATGTAGGCCGGCGTGGCCAGGACGTGATAGGCGAGGCCCCGATCCGTCGTGTAGGGCTCGAACGAGGGAGCGTCGCTCGTGTCTGAGGCTACGGCCCATTGCCCGGAAAGACTGATCTTCGGATGGGCGGAGACTGGACGCGGAGCAAGGGCCACTGCTCCTACAAACAAGAGCCCCAGGAAGAGGCTCGACAGTCGGTCGGACGCGAACATGGAGACCTCTTTTCTTAACGAGAATTGCTGCACCATTTTGTCAGGAGCACTTCCCAGCAGATGCCCCGTTTGCACGAGTGACGGGGGGCGTCGTTCACCGAGACCTCGGTTTTGGGAGCGACGAGTTGGGAGAGACGAATCGACCCGGTCCGCGCCTTGCATTCTCAAACACGACCGAGTGGGCTGAATCGACGGGCCGGAGCCTGAAGACGGGAGCTCCAAAACAAAGGGAACACGCAACGTACGCAGAAGGCCCAAACGGAGGGGTGAACACACCGAAAAGCCCGGAATTCAATTGAGAAAGAATGAAGACTTTGAGACAGACGAGAACTCGGATGGACATCGAAGCGTCTACAGCGCGCACGTCTGCTTCATACAGATGTCGGTCTTATGTCGTCTTCTTCCGACTCTCTTCCCGGTCCTTCGCGTCCACAGAGTTCCCTTCGGACGCTCACCGTCGTCGTGGTCCTTCTTCTGGGAACGACGCCCTTGCACGCACAACTTCCCGCGTTCGACCTGAAACCGAACTCCCCGCAGGTCAAGCAGGGGCCCTGGGTCCCCTCCTTCAACTCGATGGGGCGGGATGCCCTCGACATCATTCGGGTTCCCACGACCCTCTCAACGTCGGAGACGTTTCTCACACTGGGCACCTCAGGGGTCGTGCTCAGCACCATGTCGGCCCTCGATCGGCCAGTGTACCGAGGCCTCCACGTTCGATCTGGGCCGGCATCCACTGCCACTGGGGCCTTAGCGGCGCCGGGGCAGGGATTCGACCATGTCGGGCCGGATCGGATGGCCTACGGAACGGCTGGCTTTCTCGCCGTCAGTGGGCTGGTGCTCGAACGTCGAGACCTCACCCGCACGTCTGTCCGCGTCGTCGAAGCGCTCTGGCTCACCAAGGCCGTGACGGGATTTGCGAAGGGCTTTTTTAACCGCTCGCGTCCCTTCGTGGGAGACGGGCCAATGGCGGCCGATCCCGGCGAGTTTGAGGGCGAGCACACGAAGCTGTCGATGCCCTCCGGCCATACGGCCCGCGCGTTTGCCCTGGCGTCGGTCCTGGCCCACCAGGCGGATCGCTGGTACGTGTCGACGCTGGCCTATGGCGGGGCCGCGTCGGTCGGGCTCGAACGCGTGCGAAGCGGCGATCACTGGCTGACCGACGTGGTGGTGGGCGGCGCGCTCGGATACCTGATCGGCCGGTCGGTGGTGCCCTCCGATCCCTCCGTCGGGGGCATCAACTACACACCCATCGTCTCGACCGATCGCATCGGCCTTTCGATCCAATTCTGACGCTCGGCGACGGCCCGGGGGGGAGGCCCGGCGGATTCAGCGAGACAATTTCTTTGCATGACCGGGCGGTTGCCTCTATCCTCTCAGCACGGCTGTGCATAGAACGGAATATCGATCCGTGCAGATAATTTCTAACGTTGACTTCTAATGATGTGCACAGACGTCCCGACGGGAGTTTAAGAACTTCCTCACATCTCGGCACGGATGCTTTGCTTCCGAGAGGGCACTCCCCGGGGGCATTCGTGTACAGTTTTGTGTAACACCGGCGGGCGTACTTCGACCACCGGCACGAACTCCTCCGCCTGTCCGGGCCGACGTTCGTCACCAGAATCGATTCTCACGACTCGCTTCTGCTCCATGCTCAGTGCGCTCGCCCGCTACGCCGACTGGCTCCACCTGCAGTGGCCCGCTGGCACCACTGAAACGCTCCCCCGCGTCGACGACCACTTCCGCACCAACATCGACGGGGTCTACGTCGTGGGCGACTTGGCGGGCGTGCCGCTACTCAAGTTCTCGGTGGACGGCGGCGCGCGGGCCGTGCAGGACATCCTCGCGCAGGGCATCCATCCGGTGGAGCCCGAGAATGGGGACGGCCCCTACGATGTCGTGATCATTGGAGCCGGGGCCTCGGGCATGGCCGCTGCCCGCGAGGCCAAAAAGAGTGGACTCTCCTACTGCGTCCTGGAGTCGAAGCGGCGGTTTGCAACGATCAGGGACTTTCAGGAGGGCAAGCCGATCTACACCTACCCGAAGGCGATGACGCCGGAGAGTGACATTCAGATTACGGCGGAGGTGAAGGAGGCGCTCGTCGACGAACTGGAGGCGCAGACGAACGACATCCCCGTGCGCCATGCAGAGGCCAACCGCATTGAACAGGACACGGACGGCCACGCGGTGGTCACCGAGGACGGTGCCCGCATCTACGGGCAGCGCGTGATCGTGGCCATCGGGCGGAGTGGCAACTTTCGTAGCCTCGACGTGCCCGGCGAGGACAAGAATCACGTTCACCACCGCGTCTACGACCCGACCCGCAGCCGGGGCGACCCGACCGTGGTCATCGGCGGAGGCGACTCGGCGGCGGAGGCGGCCATTGGACTGGTGGAGGAGGGGGCCGACGTCGTCCTCTCCTACCGCCGCGATGAGTTCGTGCGGCCGAAGGAGGAGAACGTGGAGCGGCTCTACGAGCTGGCTACGTACCACGAGGGGGAGGGCTCACTCACTCTCAAGTTGTCAACCGACGTGGTGGAGATCCGGGACGACGCAGTGGTGCTCTCCCACGATGACGGCACAACCGAAACGGTCCCAGCCCAGCACGTCTTCGCGATGATCGGGCAGAAGGCCCCGCTCGACTTTTTCCGCCGCTCCGGCATCGAGCTTCGGAATGACTGGGGAGATGTCCCCGACTCGCTGGACGAGGCAACGTCGAGCTTCTCCTGGCTGACAGATTTGCGCTGGGACCGCATCGCGGCGTTCGCGGCCTTCTTCCTCTTTATGGCCGCGGTCTATAGCTGGAAAGACGGCGGCTGGCTGGGGCGGTTCGCCCAGTCCGCGGACCTC
>CAZBIB010000068.1:0-13518 GCA_964491575.1 uncultured Salinivenus sp. | reverse complement strand
GATTGCCGGTCGAGTTGCCCATCGAATGGGCGTACTCGCAGAGCATGATGGGCCGGTTGTCGTTGTGCCGCTCGGCCAGGTGCTCCAGGTGCGAGGGGGTGGCGTACATCCGGCTCATCACGTCCACGTACGGCGGGTCCGTCATGCCGCGGTCCTCCGTTTGGAAGTGCTGCGCGCCTTCGTAGTGGATGGGACGAGTCGGGTCCGCAAAGTGGATCCACTCGGCCATGGCGGCGTGGTTGGGGCCGCTGCCGGCCTCGTTGCCCAGCGACCACATGATGATGGACGGGTGGTTTTTGCTGCGCTCCACCATCCGGATGGCGCGCTCCAGGTGGGCATTGCCCCAATCCGGATTGTTCGAGAGCTGGCCGCCGATCGCGTGGGTCTCGATGTTGACCTCGTCGATCACGTACAGCCCGTACTCGTTGGCGAGCTGGTACCACTCCGGATTATTGGGATAGTGCGCGCTGCGAGCCGCGTTGACGTTGAACCGCTTCATCTGCTTGATGTCCTCGACCATGTCGGCCCGCGTGACGGTCTTTCCGGTGTGGCCATCGTGGTCGTGCCGGTTGACACCCCGGAGGTGCACCGGAGCGCCGTTGACGAGGAACCGTCCGTCCTGAATCTCCACTTCGCGAAACCCGATGTTCGTTCGCGTCGCCTCCACGACGCTGCCGCTCGAATCCTCCAGTGCCAGGACCAGAGTGTAGAGCGTGGGCGACTCGGCGGACCACTTCATCGGATTCTCGACCTCCGTCTCCAGAATTCCGAAGGGCGGGGTACCGCGGGGCGGGTACTCCTCCTCGGTAATTTCCTCGGCCGCCACGGAGAGCGGCTCGTCGAGCACGGCCTGCTGGTCCGGGTCGTAGAGCTGGGCCGTCACCCTCCAGCCGTCGAGATTCGTTCCTGAACGAGCGGCGAGGTCCGGGCGGATGCGCAGGTCGGCGTCGTCGTACTGGGCGTCGAGGTCGGTCCGCACGGCTAGGTCGGAAAAGCGGGTGGGCGGAGCAGCTTCCAGGTACACCTCGCGATGGATGCCGCTGAGTCGCCAGTGGTCCTGGTCCTCCAGGTAGGTGCCATCGCTCCAGGCCAGCACCTGCACGGCCACGGTGTTTTCGCCGTCCTGCAGGTACGGGGTTACGTCGAACTCGGCGGGCAGGCGGCTGTCCTCGCTGTAGCCGACCTTCTCGCCGTTCACCCACACGTAGAACGCGGAGCTCACGCCGCCGAAGTGGAGGGTCACCTTCTGATCGTCCCAGCCGCTCGGCAGGTCGAAGGTACGCATATACGAGCCCACCTCATTGTCCTCGTCGGGCACGCGGGGCGGGTCGACGGGCGAGAAGGGATACCGCGTGTTGAGATAGATGGGAGAGCCGAAGCCTTCCATCTCCCAGTTGGCCGGCACCGTAATCTCGCTCCACCCGCCGTCGGGCGCCTCTTCCCAGAACGCATCGGGGGCCTCGTTGATGGAAGGGGCGTAGGAGAACGACCAGGTCCCATTGAGCGACAGAAACCGGTCCGACGACTCGCGGTCGCCTTCGAGCGCGGCCTCGGCTGTCGCGTAGGACTGCATGGTGGCGTGAGCCGGGGCCCGGTTAATGGCATTCACCACGGGGTCTTCCCATGGAGGCGTGGGGCCGTCATCGGCGTCCGTGGGCTCAAACTGCCCCTTACACACCCCCGGGAGGAGCGCAAGGAGAAGACCAACGGAGAGGGCGGCGAATGCGCCAGTGCGAACATTCATGGGTGGGCTGTGAAGTGCGTGAATTGAAGGATAGTACAGTAGAGAACGCCTCTCGTCTCGGGCGTCGGTTCCGCGTGCATTAGTGGTCGATGGGCGGGCTGCCAAACGAGGCCGTATTGGTGATCTGAAACGAGGACTGGAGCCGGATGTCCTGCGACGAGCGCCCGACGCGCACCTCGAAGGTGCCCTCCTCGACGGTCCAGTTCATGTCGCGGTCCAGCAGCCACAGATCCTCGTGCGTGAGCGTCTCTGTCACGGTCTTCGTCTCGCCCGGCTCCAGCGAAATCCGGTCGAAGCCGCGCAGGCGCCGGTTGTAGGTCGTCACGCTGCCGGCAGCGTCGCGCAGGTAGAGCTGCGGAATCTCGTCGCCGGCCCGCTCGCCCGTGTTCGTCACCTCGAACGAGACAGTGACCGAGCCCTCCGCCCCCTGGCTGTCTGGTTCAATGCGCAGGTTGTCGTAGGAAAACGTCGTGTAACTGAGCCCGTGCCCGAACGGATAGAGCGCGCCCTGTACCCGCGTCTTGCGCCCGCTCCAGTCCGGCTGCCCGGCCTGCGAGCCCGGCTTGTAGGGCACATTGTAAGGAATCTGACCGACCGTTCGCGGAAATGTGATCGGCAGCTTGCCGCCGGGATTCGCGATACCGAAGAGCACGTCGGCCACGGCGCGCCCGCTGTTCTCCCCGGCGTACCAGCTCTCCAGGATGGCGGGCACGTGCTGATCGGCCCAGTTTATGGTGAGCGGCCGGCCGTTGACCAGCACCAGCACGACGGGCGTGCCAGTGGCGTGTACGGCTTTGAGCAACTCTTGCTGGTACCCCGGCAGATTCAGGCTGGTGCGGGAGTGGCTCTCCCCCACCGCCGCTTCCGTCTCTCCCAGCACGGCCACCACGACATCCGAGTTCTCAGCCTGTCGTACGGCCCGGTCGATCCCTGCCTGCACGCTGTCGGGCGGGGACGCGTCGGTGAGCTCGCTCTCCGGCCAGGCCGAATCGAGCGCCCCGACACCCCGCTCGTGACGGACGGTCACGTCCTCTCCGGCCTGCTGCCGGATCCCCTCCAGCACGCTGGTCACGTCCAGGTGATTGGGCCCGTAGCGCGCGTTGGCGTACTCCGTGGCTCCGGCAAGCGGGCCCGTCACCAGGATCGAATCGAGCGCGTCGGCGTCGAGGGGAAGCGTGTCGTTTTCATTTTTCAGAAGCACCATCGACTCGCGGGCGGCCTGGAGCGACGCATCGAGCGCCGTGTCGGTGCGCACGCTGTCGTTTACGGTGTCGGGATCGCCAACAAAGGGGTCGTCGAAGAGGCCCTGCCAGAACTTCACGCGCAGCACGTCCCGCACACGCCTATTGATCAGGTCTTCCGAGACCGATCCCTCGCGCGCCAGCTCACGGAGCGGCTCCACGTACATGGCGGGCTCTGAGAAGTCGGTGCGCACGTTGAGCCCGGCCTTGACCGACTGGCGCACGGCCTCCTTCTGGTTGGCGGCCACGCGGTGCTTCTCGTGCAGGTGCTCCACGGCGCGGCTGTCGGAGACGACGTAGCCCTCAAACCCGTACTCCTCGCGCAAGAGCTCCGTGAGGAAGAAACGGCTGCCGGTGACGGGAAGCCCATTCCAGTCGTTGTACGAGCTCATTGTGCCGAGCCCTCCGGCCTCGAAGGCCTCCCGGAAGGGGCGCAGAAACACCTGGTGCATTTCGCGTGGCGCAACGTGCGGATCGGTACGCGCATTTCCGTCGCGCCCGCCCTTTGGCACGCTGTAGACGGCGAAGTGCTTGGCGGTGGAAACGACCTGCTGGGACTGTAGCCCCTTGACGGCGGACGTCCCCAGCGCGCTCACGAGGAAAGGGCTTTCGCCGTAGGTTTCGACCGTGCGTCCCCAGCGCGGATCGCGCGTCACGTCCAGGATGGGCGAGTAGATGTTGGTGTATCCGAGCGCCCGGGCCTCCCGCCCGGTGATGCGGCCGATCTGGCGAATCAGCTCCTCGTTCCAGGTGCTGGCCTGTCCGATTTGGGCCGGGAAGGAAGTGGCCTGGTAGTGCGTGAGCCCGCGGATGCCCTCGTTCGTAAAGTCGACAGGGACGCCCAGGCGCGTCTCCTCCACGAACCAGCGCTGCGTCTCGTGGATGGCCTCCACGTGCTTCGGGTAGGGGGTGGCGTACTCCGTGCCGCGCACGCCGTTGTGCTGTTCGTCGATGTTGGCGAGGCCGTCCTTCCAGAGCTCATTGTCCCAGTCGGGCTGTGGGAGCGGGTCTTCCATCACGGCGTTGTGGCCGTAGAGCGTGACGAGCTGCATGGTCTTCTCCTCCAGCGTCATCCGCCCGATCAGGTCGTCAATCCGCTTCTCGGTGGGCAGGGCCGGGTTTTCATAGGGATCCTGCTGGCCGTTCTTGTTGAAGTCGACCCATCCGTCGTGGTAGATCGAATCGTCGGCCTGACCGTACGCCGCCGGACTGCCCACGAGAAGGGTCAGAAGCACCACCAGAATGCCAAGAGATCGGATGGTCATAACGGAGACGGTTGGTTAGTTGCGCTTGTCGCCGACGAACGTGATGCGCCAGATGCGCCCGTGCGCGTCGTCGGACACGTAGAGGCTGCCCTCCGGCCCCACCGCAAGGCCCGTAGGGCGGTACGTCGTTCCCTCCCCTGCCTCAAGCGAGTCGGGCGCGGCAAAGCCGCCGGCAAATGTTTCGTACTCGCCCGTGGGGCGCTCGCCGTCGAACGGAGAAAAGGTAACTTTAAAGCCCTCCTGTGGAAGCGGCGCGCGGTTCCAGGAGCCGTGCCACGCGATAAAGCCGCCCTGCCGATAGGTTTCCGGAAACTGCTCGGCCGTATAGAACAGGAGCCCGTTCGGGGCCCAGTGGCCGGGAAAGGCCTGCACGGGGTCCTCGAGCTGATCGCATCGGCCCACGGTCTCCCCGTCGCCCCCGTACTCCGGCACCAGCACCTTCTCCTCCTGCTTCCAATCGTAGTAGCAGTACGGCCACCCGAAGTTGTCGCCCTCATCGACCTTGAAAAATTCCTCGGCGGGCTGCTCGGCGTTTTCCTTCTGGGTGTAGAGGTCGGGGAAGAACGAGTGGAGCTGGTCGCGCCCGTGCTGCACGGCGTACAGGTTGTCGACCCCATCATGTCAGCGGAGCGCGTTGGCGTTGCGAATGCCTGTGGCGTATCGGGTGCCGTCCTCGGGGTGCTGCTGGTCGCGCTCCGTCGCCTCGTACTGCCACACGCCCGCGTACGCCTCCAACTCCGGACACGGATCCTGCCCCGGCGAGCCCTTCGTGCGCCGCTCCTCCATGCAGGCGTTTGATGGAGCGCCGACGTTGACGTACAGGTGGCCCGCCTCGTCGAAGGTAATCGACTTCGCGTCGTGCATGGGCTGCTCTGGAAAGCCCGTCACCATTACCTCGCGCTCACCGGACGGCACGAGCTCTCCCTCCTGCCGCTCGTAGCGCCATACGGCAGTGTGCGGCCCGAAGTAGAGGTGGCCGTCGTGGAGCCGAAGGCCCGACCCGGCCGCCTCCCCGAAGTACTCGACCCGGTCGGCCGCGTAGTCGCCCGTCGTGTCGCGGAGAGCCACCATGCCGTGCCCGTCTACCGTGCGGTCGAGGGCCGCGTACACGTCCCCATTCTCCGCGACGGCCAGGTGGCGGGTGGGCCCGAGCGTATCGCCCACCACGGTCGCGCAGAACCCGTCGGGGAGCTCCAGCCCTCCGTTGTCGGGGCTGCAGGCGGCAAGGTCCAAATCATCTGGCTCCTGTCCCTGCCCGCACCCGACGAGCACGGCCCCAAGCGCCAGAGCCAGAAGAAGCGCGAATCGAGGGGCGACGCGGCGAATGTCTGGTCGGGGCGTCATGATCAGCCGGGAAGATCGAAAGCGACGAGAGAAGTCGTGGGGGGACGCGGCGGGACCTACTGCGACCCAACGTACGTGACGATGGAGCGGGGCGGCACGGTGAGCGTCTCGCCAGCCGGACGCTCGCCTTGCGGGGCGAGGTCGTGCTGCGCCGAGGTGACGTAGGGCTGCCACGTCGAGACGGCCCCGTCGCCGCGTCCCTCTACGGACAGGCGAAGCTCGCGCTCGCTCTGCTCCTGGTTGACCGCCACGACGACCGGTCGCTCTCCGTCCGCCGCCCGATAGGCCGAGACCATCAATCCCTGAGCCGCCTCTTCGGGCGACGCCTCGTCGGAGCGGCGGACGGCCACCCGCTCGGCCCCCGGCTGCAGGAAGCGGCTGTAGTTGCCCAGTCCCCACAGCAGCTTCGAGTCGTAGATGTCCCCGTTTTGCTGATCGTTGTCGATGTAGACGAGCCCGTCCTTGTAGTCGTACGGGCTCACGCCCAGCCACCACTGCCACGACGACGCGTTCGCGACCGTCAGGTCCATGTGGATCACCCGCGCCACGTAGAGCGCCGGATCGATGCCAAGATCCCGGCCCCCGCCCTCAATCTCGCGGTTGTCGGCCAGGATGCAGTACTCGCTCATCCAGTATTCCATCGAGGAATCCATAGACTCCATCCGCTCGGCCAGCTGCTCCCGTTGCTCCACCAAGTCGGCGATCGGCCAGGTGGTGTAGTAGCTGTGGCCGGCGGCTTTGTGCGCCACGTTCGAGAGGTCGCTCACTCCTTCGTCCCCGAACAAGGCCGACAGCTGGTCGCTTCGCTCCGGATAATCGGGACTCGCGCTGTGCAGAAAGTTGACCTGGGCCGCCTCCGGAATCTCGATCTCGGTCGACAACCCGCGCGAGGAGATCTCCTGGTCGAGCTGTTCGGTGAGCTGCTGAATCTCCGCGTTCGTGTAGGGCGACCCTTCCTGGCCATTGTCCTGGCTCCAGTTCCACTGGGGCTCATTCACCGGACTGATGTAGTCAAACGGCATGCCTTCGCTCTCGAAATGCTCGGCCACGCGCCCCAGATACTGCGCAAAGTCGTCGAACCGGTCGTCCGGCAGGTTGGCCGTGCCGCTCCCGTCGCCGTAGGCCTTGCCGTTTGCGGTGTACTCGACGGGCGGGCTGTTGGCAAACCCAATGAACGTGGACACGCCCCGCTCCTGGGCCGCCTGCATGAACCACTGTTGCCCCTGCTGCTTGGACCAGTCGTACGTCTCGTCGTTCTGCAGAAACCCCTCCGCCCGGCGCCAGGGATCCTCGATGCCGCTGGCAGTCCCCTGCTCGGCACTCCCCGCTCCAATATTGAAGCGCCAGATGGAGAGGCCGATGCCCTCCGGCGCCCCGTTGTCGGTCGTGTCTCGACTGAAGAGCCAGTCGGCCATCTGGTTGCGCTTGTCCGTCGGCCAGTTCTTCCCCACGAACTGGATGCTCCACGCGTCCGAAGCCCCAAAGCCGTGTAGGGACTGGCGCGTCTCGTCCCACTGCACTGTTGCCTCCAGCGGCCCCTCCGGCGGCTCCTCCTCTGTCCTCTCCTCGGGGGAGCTGACGTTCGCCCCACAGCCCCCCAGCAGAATGACAAGTACACACAGACCCACGAGTCGTCGCATCGGGGCAAATCGTCGCACCGGGAAAAACGGCATAGAGAATGGAGTCATCGAATGAGGCTGACGATGTTTGTGTCGTAGTCGGTGTAGGATCCGTATTCGCCGCGCATCCAGAGTACGATCGGGGATCCATCGGGACGGCGAGGCACGAACGGGCGCAGGTTGTCCGCTGCCGGGGTGTCGGTCATCTGTGTCCACATCCACCCCTCCTCCTCCCGCTCCCCGCGGTAGAGCTGATAGCGCCCGGAGGCCGTGGTGTCGCCGCTCGCGGGGTGGACGTCGGCGGACGCGTAGACCCGGTCCGTATTTTTCGGGTCGAGTGCAATGCCGCCCGCGTAGTGGCGTTCGTCGTCGTAGAGCCGGGTGCCGGCGTGGGCGATTTCCTGCTCCGCCCACGCCTCCGCCTCGGCGTCGTAGCGGGCGTAGCGGTAGCGCAGGTCTTTGCCGATGGTGCTGTCTCGGGCCGCGACGTACACGCCCACCGGCTCCCCGTTTGTGGCGTACTCGAGGTCCCACACCCAGACCCGCCCCGCCGTCGCGGCGTCGTAGACGCGCGTCCCTTCCTTCACCTCAACCGGAAGACAATCCGCCGCGGCAAGCCGGCAGATCGGGGTCCCGTCGCTCCGGTGGAGCGTCCCGTCGTCGTAAAACAGGTGGTACACGTCGGTCGCCTCCTGGCGAGGATGCGCCTGCGTGTAGAGCAGGTCGATTCGATCCTCGCCATTGGAGGCGTACTTGACATAGGGCCGCGTTCCCGCCCCGCCCGACGTGAGGAGGTGCCGGGGCGCGCTCCAGGTCGCCCCCCCGTCCGTGGAGGTCATCAGCGTCGGATCAAAGTTGAGGGCGCGGAAGAGGTTGTAGAGGCGCCCGTCCTCGTCCGAGAGCTGAAACAGGTTGCTGTAGGTCACCTTGGCCCCAAGCGAGTCCGTCCGCCGCTGGGACGACCACTTGACGGATCCCGAGCCGGGCCGTTCGCTTCGCCAGTACCAGTAGGGCTCCTCGTGGTGTTGGGCGTAGGTGGCGAGCACGCGCCCGTCGTCCAACTGAAGGAGCGCCGGATTGTCATGGTCGTCGACCTCTCGGAACGTGCTCAGCCGGACCGTCGTGTCCTGCCCGCTCCCGAGCCGAACCGTCGTGACCCCCACGGCTCCCGCCGTGTCCACGTGGCCCACGTAGAGCGCTGAGCCGGCCACGATGGCGCGCTCGTCCGTGAACCAGGTCCAGGCTGCGTTTTCGGCCACAACGCGCACGTCTGCGCCGGACGGGGCCGACGAACAGCCCGCAAGCCCAGGGACGAGGCCCAGAAGCATCACGCCCCAGAGAATGTAGAACGGCGAGCGATTCACCAGCCTGCAAGCAAGAGCCTGTTGTGGGGGTTCGATTGCCTCTCACGACTCGGCACCGCGTCAGCGGGAAGAGGGAGAGACGTTTTGATACACGCGCACGTAGTCGATCAGGTAGCGCGCAGGAAACTCGGTTTGGGAGGGGTCTCCCCCCTGCGTGCCCCCAATGGCAAGGTTGAGCTTCAACAGGTGCGGCTGCCGGAACGGATTGAAGCCCTCCTCCGTCGCGGCGCGCGACACGTCGTACTCGTTGAGCAGCAGGTCGTCCACGTACAGCCGGATCGTCTCCGGCGTCCACTCCATGCGCCAGACGTGAAATTCGGACGCCCAGTCCTCATTTCCGGTCGTGTCGCGGACCCAACTCATCTTTTTCTGGACCGTGTCCCACGCGGGATTGCCCGCTGAATCGGGCCAGCAGAAATTAGCCAGAATCGAGTTCTCGTAGTACTCCATGATGTCGATCTCGCCGCCTTCCGGCCAGCCTCGACGGAGCCCCACCGTCCAGATGGCCGGCCATAGCCCAGGTTCGGCCTGGATGCGGGCCCGCACCTCCACGCGCCCGTACTTGACTGCGAACGAGTCGCGCGCCGTGAGGCTGGCCGACGTGTAGCGGGCCACGCGGCGCTCCTCCCGCCACTGATCGCTGTCCGGGTCGTAGTGCGGGTTGGTCACCTCTTCTCGCCGTCCCTCAATGACCAGGTTCCCGTCGCGCACCCGGGCATTATCACGCTGATACCACTGCAGCTCTCGGTTGCGCACGAAGCCTGTCTCGTACCGCCACTTGGTCGTGTCCGGGCGCCCGTCCTCCTCAAACTCAGCCCGCCAGACGAGCGTCCCCTCCGCCGATTCGTCCTGGGCACGCGTCTCCAAGGCCCCGAGCGACGCGGCGGCAAGCACAGCAAGTAGAATGCTTCCAAGACGAGAGATCATCGTGTCGTGTCGGTTGGACCCGGCAGGTCTGTGGAAACGGGCGGACTACTGGCGCTCTCCCTGTACCGGCTGGAGCCACAGCTGCATCCGGTGGGGATGGTTGGCGGGAACGGTGCGCTGCCCCGTCGGGCAGGGTTGTGTGATATGCATACCGGCTCCGTAGGGATGGTGAAAAAGGCCCGCCCGGCGTTCTCCTGGGGGGTAACGGATAGAAGTCGACCGCAGGACCGGCGACCGTCCGTCTCGGCGGCGTGCTCATTCGGCCTCGATGGTAACCTCATCCGACTCAAGGTCCGCGGCAGACGCCTCTACCCAAATCTCACCTGCCGAGCCACTCGACTGGATGATGATGCGAGCCCGCCCGTTGTACACGTTTCGGTCGTCGGCCTTGTAGGGAGCCAGACTGCTATGATCGCTGTTTCCGACCCCAATATTTTCTCCTACGCCCTCCACGTCGAATTGAACCTCGTTCTCCGCGTCCGGGACGCGCACGCCGTCGGCATCCGTCACGCGGACCCGCACGCTGGAAATGTCCTCTCCGTTGGCCCGGAGCTGGGACCGATTGGGATCAAGCTCAATTGCGTGGGGCTCTCCGGCCGTCTGGAGTTCGTAGCTCGCCACCTCTTCTCCGTCGTTGCGCGCCACGGCCCGCAGCGTTCCCGGCTCGTACGGCACCGACCAACGCACCCAGGGCGTCTCGGTGTCTGCCGGGACCTTGCGTCCCAGCGACTCGCCATTCAGGTACAGCTCCACCGACTCGCTGTTGGTATACGCCACCACTTCCACCGGCTCGCCCTCGTGCCCGTCCCACGTCCAGTGCGACGTTCCGCCCTCGTCGTCGTAGTCCCCCTCCTCCATCGAGTCCGCGGTAGCCAGGTACACCATCGGCTCCTCCGTCCACAGGCTCTTCCGGTAGTAGAAGCCGGGCTTCCGCACATTGCTCAGGGTGACGAGCCCTGAGTCGTTGCTTCGATTGGGGAAACGCCCCGCCTCGCCCAGGTAATCGATGCCCGTCCAGAGGAATTGGCCGGGAATGTAGTCGTTGTTTTTGACGGTCTGCCACGCCTCGTACGAGTCCCCGTTCTCGCTCCCGATGATCTTCCGCTCGGGGAAAGCCTGGTGATCGTCCTCGTAGTGCTGCTCCTGATAATTGTACCCCACCACGTCTAGCAGCGCCGCGTAGCCCGTCTTGTTGGCCAGCGGCGTATTTGCCACGGCGGCCGTGACCGGGCGCGTGCTGTCCGCTGCCTTGACGTAATCGTAGAGGTGGCGGGCAGTCTCCGTCACCTGATACGCGCTCGGCCGCCATGCCTGATAATCGTCCCGCGTGGGGTCGGTGTACGGGTCGTTGGGGTAGTCCACCTCATTCCCGATGCTCCACAGAATGACCGACGGGTGATTCCGGTCGCGCCGCACCATCGCCTGGAGATCCGTCTTTGCCCACTCCTCGAAGAAGTCGTTGTAGCCGTGCTGGGAGTAGTATTTTCCAAGCCCTGCGGCGCCTTCTTCTTGCCCTACGTTCCAGCCCTGAATCCACTTCTTCTTCCCCAGCTCCCACTCGTCGAACGCCTCGTCCATCACGAGGAAGCCCATCTCATCGGCGAGCGTCAGGAGCTCAGGCGGAGGCGGATTGTGACTCGCCCGGATGGCGTTGACGCCCATCTCCTTCATCAGCCGCAGCCGATCTTTCCACTCCTGCACGGGCACCGCCGAGCCGAGCGCTCCCGCGTCGTTGTGCAGACATACGCCCTTGATGAGCATCGACTCGCCGTTCAGGAAAAAGCCCTCCTGCGAATCGAACCGAAAAGTGCGAATCCCAAACGGTGTCTCCGTCCGATCCGTGAGCGTACCCTCGGTGGACACGCGGCTGACGAGCGTGTAAAGGTGTGGATCGTCGGGCGACCAGAGGGACGGATTGTCCACCGTCATCTCCTGAGTCACTTTCCGCTCGGCCCCCGCGGGAATCCGAACGGACACCTCCCCCCCGCCAACTTCACCTCCGGAGTTCTCAACAGAAAGATTCAGCGTTACATTCTGCTCGCTCTCCGAATCATTGACCACGTTGGTCGAGACCTCTACGACGGCGCGCTCCTCGGAAACCGACGGTGTGCGGACGAACGTCCCCCACTGTCCAACGTGAACGGGATTCACCTTCCTCAACCAGACGTGCCGTATGATGCCGCTCCCCGTGTACCAGCGCGAGTCCGCGTCATTGGAGTGGTCCACCCGCACCGAGAGCACGTTCTCGCCCCCGTAGTTCAGGTGCTCCGTCAACTCATGGCTGAACGTGATGAACCCGAACGGCCGTTTTCCGAGGGAATGGCCGTTAATCCATACCTCTGAATTCTGGTACACGCCATCAAAGAGGACCTCCACCACCTTGCCACTGTCGCTCGCCGGAACGGTAAAGGTTTTCCGGTACCACCCGATGCCGCCCGGCAGGTACCCCTGCGCGCTGGCGTGCTCTTCATCGAACTCCTGCTCGATGCTCCAGTCGTGCGGCACGTCGAGGCGGCGCCACTCGCTGTCGTCGAAGCCCTTGAACTGCGCCCCGTTGACATCGCCGAGATGAAACGCCCATCCTTCGTCGAAATCCACCTTTTCCCGAACCGGCTGGGCCATGGCTGGCTGACTCCCCAGACTACCCAATAGCAGAAGGAGGCCGACCAAAAGAACGCTGGACATATATTTTTCAACGTGTGGATAAGGGATGCGTCTGGGGCGGAGCCTCCTCAATCTGTCGTCCCGGCATTCGGGCCGTGCAGGTCGGGCCGAGGGCGCACGACGCGGAGGTTGTCGCCCACGTCCTTCATGTCGAACATCTTCGCCCGCGACTCGGGATACTCAAACGGGCGGTGCAGCACCATCATCAGCTGCCCCTCGAAGGTTTCGAACAACATGCCGTGGCCACTGTCCTTGCGCACCAGCGGATCGAGCTGTTCCCACGGCCCTTCGAGGCGGCCCGACTCCGAGCGCGCCAGCGTCTGGACGTAGCTTCCGTCGTCCCAGGACGACCACAGCATCAGCAGCTCGCCCGTCTTCGTCCGGTACGTCTGGTTGCCGTCGGTCACGTAGCTGAGCTGGTCGGTGCTGGGCGAGATCGATTCGTTCCGCCACGGCGCGTCCGACCCCTTGAACAGGTGGATCGGGTCGCCCACCGTGTCCGACAGGTCGTCCGTCATCCGGATGGCCTCGAAGGTCCCGTCGATCTTCTGGATCCACTCGTGGACGTACACCATCCATGGCTGCCCCTCCGGGTCGACGTACAGGCTGCCGTCGATCGTCATGAAGTCTCGCGGCGGATGCGGCCCGTCCTTCTTCAGCATTTTGAACGGCCCCTCCGGCGAGTCGGCCACGGCGACGATGCTACCGCGCAGGTGGTTCGGCCGCCACACCTCGGGCGGCTCGGCAAACACCTCGTCCTCATTGTGCAGCGAGACGAACAGGTAGAACTTGCCCTTATACTCGTGCACCTCGGGTGCCCAGGCTCCATCCATGGGGTCGGCCCAGCTGTCGTCGGGAATCCGAAAGACGATGCGCGGGCCTTCCCAGCTCACCAGATCGTCGCTTGTGTAGGCTTTCACTCCGAACCGGGGCCCTCCGGTGTCCTCCGGGCTGGCGCTGGTGTAAAGGTAGTACGTCTGCGTCGGCTCGTGCGTGACGATGTATGGGTCGTGGACGGGAATCTCGTGCAGCCGGAGGTTCTGTCGCACTTCCGCCGGTTCGTCGTCCACCTCCGTCTCCTGCGCATTCCCGGAGCGCGGACACAGCACAGCCGGGCCCAGAACCAACACGCCCACAAGCAGAGAGAAGAGAAATCGGTGCTGCACGCGAGTCACCTTTATTGCTTTACACGACAACTGCTGCGAAACCGAAACGGGCCGCCGGACTGGGGTCGTAGCCACGCCCCAGCCCGCGGCCCGCTACGCGAAAGAACTCCGAAGAGAGAGTAGAGACTACTAATACCCCGGATTCTGCTCAAGGCCGATGAGATCAATTTCCTTCTGCAGGATG
>CAZBIB010000067.1:0-13556 GCA_964491575.1 uncultured Salinivenus sp. | reverse complement strand
GCGGGAGATGGGCAAGCCGTTTTTTGAGACGAAGGGCGACGTGCAGGAAGCCATCGACACGGCCTACTACGCGGCCAGCGAGACGCGGCGCCTCTTCGGCACGACCGTCCCGAGCGAACTGCCCGACAAGATGAACATGGCGATTCGTCGTCCGCTCGGGGTGTGCGGCATCATTACGGCCTGGAATTTCCCCGTGGCCGTCCCTTCCTGGAAGATCTTTCCTGCCCTCGCCGCCGGAAACACGATTCTCTTCAAACCCAGTGAGGACGCCCCGCACAGCGGTATGCGCTTCGTCCAGACCCTAATCGACGCCGGCATTCCGGACGGGGTCGTCAACGTGGTGCAGGGGGCCGACGAAGCGGGCGAGGCGCTCGTAGAGCACCCAGAGGTGGACGCCATCGGCTTCACCGGCTCCTACGAGGTGGGCACCTCCATCGCCGAAACGTGCGGCCGCCTCAACAAGCCCATTTCCCTGGAGATGGGCGGCAAGAACCCGATGATCGTCATGGAGGACGCCGACCTGGACCTCGCCATCGAAGGCGCCATTTGGGGCGCGTACGGCACCACGGGGCAACGCTGCACGGCCACGAGCCGCCTCATCTGCCACGAGGCGGTCCACGACCGCTTCGTCGATATGATCCAGGCCGAGGCGGAGACGCTCGTCCTCGGCGACGGCAACGAGGACGGCACGGACGTAGGCCCGCTCATCAATCAGGCCGCCGTGGAGAACGTGCACCGCTACGTGGAGATCGGGCAGGACGAGGGCGCCACGCTGGTCATGGGCGGTTCTCCCACCACCGTCGACGGCCTCGGGGGGCACTTCTACAAGCCCACGCTCTTTACGGACGTGACGCCGGACATGACGATCGCGCAGGAGGAAATCTTCGGCCCAGTGCTCGCGGTCTTTGAGGTAAGCTCCTATGAGGAAGCTGTGGAGGTGGCCAACAACACGAGGTTTGGCCTTTCCTCCTCCCTCTACACGCAGGACGTCAACAAAAGCTTCCAGGCCATGCGCGATCTCGACGCGGGCATCACCTACGTGAACGGCCCCACGATTGGCGCGGAGGCGCACATGCCGTTCGGCGGCGTAAAGGACACGGGAAATGGCCAGCGGGACGGGGGCTATGCGGCCTTCGAATTCTGGACAGAGCACAAGACGATTTACGTCGATTACTCCGGCCAGCTTCAAAAGGCCCAGATGGACTCGGTCGAAGACTGAACCGAATCCAAGAGCAAAGGAGATGCGATCTGCCCATGCGGGTGGTGATGTCGCTCATGCATCACCACCCATTTTTTTGGTCGGCCAGGCATTATCCGTCGTCCCGGAGGTACTCGTCGTCTTCTCGCGCCCGAACGACCGCCTTGAAGCTGTCGTCCTCCTGCTGGGCCGAGCGCACAATCACGTTCTCCTTGCCGAACCGACGATAGAGGAGGTTGCGCAAATTCTGGATGTCGTTCTTCTCCAGATCAGAGAGTACGATCGCTTCATCATCGCCGACCTCACTCCATTTCTGAGCGATGGGCTCATACTGGGAAGTACGACCCCGACCTCCGCTCGCTCCGAGTTCACGTTCGGCGTCCTCTTGGTCCATAACTTCCATTTGAAACTCAGTTGCCATGATTCTAAATACGATGGTTATTAAGATTTGCGGTTATGGCAAATCTGGACCTACATAAAAGGTTCCCCTCTTCCCCCTCCTTCATTTAATGTCTACATTCACAATTTGAAGTCTGTAGTTCATCCCACGTATCGATATGATCCACGCAATACTGAGACGGACTCGGACGCGATTATGCGCCCATGTTAAAAACGTATCCGTGTTCGATCTCTCCCGCCCGTTGACCCCCAATAAACACGACCGATCGGAGATGCTCGACCTGATCAAACCGCTCTTCCACCTCACAAAATGTGATGATGGCCTCGGGAAAGGCTGCTGAAAGCTCCCGACACGGCGCCTCTAAGCTTGCACTCTCTTCCAGCGCGCTCGCGACGGCAAACCGGAGGGCCGGAAGCGCCTCCTCTTCCCCGTCTTCCATCGGATGGGATTCGAACCCGTGCTCCTCAAGGAGCGGATGCGAGCGGACCGCCTCGGGGTCGTCGGGGGCCGAAACGAGCAGATACGTGACGACAGTTGCCATCGGGAAATGCTACAAATAGGTTTGGGTGGGGCGATAGGGTTCTGCTCCTGGAGACCACGAGGAACGCTCGCCATCGGGACGGAGGTCGACGACGTGGGCGTCGGGAGCGTGACGCCTGTGAATGAGGGCCTCCAGATGCAGCCAGGCGTCGGTCGCGTCGAGAATTGCACTGTCACTCGTTACGACCAGATTCGACGTGCTCTGCAGTGCAGCGTCAACGTTCTCTTCCTCCTCAAGTGCCCATGCAAAATCCGTTTCGGACGACGCGTTCTCCAGCCGCTCCTTCACGCGGCCGACGTTGGAGACTGACCGATCGAGATGCCAAACCACTCTCGCAGGGTCGAGCGCCTGGAGGGTGGCTGTGAGGAGCTCGATGGCCGGATTCGTTTGATGGACGATTCGGTAGGTCCCCTTCAGCGGATTCACGTCCCGGTACGCCGTGTCGCGTCCCACAAACAGATACGCGCCGCCGAGCGCCGCTTCGATGGTAATGAGGACATTGAAGGCATCGATATCGACCGTCTGTCCGGCCACGTCTTCCGAGGAAAGACGGGCGCGCAGGCGATGCGCCCGCTCAGCATCGCTGCAGGGCGTTTCGCTGCCGCCGCTTCAGTCGATAGCGATTCCCCACGAGCTCTTGGGCGGCCGTTCCGCTGTACCCGCGACTGCGCAACCACGACAGGTCCCGCACGGCAGCCCGAAGCCGCGCGTGCTGAGCGGCGTCGAATTGCTCGGCATCCTTGGGATGGGCACCGCGATTGGAGGGCACTGTAGGTGTGCTGGATGACGTACGAAGACTCTACGTTCGCTCCCGGGCCACGCCCTGTTCATGAGCGGTCTGGGACACCGCCTCCGCCACCCGCGCGACGACCTCCTGGTCGAACACGCTGGGAATGATGTAGTCAGGCGTCAGGCTCTGCGGATCGATCGTGTCGGCAATGGCCTCGGCCGCTGCGATTTTCATTTCGTCGGTAATGGCCGTTGCCCGACAGCCCAGCACGCCTTTGAATAGGCCAGGGAAGCACAGAACGTTGTTGATCTGATTGGGATAATCGCTCCGACCGGTGGCCATGACCGCGACGTGGGGATAGGCGACCTCCGGCATGATTTCGGGCCGGGGATTGGCCATGGCAAACACGATCGGATCGGGAGCCATGCGCTTCAGGTCGTCTTCATCGATCACGTCCGGAGCGCTCAGGCCAATGAACACGTCAGCCCCTTCCATGACCTCCGACAGGGTCTCTCCGTCTGCCGACGGCTCCGTCATCTCAACGTACTGCTCCTTGGCGGCAGTGAGATCGTTTCGATCCGGCGTGACCGGACCCTCTCGATCCACCCCTACGATGTCCTCCACTCCCATCTGCAGTAGCATCTCGGTCACGGCCGTGCCTGCCGCCCCGATGCCTACAACCACCACTCGAAGCTCGGCAAGCTCCTTTTCTACAACCGTCAGGGCGTTTAAGAGAGCCGCGACCGCCACGACGGCCGTGCCGTGCTGGTCGTCGTGGAAGACCGGGATGTCCAGTTCCTTCAGGCGCTCCTCGATCGCAAAACAACGCGGGGCCGCGATGTCTTCCAGATTGATGCCGCCAAACACCGGAGCGATGCGACGAACGGTGTCCACGATTTCGTCGACATCGGTCGTATCGAGGCAGATCGGAACGCCGTTCACGTCCGCAAATTCTTTGAGAAGCTGAGCTTTTCCCTCCATGACCGGAATCGCGGCCTTTGCCCCAATGTCGCCGAGCCCAAGCACGGCCGTGCCGTCAGACACCACCGCTACCGTGTTGCTCTTTATCGTGAGCCGGTGCGCATCTGCGGGGGTCTCGTGAATCGCCTCGGAAACGCGCGCGACTCCGGGAGTGTAGGCCATCGAGAGCTGATCCCGGGTCTTGAGGGGTAACTTGCTCTCGACTTCCAGCTTCCCACCCAGGTGCAGGAGAAAGGTGCGGTCGGAAATGTCGACGACCTCCACCCCGTCGATCTCTCGGACCTCCTGAACGATTGACTGCGCGTGCTCGTCGTTCCGCGTATTCACAGTAATGTCGCGGATCAGCTTGTCCTTTTCGGCCCGCACGATGTCGATGGCCCCGATGTTGCCCCCCTTCTCTCCAATTACGCCCGTCACCTTCGCGAGCATGCCAGGGCGATTGGAGATCACCAAGCGAACGGTGATCGAATTGCTGGCGCTGGGCAGATACTCTTCCGTCTCTTCCATAAAAAGTGGGTGTCGAATGGTGGAAAAGAATCGTCGGTAGGAGGAGGTGGTCGCCCCCCCTTGGAGAGGCCGAAGCAGATCGTTCCTTTTGCCGACGCAAAGAAAAAGGGACGGCTCCCAGAATATGGAAGCCGTCCCTGCTACTCGGTAACGCGCGGCTATTCCCTACGGGAAGCTTGTGGCGTTAGCTGCTCACCGAGCCCGTCTCGTCAAACTCGTCGAGCGCGTCGGAGATCTCGTCGGCGTACGCCGACCCGATGCCCTCCAGCTCGGTCAGGTCCGATTCCTGCCGGACCTCGCGGAGCTCAGCCAGTGAGTGTACGTCGGCATTTTCGAGACGCGAGACGCGCGGGAAGTTATCCGGGAAGCCCGAATCCTCATCGAACGCCGTCTCTTCGTCGGAAGTCTCGTCGGAGGTCTCCTCCGCTGTGGCATCCGTGTCCTCTGCTTCAGCCTCAGACGATTCGGCCGTCTCATCGGCCTCGTCGGTGTCTTCCTGATCGGCATCGGACGCCGGTTCTTCAGCCGACTCTTCGGCTTCCTGCGCGGCCTCGCGGCGTTCCTCCTCTTCCATCTCGCGGCGGAGGTCGGCCAGACCGGAGAGCTCGCCGAGCGTGGTCGGCCCGGTCGCTGGCTCCTCTTCTTGCTCCTGCTCCTGGAAGTCGCGCACAGCTTCCTCCCGCTCGCGTTCTTCCTCGCGTTGCTGGCGCTCCTCTTCCTTCTGTTCTTCCTCGCGCTCGGCCTCCTCTTTTGCCGTCTCGCTGAGGACGATGTCCTTCTTGTCCTTGTCGAAGCGAATGACGCGGAGGTCGAGCTCGTCGCCCTCGTGGTAGTGATTCTTGAACTCCTTCGGCCCCCGCTTGAGCTCGCTGCCGGGCACAAAGGCCTCAACGTCGAGGGGGAGCTGTACCACGAGGCCCTTGTTCTCCACGCGGATGACTTCACCGGTCGTGTCGTTGCCTTCCTCGTAGGCGTCTGCAAACTGATCCCACGGGTTCGTCTTCACCTGCTTGTGGCCGAGGGAGATGCGGCGCCGGTCCTCGTCGATGTTAAGGATGACCACGTCGAGCTCCTGGCCCTCGTCCACCATGTCGCCCGGATGCCGAATCTTCTTGGTCCAGGACAGGTCCGAGACGTGGACGAGGCCGTCGATGCCGGGCTCGATCTCGACGAAAACGCCGAAGTTGGTGATGTTGCGCACGGTGCCAGTGAGCCGCGTGCCCGCTGGGTACCGGTCGCTGATGCCCTCCCACGGGTCGGGCTCCAGCTGCTTCATGCCGAGCGAAATCTTCCGCTCATCCTCGTCGATGTTGAGAATCTTGACGTCGACGATCTGCCCCAGCGACACCATCTGGCTGGGATGCTCGATGTGGCGCGTCCACGACATTTCGCTAATGTGGACGAGCCCTTCGATGCCCTTCTCGATCTCGACGAACGCCCCGTAGTTGGTGATGGAGACCACCTTCCCCTCAACGGTGTCGCCCTCCTCGTACTGGTCCCCAATCTTGTCCCAGGGGTGATCCTGCAGCTGCTTCAGCCCCAGGGAGATGCGCTGACGTTCCTCCTCGTAGTCGAGCACGACCACTTCGAGCTCCTGGTCGAGCTCCACGATCTCGCTCGGGTGGGAGACGCGACCCCAGGAGAGGTCCGTGATGTGGAGAAGGCCGTCGACGCCGCCGAGGTCGATGAAGACGCCGAAGTCGACGATGTTCTTGACGGTTCCTTCGAGTACCTGCCCCACCTCAAGCTCCTCAAGAATCTCCTGCCGCTGCTCTTCAAGCTCGTGCTCGATGAGCTCGCGATGGGAGACGACGATGTTCTCATTCCCCGGATTCAGCTTGACGATCTTAAACTCCATCCGGGTGTCCAGATACGCCTCGAAGTCGCGCACCGGACGAACGTCAATCTGCGAGCCGGGGAGAAAGGCCTCCATGCCATCGAAGAGCTCCACGATCATGCCGCCCTTGATGCGGCGGATAATCGTACCCTCGATGACCTCCTCGTTCTCGTAAATCTCCTGGACCCGCTGCCAGCGCCGAACCTTGTCGGCCTGTTCCTTCGACAGAACGAGCTGGCCGTCCCGGTCCTCCTTCCGTTCGAGGTAGACCTCAACCGTGTCCCCGGGACGAATGTCCTCGCCATCAAATTCGTCGCGCGGGACAATGCCGTCGCTCTTGTACCCGATGTCGATGACCACGTAGTCTTCGTTGACCTGAAGCACGCGGCCTTCGACGATGTCCTGCTCCCGAACGTCGATGGCGGTTTCGTCGACGACCTGCCGGAACTGGTCGTACACCGGATCGTCGGTGTGGGGCTGGTCGTCGGTTTCGAGTTCATCGAGCGAGACGGTCTGCCCGTACGTTTCCCCGGTAAAGCCCTGGGCCTCCTCGGTTCGTTCGAGCTCATCGGCGGAGACTGTGCGGGTCGGCTCCTCGAAGTCGGACACGTCGATGGACGCTTCCTCGCCCGATGGAATCGGGAGGTCCTGCGAGGCTTCCTCGACCGCTTCCTCGAGAATGCGATTCACGAAGCCTTGCTCCTCGGGCGGCTCCGGAGCGGCCTCTTCCTCGTCCGTGTCCTCGCTCGTGGGCTCATCGGGAGACGCAGGAGCAGGCTCCGATCCCCCATCCTCTTCCTCTGAAGATTCCTCTGTAGAAGGGGCCTCCGTTGCCTCTGCCGGATCGGGCGACTCCTCCGCCGTCTCCGTCGCCTCGGCGGGAGCGGCCTCTACGTCTTCAGGGGGAGCTTCACCCTCGTTTTCCTCAGCGGAGGCGGGATGGGAGTTCGTGACGTCCTGCGATTCGTCTTTCGGTGCAACTTGTTCTTGTTCTGCCATATACGATTGTGTGGTTTACGAGGCGCCGGGGCGCTCTCGCCCAGCGGCGGGTGCAATTTGTACCTGCCTGGCCCTGACGATCCAGGAGGGAGAGTGAGCGGAATATGCATGATCCGGAGGCCGGCATCAGGGCCGGATTCCGGAGAACGCAAAGCAAAGTGTCAGGAAGGCGGGCCTAGGGAGGACCGCCATCAATGTGCCCTAGACAGGCGAGCGTTTAATTAAACCGGATCGTCTACGTTCCCCAGGCCGGATGTGCTTTAACGCGATCTACGACAAAGGCCACCTGCTCCGCAATTGTGCGGTCAGTCGTATCGAGCATAATGGCGTCCTCGGCACGGCGCAGAGGGGCGATGTCGCGGTTCCGATCCTGACGGTCGCGTTCCTCAATTTCAGCCCGGACCTTCTCGAAGGAAATGTCCTCCCCAGCTGCCTCATACTCCTGGAGCCGGCGTCGAGCTCGCTCCTCGATGTCGGCCACCATGAAAATTTTCACCGGTGCGTCTGGAAAGACGACCGTTCCGGTATCTCGCCCATCCAGCACGACGCCCCCATGGACCTCGACCTGTTCGTGGCCAATCCGACGCTGCTCCTCTACCATGTACTCCCGAACCGATGCCAGGGTGGAAATGTCGCTCACGACGGCCCCGACCTCGGCCGTCCGAATCTGATCGGTGACCTCCTCCTCCCCAAGAAAAACGTGCATGGCATCCGCCCGGTACGTCACGTCGAGATTCAGCGTGGGGAGCACCCGATCCGCCCCGTCCGGCGACGCCGGCGCACCGGCCCGCAGGAAGCCGAGAGCCGCGGCCCGGTACATGGCCCCCGTGTCCAGATATACATAGTCGAGCTGGGCGGCCACCCGCCGGGCGGTGGTGCTTTTCCCCGATCCAGCCGGGCCGTCGATGGTGACGATCACGCTGTGGCGAGAGTGGAGAGAAATCTGTCGAGGACCCGTCGCTTCGAGATCGCCTACGGCTGCTGGTTGGGACCGCCTACTTCTCCGCCCACCACGGTGATGGGGGAAGGATACGAGAACGGCCCAAACGGCGTATTGACCGTCGGTCGCACGCGGAGTTTGATCGTCTGCGGCGGCGCGTCCCCCGAGATGGTGGAGGCGAGGTTCACCAGGCTCCTCAGGTTGTCGTCGAAGAAGCGAACGAGGTCGAGTTTAACCTGAAAGGAGATGTCCTTCGGCTCCCCCGGCGGCAATACGACCTCCTGATCGAAATGTCCCGACACTGTTTCCTTCTCCTCCAGGAGCAGTGTCCAGTCCATCTCGGTGAGCCGGGCGTTGACGCTGTTCGAGGACGGGTTGGCGGCCTGCAAGTGGAGGGTAAATGATAGGGGCATTTCGCCTCTGGACAGCGCCGATCCAAGCTGGAGAACGTCCTTCGCACTCAGGTCCTCGTACGACTGGACATTGGCAACCCGCACCCCGGCCAGCTGCGTCTGGGACACCCGATCAATTTGGAAGTTCACTTTGCGGAGGTTTGAGACCTCTCGCAGCGTGGTACAACCGGCGACGCTGAAAAGGAGAAAACTTGCGGCCAGGAGAACGCCCCAGCAGGATCGAGAAGTACGCATTCCAGAGGGGTGGTCACGGAAGAATCGGTTAAGAAACAGGGCCTCGGACAGCGAATTGCATCGGATGTCCCTCGGCGTCCCGTCGCTTGGTATCCTCAACCTCTTCACCAGCCGTCAGATGCGCAAGCTTAGTTGGGATGAAATTGAACGCCCCAACCCGGAGGATATTGCTTCGCTTCCCAAGCACCCGGTCCGTCTCATCGTGCACAACGTGCGCTCGATCCACAACGTCGGGTCGATGTTTCGCACCTCCGACGCGGCCCGCATCGAGCACGTCCACCTCACCGGCTTTACCGGCACGCCGGAGCACGAGGACCTTCACAAAACTGCCCTCGGGGCGCAGGACGCCGTGGCGTGGAGTCACCACGACGAGGCAATTCCGCTCCTCCGAGACCTTCAATCACAGGGCTACACCATTGTCGCATTGGAACAGACGGACGCCACGAAGCGACCCGATCAGGTGCAGGCCGAGGAGTACCCGATCGCCTTGATTGTCGGCAACGAGGTGCGGGGCATCGAGGACGAACTACTGGAGGAGGCCGACCTTGCGCTCGAAATTCCGCAGTACGGCACCAAAATCTCCCTCAACGTGGGCGTCGCCTACGGCATCGCCGTGTACGACCTCATTCGGCGCTCGCGCACGCTGCACGGACCGCCCGAAGAGGAAAATCGTATGTAGTCGCGAGGACAGCCCCTCGACCGTTTCGCACCCGGCTCTTTTTCCCGTTCACTGGTCATGTCCGAGACGGAGTCCCACGGAGCCCTGTTCGACGAATTCCCCGCAGTCGACGCGGAGGGATGGGAAGACGCTGCGCAGGAGGATCTTGGCAGCGACGACCTGGAGGATTTTCTGGAGTGGTCCTCCATTGACGGGATCTCGATTCCGGCCTACCTCCAGAGAGAGATCCTCGACGATCTCCCCCATGTCGCCCCCGATGCTCAACGCCCCCCACTGGCCGACGCGGCGGAGCCCCCGGCGAACGACTGGACGACCTGCCAGAGCATTACCCACCCCGATCCCGAAACGGCCAACGAGCACGCCCGGACTGCCCTTGACAGCGGCGTCGGCGACCTGCACTTGAACTACGATGCAACTGCTTCGCGGGCGTCCAGTCTTCATCTGACCGGTCCCGAGGACCTGACGACCCTCCTCGACAGAATCGACGTGAGCACGACGGGCCTCCACCTCGGCGACGGCCTCGCAGCTCCGGTGCTGTACGGGGCACTCCGCGAGCACCTGTCGGGGCAAGGAATCGACCCGGACGCCCTCCGCGGATCGATGCAGTACGACCCCGTCGCGGCCTTCGCTGCTGGCCAAGTGGGAAAGATGGACCGGGCGTTCTCCCTCGCCCACGACCTCTTGAGTAACACTGCCAAGTTTCCCTACTTCCGGACGGTGAGCATTGACACCCGAGTGTACCACAACGCCGGGGCCTCTGCTGTGCAGGAGTTGGCCTGCGCACTCGGGGCGCTCACGGAACGGCTCGCCCGGGGCTCGGAGCAGGGCATTGCCCTGTCGACGATGCTCGACGATCTCCAGTTCATCGTGTCGGTCTCGACCAGCTACTTCGTCGAGATCGCCAAGCTGCGCGCCCTTCGCCTGCTCGTGCCGCAGGTGATTGAGCCGTTCCTCTCGTCAGCCGACACGGATCGGTCTGTTTCCCCGTCCGACGTGCACTTTCAGGTGGAGACCTCGCGCCGGACGGAGACGATCTACGACCCGTACGTGAACATGCTGCGGGGCACTACCGAGGCGATGGCTGCCGTTCTCGGCGGCTGCGACACGCTCACCGTGCGTCCCTACGACGCCTCGCTGCGCCCCCCCGATGCATTCGGCACCCGCATCGCTCGCAACACGCAACACATGCTCCGCCACGAGGCGCATCTCAACCAGGTAGCCGACCCGGCGGCGGGCTCCTACTACGTGGAAACTCTGACCGATCGGCTCGCCCAAAAGGCGTGGACACAGTTCCAGGACCTTGAGGCAACCGGAGGCATCGTCGAAGCGATCAGAGACGGCACGCTTCAGCAACGGATCGCGGACACGCGGCAGGAGCGCCGCGACGCCATTGATGAGCGGGAGCACGTCCTGGTTGGCACTACGCACTATCCGGCCCTCGACGAGCAGCGCCGCGACGACCTTGCGACCCCAGGCACTGCTCCCTCTACGAACGGCGAATCCACTGTCTCCCTTGCCTCCCCGTCGATCGACGCGATCCGAAACGCTCTCCGCGACGGAGCAACGCTTTCGGAGATTACGTCGGCCCTAGGGGGAGAATCGGTAGAAATTGACCCTCTCCCCCGCATCCGCGTGGCTGAGGAAGTGGAGTCGATCCGGCTGCGCACCGAGCAATACGCCGAGGCGCACGACGGCCCGCCTCGCGTGCTGCTCGCCCCCCTCGGCCCGGCTGCGGCTCGGAGCGCCCGGGCCACCTTTGTCCGCAATTTCCTGGGCGTGGCGGGTTTTGCAATTGAGGAGCCGCTCAAGTTTGAGTCGGTCGACGAGGTGGCCGACGCGGCAGTCGAAGAGAATGCCGACGCTGTGGTTCTTTGCAGCGCGAACGCCGAGTACGCAGACCTCGCCCCCGCCCTCGCCTCTGCCCTTGAAGACCGCAATCACGATGCCCTCTTCGGCATCGCCGGCTCCCCCGACGACATCGACATCGGCGACGCCGCAGACTTCTTCGTCCACCAGGGCAGTCCTCTGCAAGACACCCTCGAAATGCTCCAGGCCCATCTCGGCATTCAGATGGGCGATCATACCTGACACTTCCACACGCCCAAACCCCCAGACGCCCATACGCAACTGCCATGCGACCGGATTTCACCGACATCGCGTACGATCCGCCCCGCGAGGGCGAGACCGCCCCGCCCGAGGACGCTGCGTGGTCGCCCCCCGAGCAAATCGACGTGGAGCCCATCTACGGCCCCGAGGCGCTCGACGACCTCGATCATCTCGACTTCGCGTCGGGCATTCCGCCATACCTCCGCGGGCCGTACACGACGATGTACAAGTACCGGCCCTGGACCATCCGCCAGTACGCGGGCTTTTCGACGGCCGAGGAGTCGAACGAGTTTTACAGGGAGGCGCTCGCGTCGGGGCAAAAGGGCCTCTCCGTCGCGTTCGACCTCGCCACCCACCGGGGCTACGACTCCGACCACGACCGGGTGCGGGGGGACGTGGGCAAGGCGGGCGTGGCCATCGACACCGTCGAGGACATGAAGCGCCTGTTCGAGGGCATTCCGCTGGGCGACGTGTCCGTGTCGATGACGATGAACGGGGCGGTCCTCCCCGTCATGGCGTTCTACATCGTCGCCGCAGAGGAGCAGGGCGTCCCTCATGAGCAGCTGGCGGGCACCATCCAGAACGACATCCTGAAGGAGTTCATGGTGCGCAACACTTACATCTATCCGCCGCAGCCGTCGATGCGGATCGTGGGAGAAATCTTTGCCTACTGTGCCGAGGAGATGCCGAAGTTCAACGCCATCTCAGTGAGCGGCTATCACATGCACGAGGCAGGTGCCCCGGCCGATCTGGAGCTCGCCTACACGCTCGCCGACGGCCTCGAATACCTGCGCACGGGGCTCGACGCCGGACTCGGCATCGACGACTTTGCCCCGCGCGTCTCCTTCTTCTGGGCCATCGGCATGAACCACTTCATGGAGATCGCCAAGATGCGGGCCGGGCGCCTGCTCTGGGCCAAGCTTGTGAAGCAGTTCGATCCGGACAATCCCAAGTCGATGGCCCTGCGCACCCACTGCCAGACCTCGGGCTATAGTTTGGCTGAACAAGACCCCTTTAATAACGTGGTGCGCACGACTGTAGAGGCACTCGCCTCAGTCTTCGGCGGAACGCAGTCGCTCCACACGAACGCGCTGGATGAGGCAATTGCGCTACCCAGCGAGTCTGCCGCCCGCATCGCCCGCAATACGCAACTGTACCTGCAGGAGGAGACGGACATCACGGAAGCGATTGACCCGTGGGCCGGCTCATACTACGTGGAGCACCTGACCGGCGCGCTGGCCCGACGGGCGTGGGATCTGATTCAGGAGGTGGAGGACGAGGGCGGTATGACGCGCGCCATCGAGCAGGGCCTGCCGAAGCGCAAGATCGAGGAGGCCGCCGCCCGCAAGCAGGCCCGCATCGACACCGGCGCGGAGACGATTGTCGGCGTCAATGCCTTTCGCACCGAAGCCGACGAGCCCATCGAGCGGCTCGAAGTAGACAACGAGGCGGTCCGGCGTGCACAGATCGAGCGTCTCGATCGGATCAAGGAGGAGCGCGATGATGCGGCGGTCCGACGCGCGCTCAACGCGTTGACGGAAAGTGCCGAGACCGGGGACGGAAATCTGCTGGCCCGAGCCGTCGACGCGGCCCGCAACCGCGCCACCCTGGGCGAAATCTCGGCGGCGCTCGAAGACGTGTTCGGCCGCCACACTGCCCGCACCGAGACGATCTCGGGGGTGTATGCTTCGGAGGCCGACCAGAACGAATACTTCCACCACGCCCGCGACCGGGCCGATCGCTTCGCGGCGGTGGCCGGCCGACGCCCCCGCATCATGGTGGCCAAGATGGGCCAGGACGGGCACGACCGGGGGGCGAAAGTGATCGCTACGTCCTTCGCCGACATGGGCTTCGACGTGGACGTGGGCCCACTCTTCCAGACGCCCGACGAGGTGGCCCGCCAAGCCGTTGAGAACGACGTGCACATCCTCGGCATCTCCAGCCTTGCCGGGGGGCACAAGACGCTCGTGCCGGAGGTCATCGAGGCGCTA
>CAZBIB010000066.1:0-13666 GCA_964491575.1 uncultured Salinivenus sp. | reverse complement strand
AGCGGGTGGCCGTCAACATGCCCATCCAGGGCACGCAGGCGGACATGATCAAGATTGCGATGAACCGCATCCACGACCGCCTGACCGATGAAGACTGGACAACCCGAATGCTCCTCCAGGTCCACGACGAACTTGTCTTCGAAGTGCCGCCGAATGAGGTGCTGGAGGTGCAATCAATGATCAATCGGGAGATGAAGGAGGCCCTCCCGCTCGACAACGTGCCCGTGGTCGTGGATATCGACGTGGGCGACAACTGGCTTGACGCACACTGAAAGAGATACGTGAAAAGTGATGCGTGAGGTGGATACCCAGTGTGATCACGCATCACGTGTCACGCCTTACGCATCAAGCACTCGATCAACGGCATCCCTTTTTCGGATCCAGCATTTTCGTATGACACAAACGACCGCCGCCCCACCCCGCGACATCCCCGCTGCCTTCGAGCTCCAGGAGGCGTCGGACGGCATCGAGTGCTACCGGCTCACCGAGAATGAGCTCCGCGTGCTCCTGCTGCCACAGGACGGAGCACCGGTAGCGACGAGCATGGTGACTTACCACGTAGGGAGTCGCAACGAACGAACGGGCCACACCGGTGCCACCCACATGCTGGAGCATCTCATGTTCAAGGGTACCGAGCGGTACCACAAGCGGAAGGGGACGTCGATCTTCGAGACGCTCCAGGCCGTGGGGGCCAAGGTGAACGCTTCCACCTGGCTCGACCGCACCAACTACTTCGAGATGCTGCCCACCGAGCATCTGCCCCTCGCCCTCGACATCGAGGCGGACCGGATGCGGGGAGCGCTAATTGATTCCGAGGACGTAGAGGATGAGCGGACGGTGATTCTCAACGAGCGGGACCGCAACCAGAATGATGCGGTCTCTCGGCTGTTCGACGAGGTGTGGGGAGCGGCGTTCGTCGCGCACCCCTACCACCACCCCACGATTGGGTGGAAGAGTGACATCGAGCGCATCACTCCGGACGGCCTCCGCAAGTACTACGACACGTTCTACTGGCCGAATAACGCCACGCTGTCCATTGTGGGACAGTTCGATCGCACCGCGGTCCTCGCGGAGGTGGCCGACCATTTTGGCTCCATCGACGCCGCCCCGCACGAGATTCCCCAGGTGACCACGGAGGAACCGGAGCAGTCGGGTCCGCGGCGCGTGACGGTGCGGCAGGACGGGCAGCTGGGGGCGATTCTCATGGGCTTCAAGTCGCCGCCGGCCCTCGACGAGGACTCCGACGTGCTCGACGTGCTGGCGCGCATTCTGGCCTCGGGGAAGGGAAGTCGCCTCTACCGCCGCTGCACAGATCAAGGACTCACCAGCGACGTGTTCGGTATCAACTTTCGCCTCCGCGACCCCGGGCTCTTTTCGGTCTTCGCGTACCTCACTCCCGACCAGGATCACCAGACGGTGGAGGACGCCATCGAGGAGACCATCGAGGATGTCCAGGAAAACGGTGTGACGCAGGAGGAGCTCGACCGGGCCCGCAGCCAGCTCCACGCCCAAATTGCGTTTGACCGCGACGGGCCGATGCGGGTCGCCTCGCAGCTCAACGAGGCCCTGGCGGCCGGCGACTGGAAACTGTACACGCAGTATCTGGATCGCCTCGACGACATCACCGTGGAGGACGTGCAGCGCGTGGCTCGGCAGTATCTGCGGGCCGAGACGAGCACCATCGGTCGATACGTGCCCACGTCGTAGCTCTCCGGCCCCCTGCTGGTCGCAAATTCGCTCCCCTGTTATTGCTTCATTCTTCCCCTCCGATGGCTCCCTCAGACTCCTCGATGAACGGCACCTCCGCTTCCACGCCCGACCTCGCGTCGCGCATCCATGACCGAGAGGCCGGACCGGGACGACTCCTCACGCTTTGTACCTCCGTAGACGACATCGTCTCGTTTCGTGGCTCCTTCGTCGCGAATCCCGATCCAGCTGCTGGGGATCCTCTGCGACAGAAGCTCACGGTGTCGCTGCTGGACAAGGGCACTGAGCAGCGAGATCGATTCGAGCTCGCTCGTGTGCTCGAAGACTGCGGGGCCAAACTCGATTTGTCGAGCGACGGCCTCTACGTCGAAGTGTCAGGAAGGGCGCTCGTCGAGGACCTCCCCCGTGTGATGGACGTGATGGCGGAGATGCTCCGGACGCCCACGTTCAACTCCGAGGAATTTGAGAAGGCCCGTGCGCAGGTCGCCGCCGACATCCAGCGCCGAATGGAAAAGACCTCGGCCCGAGCTTCCGCGGCCCTCTCCCAGCGGCTCTTTCCCGAGGGGCACCCCAACCACGATCCGGCGTCGGAGACGGTCCTGGAGCGCCTGCAGGGCCTCACCGTTCAGGACGTGCGCGACTACCACGACACGCACTTCGGCTCCACCGAATGGACCCTCGCCGTGGTGGGGGACCTGCAGCACGACGAGGTAGCCTCGGTCGTGACGGACGTGTTCGACGGCTGGGACCCCCACGACACGCCGGCCACCTACGAGACGGATGCCGCCCCTTCCGACGTGGGTCGAAGCGTCGTGCCGATGCCCGACAAGTCAAACGTAGATGTGCGCCTCGGGCACGCGATCCCGATCCGTCGGGACCACGACGACTATTCGGCTCTCTACGTGAGCAACTACATCCTCGGTGGCGACTTTGCGGCGCGCCTCATGTCGACCGTGCGGGACGAGATGGGGCTCACCTACAGCATCCGATCGAGCCTGTCCGGCATCACGACCCGATACGCCGGCTCCTGGCAGACGAGCATTACCCTGAGCCACGACGCGGTGGAGGAGGGCATCGCCGCGACGAAGGACGTAATTCGCGAGTTCGTGGTGGAGGGGGCCACCCAGGAAGAGTTGGATGCCAAGAAAACAACGATCACCGGCTCCTACACCGTGGGCCTTGCCACCACCGATCGCCTCGCGCAGTCCATTCTCACCAACGCCGAGCGCGGCTTCGACATCTCCTACCTCGATGATTTTCCCGAGGAAATCCGGGCGCTCACCCTGGAGGAGGTGAACGATGCGGTCCAGCGCTACTTCGATCCCGACGCGATCCAGGAAGCCCTTGCCGGCACCCGGCCGGAGCCCGTGGAAGCGTAACCGTTCGCGCTACGCCTCGTCGAGCTCGTCCCGGATGATCGACAGCCGCTCTTCCGGCGACAGCGGGGGCTCCTTGGGCATCACGAGCGCAAGGAGGAAATACCCCAGCACGAAGGGGCCGCCGGATCCAATCACCCCGACGACGAACGCGATGCGGACGAGGGTGGCGTCCAGGTTCAGGTACTCCGCAATGCCGCCACAGACGCCCAGGAGCTTCTTGTCCGTCCGGGAGCGCATGAGCTTCTTCTTGCCTGACTTCTTGGGCTCCTCCACCACCTTGGTCTGACCGGTTTCGGCCTCCACGGCTTTTTTCTTCTTCTTGGTGGACTCCTCGTCCGAGGTGCCCGACGACCGCCACGTGAGGAGGCCAAACCCGAGAAGAATGACCGCGATCCCGACGAGCCACGGGAGGATGAGGTCGGAAAACACGAGCCCCGTCCACACGCCGAGCTCACTCAGAAGATAAATCGTCCCGGCCAGGATCAGCGTGAGGCCAGTCACGGTGGGCAGGTTAAAGAGGCTCGACTCCTCCGTGTCGTCCTCGAAGTAGAGGTCGTCCAGCTCCTCTTCGGAAATGTCGTCCAGGTCCAGGGTCGTCTCCCCGACCTCAAACGGGGTCGGTTGCTCGAACGAGTCCGTTGACTCCTCCGACGACGTGCGGGACCGGGTGCGTTCGCGGCTCGGCATGACTGCGGGGAGGTTGTGAAGGGAAGCGGCGGATGGTGATGTATCAATGTTCGTCCGGAATTCGAATGATGTCCTGCTCCGTCACGAGGGTCGTCATCGGCACGTCATGGGGCGCACTCGGGAGCGAGGGCACCACGCAGGCGTCGTAGACCAGCGCGATGCGCGGACACGTCATGGACTGCAGGAACGCGTCGTAGTACCCGGATCCCTGCCCGAGTCGGTTTCCACGGTGATCCACTCCCAGGGCCGGAACGAGGACGACATCGAGCGCCTTGGGTGGCACCCGTACCGTCCCCACTGGTTCGTGGATGCCCCATCGATTCGTTGTCAGCGCCTCCGGGCCCTCGTATCGGCGATGCTCCAGGGTGGGCGTCTCCGGGTCGAAACTCGTAACCACCGGAAGCACCACCTCGGCACCTTGCCCCCGCAGGGCGGCAATCAGGAGGCGCGTGTCGATCTCTCTCCGCTTCGGGAGCGGCCAGTACGTGTGAATGACCTGCGCATTGGCCACCTCGGGGACTCCTAGCACACGATGCCCGATCAAACTGCTTCGCGCTCGGTATGAGTCCGGCGACAGGGATCGGCGGTAGTCCCGGAACTGGGTCCGCCACGTGTCCTTGGACGTAGAGGCCGTCGAGGAGGGCATGGGGGACAGAACGAAGACCCACGGCTACAACAATTCTATAGAGATAACGCGAGGAGAGGTCCAATCGATCCCGGGACTTGTGGCTGTATAGCGATCTCCGCGCGGAGACTGTTACAGAACGCCGCCCCGTACGGCCCGTCGACCGCAGCGAATTATGGATGAACACCCCCGCAGAAACGGATCGAAGTGTGGTCGCCCATCCGTATAGAGACCGGTTGAGCCGCCGACGAGGAAGAACGGCCGATCTCCACCATTTCTGTTGACGCTCTGGAGGTGCCAATACTCCCGAGCGGCCGAGATTGACGAGACGAGTTGCCCCGATCGATCATGTTTGAGAGTCTGTCCGAAAAGCTCGAAAGCGCCCTCCAGTCCGTGACCGGACAGGGCCGCATCGACGAGGTGAACATCGCCGAGACGATGCGGGAGATCCGGCGCGCACTCCTGAACGCCGACGTCAATTACAAGGTGGCGAAGGAGTTTACGGATAACGTCAAAGAGAAGGCGACCGACGAGGACGTGCTCACGTCGGTCACACCGGGGCAGCAGTTTACGAAAATCATCCACGATGAGCTGACGCGGGTGCTCGGCGAGAAGCACGAGGAGATTGAAATGGCGGATACGCCGCCAACGGTGATTCTCGTCGCTGGCCTGCAGGGCTCCGGAAAGACCACGTTCTGCGCCAAGCTGGCCCGTCACTTTCGCAAAGAAGGCCACGCGCCGCTTCTTGCCGCGTCGGACGTGTATCGTCCTGCGGCCGTCGACCAACTGAAGACGCTCGCCGATCAGGTGAACGCGCCCGTCTACTCGATCGAGGAGAATGGGACCATCGTCGAGGACGCCGTGCGCGTGGCCAACGAGGCGGTGACCGAGGCCCGCAATACGGCCCGAGACATCGTCATTATCGACACGGCGGGCCGCATGCACATCGACGAGGCGATGATGCAGGAGGTCGAGGACATTAAATCGACCGTCGAGCCGCACGAGACCCTGTTCGTCGTCGACAGCATGACGGGGCAGGATGCCGTAAACACCGCCAAAGAGTTCAACGAGCGGATCGACTACGACGGCGTCGTGCTCACGAAGCTCGATGGGGACACGCGAGGGGGCGCCGCGCTCTCGATCCGGACGGTCGTCGACAAGCCGATCAAGTTTGCCTCTACTGGGGAGAAGCTCGACGCGCTCACGCCGTTCTATCCCGACCGCATGGCCCAGCGCATTCTGGGAATGGGGGACGTAGTCTCCTTCGTGGAGCGGGCCCAGGAGCAGTACGACCAGAAAGAGGCCGAGCGCCTCCAGCAGAAGATCCGCTCCGAGGAGTTCGACCTTCAGGACTTTTACGACCAGCTCCAGCGCATCCAGAAGATGGGCTCGATCAAAGAGCTCATGGGCATGATTCCGGGGATCGGAAACAAGATTAGCGACCTCGACATCGATGAGGATGCGTTCAAGCACATCGAGGCCATCATTCAGTCGATGACGCCCGAGGAGCGTGCCAATCCCAACATTCTGAACGGGATGCGCCGCCGCCGAATTGCGCGCGGCAGTGGGACGGAAGTCCGGGACGTGAACCAACTCGTCAGCCAATTCGAGGAATTGATGGACCTGATGCAGACTCGGCAGACGAGGCCGAGGCCGGGGCGGGACGTCTGCGTGACCAAGCTCCGGGACAAGATTCCGGGGGGGGGTGGGGGCACAAGCCAGAGTCCTCGCTAGACCGATGGAGGAATCGTAGGCTCTTCGACTCACAGCACAACTTTCTTCACGACTTTCGAACTGAACCCGATCGAACGACGACGTGTCTGTTAAGCTTCGACTGCGCCGCATCGGGCGCAAAAAAATTCCGATTTATATGATCGTGGCCGCCGACCAGCGCGATGCGCGGGACGGCCGCTACATTGAGGACATTGGCCGTTACTATCCGCTTCACGAACCCGCGGAGGTGTGGCTCGACGAGGAACGATCTCTCTATTGGCTCGAAAATGGCGCGCAGCCCAGTGACACGGTGCGCTCCATTCTTCGCCGTCGGGGTATTATGCTCCACCATCACCTGAAGAAGAAGGGCGAGCCTCCGTCCGAGATTGAGGAAGCCGTAGAGAACTTCCGGGAGCGCATGGCTCAGCGGGGAGAGGATCTGAAGATCGCCGTCGGACCCCGAGGAAAAGACCCGCTGGAGCGCGAGCGCGAGCGGGCCGAGGAGATCGACGAAGAAGCTCAATTGCGGGCTCAGGCCACGCCCCTCTCGGTGGTTCAGGAAGAGGGCGAGGCGGAGACCGATGATGTTGAGGAGGCGGATGCCGGGGCGGAAACGGATGGCGTCGACGAAGACACAGACGAATCCGCAGAAGACACCGAGGCGTCCGAGGAACCACCGGCCGATGCCGACGAGGATGCCGATGACGAAGAGGAGACCCGAGACGAGTAGCTTAAGCGGGACGCCACATTCCCTGTGCAATGTCGACCCCGAAGGCTTCCCCCTCCGATTCCGGCGAGCAGCGTCCGGATTTTGCGGACGTGCCGCCCACCGATCTCATCCAGGTGGGCTTCGTCTTTCGTCCACACGGGATGAAGGGCGAGCTCAAGATTGATCCGGGAGCCACCGACGACCCGGCCCGGTTCGAGGAGCTTCCGGCTGTTTTTATGGGGGCGCAGCCCCACCGCGTGACGCGACACGCCGTTGCCTCGGTGCGCTACCAGCAGACGAAGCGGGGCACGACGGTCATTCTGGGGGTAGAGGGCATTGAGGATCGGGACGATGCGGAGGCCGTCTCCAAGTTTAAAGTCTTCGCCATCGAAGAGGCGCTCGAACTCGGGGAGGACGAGCTCTTCGCCCATGACCTCGTTGGCTGGGAGGTGGTTACGGAGGAGGGGGCCGTCCTCGGGACCGTCGCCAACCTCATGGAGATGCCGGCACAGGACATGTTCGTGGTGGTCGGGACCGACGGGGAGGAGACGATGATCCCGGCGGTGGACGATTTTATTCTCGCCATCGACGAAGACGATGAGCACGTCGTCGTGCGTCCCATCGAGGGTCTGATGGGGGAATGACGGCGGTCTGTTCCGCCAACGGTGCCGGGACGAGGAAACCTAATCACTGACGGTCATTCATCCGCGCCGCTATGGCTGGGGAGATGCGAATTGACATTCTGACGGCGCTGCCGAAGCTGGTGGAGGCTCCTCTGCGCCATAGCATCCTGAAGCGGGCGCAGGAGGCGAACGTGGTCACCCTCCAGGTGCACGACCTGCGGGACTTTGCCACCGACAAGCATCGGCAGATTGACGATCGTCCGTTTGGGGGCGGGGCGGGTATGGTCCTGAAGCCGGAGCCGCTGTTTCGGGCCGTGGAGGCGATCGAGGAGGCAGAAGGGGCGGCAGACGAGGTGATTTACCTCACGCCGGACGGTGAGCGGCTGGACCAGTCCATGGCCAATCGCCTTTCGATGCAGGGGCACCTGATTCTTATTGCCGGACACTACAAGGGCATTGATCAGCGGGTCCGCGACGCGCTCGTAACCCGCGAGTTGTCGATCGGGGATGTCGTCCTGAGCGGCGGCGAGCTTCCGGCCCTCGTGCTGATCGACGCGGTGGTGCGACTCGTTCCGGGCGCGCTGGGCGATAGCTCCTCGGCGCTCACCGACTCGTTTCAGGATGGATTACTGGGCGCTCCGGTGTACACCCGTCCTGCGGAGTTTCGGGGGCGACAGGTGCCGGAGGTGCTCCGCTCTGGTGATCACCAGCGCATTGCGCAGTGGCGGGATGAGAAGCGGCTCGAGAAAACGCGAGAGCGACGTCCCGACCTTCTGCCGGAGGCGCCTGAACCGTCGGGCGAGTCATAGTTTTTGGGTTGTTGGTCCCGCTTTCAGCATCGCTGATTTCCAAACTGTTTCTTCTCACCGAACGACATTTTCTGCCATGGCTAACGATCTAATGAGCGTCGTCGAGGCCACGCAACTCCGCGACGACGTACCGGACTTTGACGCCGGGGACACGGTTAACGTGCACCTGCGCGTGGTCGAGGGCGAAAAGGAGCGTATCCAGAAATTTGAGGGCGTCTGTCTCGAGCGCCGCGGCTCGGGCCCGAACGAGACCTTTACGGTCCGCAAGGTGTCCGAGGGCGTAGGAGTGGAGCGCATTTTCCCCCTTCACTCCCCACGCGTCGCCAAAATCGAGGTCGTCCGCCGCGGGGTCGTGAACCGGTCGAAGCTCTTCTATCTGCGTGGCCTATCCGGGAAGGAGGCCCGCATTCAGGAGCGCATTCAGGACGAGTAACGGTGTCGCGCCTGTGGCGGGGGCGCTCCCCCGTCCGTCGCGGTGTGCTCGTCGATCCTGGATTCGTTCCCTGTACTTATGGATCTTGCGATTTGGGACTATCCGCCCGCTGAGTTTTTGGTTTCCGGCTTCACCTCCGGTGCGGTGAGCAATCCGTTTCGAATCAAGCGGCATCGGCCGGAGGAGTGCGCCGCCCTGCTCGTGGAAGACGAGGTCGAGGTGGCGCTGATGCCCAGCATGCTGGCCCTGCAGGCGAGCAATGCCCTCGACGTGGTCCCGAGCGTGGGGCTCGTGTCGTGGCGGTACCCCTATGCCCGGCTGGCGTGGAGCGGGGGGCTGCACGATTTTCCGGAGACCATCGCCTACGACCGGCGCGTGGCACAGGAGCGCCTCGTGACCCGCATCATCCTGCACGAGCACTATCAGATCGATCCCACGTTCGTCCCGTACGACGATCGTTCGCCCAAAGAGCTGCTCGACACGGATGAGGACGCCGCGCTGCTGGTGGGACCGGAGGTGCCGTCCCTTCAGCCCGAGCCCTTCACGATGGACATCGGCCGCGAGTGGTACGAGCTCGTCAACTACCCGATGGTGTGGGGGCTCTACGTCACCAAGCGGGACCGAGCCACGGACGAAATGATCGAGGCCCTCATTGCCTCGGGCAAGGCGGCGGACGAGAACCGCGACGTGTGGGTGCAGGCACAGGAGACGACGGCCTTACTGAACGAGTTTTATCGGGAAGACCTCCGCACCGGGATCGACAAGCTCGCCATCGCGAGTCTCACCGAGTTTCGGAAGTATCTCTTCTACTACGACGTGACGGAGGACGTCCCGGACCTTCCATTTGTGTATCTCGATGAGGACGAAGAGGAGGAAGAAAGTGATGAGTCATGAGTGATGCGTGAGGACGAATCCCCGATTTTTCAATCACAATCTGCTCGCTGTCATGGCTGAAGGTGTCGAGATCATCGCCCGCAATAAAAAGGCGCGCTTCGAGTACGACATCGAGGAGTCCCTGGAAGCGGGGATCGTTCTGGAGGGCTCGGAGGTGAAGTCCGTGCGGCAGGGGAAAGCGAGTCTAGACGGGGCCTACTGCAAGGTGGACCGGGAGGGGGAGATGAAGATCCACGGGATGTACGTGAAGCCGTACGAGGAGGCCGGCCCCTTTGGGCACGAGCCGCGGCGGAGTCGAAAGTTGTTGCTCCACAACCGGGAGATTCAAAAGTGGGGTCAGAAGGCCGAGCGGGAAGGTTACACGATCGTCCCGCTGTCGCTTTATTTTCGGGATGGGTGGGCGAAGCTGAAGATTGGGCTCGCAAAGGGACGCCAGAAGCACGACAAGCGGCAGGCCATCAAGGAGCGTGAGATGGAGCGTCGGATGGAGCAGAAGCGGAGCGACTACAACTTCTAGCGTCGGGGGAAGAGGTATTTGGTAAGGGCGACCGTTGTTGGGGACGGCTGACTGCGGACGGCGGACCGCCGTCTTGTCGAAAAGAGCACGTAGTTCGCAACTTGAGTTACACAGAACAATCAGACATGGCTTTTCCGCCGGTCGACGAGCAACTAAACATTCTCCGCCGTGGGGTGGAGGAGATCGTTCCGGAAGAGGACCTTGCCGACAAGATTCGCGAATCGCGAGAGTCTGAGACGCCCCTCATCGTCAAGCTCGGCTGCGATCCCAGCCGACCCGATTTGCACCTCGGGCACACGGTGGTGCTGCGGAAGCTGCGGCAGTTTCAGGATCTGGGTCACCGGGCCGTTCTCATCGTAGGCGATTTCACCGGCATGATCGGCGACCCGTCCGGTCGCTCCAAGACGCGCCCACAGCTCACCCTGGAAGAGACCCGCGAGCATGGGCAGACCTACTACGAGCAAGCCACTCGCGTCCTCGATCCGGACAAGACCGAGATTCAGTACAACTCCGAGTGGCTCGATGAGATGACCTTTAGCGATGTCATAACACTCGCCGCTCAACAGACTGTCGCGCAAATGCTTGAGCGGGATGACTTCAAGCAGCGCTACGAGGCTGGCCAGCCCATTAGCATCCACGAGTTTCTTTATCCGCTGGCCCAAGCGCAGGACTCGGTGCACATCGGCGCCGACGTGGAGCTCGGGGGCACCGACCAGCGCTTCAACCTGCTCCTGGCGCGGCGCATTCAGGAGGCACAGGAGCAGGCTCCCCAGGTGTGCATGATGCTCCCGCTCCTGGAAGGGACCGACGGCTCCAAGAAGATGTCGAAGTCGCTCGACAATGCCATCGGCATTACGGAGCCACCGGAGGACATGTACGGCAAAACCATGTCGGTGCCCGATGACTTCATCTACCGCTACGTCGAGCTCGTCACCGACATTCCCACCGAGCAGCTCCCGAAGGTGAAGAAATTTGCTGAGGCGAATCCGCGGGAGGCGAAAGCGCAGCTCGCCCGGCGCATCGTGGAGATGTACCACGGCGAGGACGCTGCGGATCGGGCGGAAGAGCACTTCCAGCAGACCGTGGTTGAAGGCGGCGTCCCGGACGACATTCCGGAGTACGCGCCCGAGACCGAGGATGGGGAGGAGGAGGTCGGCCTCCTCAACCTCATGCGCCACGCGGGCCTCACAGAGTCGAACAGCGAGGGGCGGCGGATGATCGAACAGGGGGCGGTGACAATTAACGAGGAGAAGGTCACCGACACGGGCCGCTACATTGACGTCGCTGCGGAGGCGCCGTTCGTGCTCCAGGTGGGCAAGCGCCGCTTTGCCCGCATCGTGGCGGCGAAAAATGGAGACGGATAAATGACGGAGGGGGGCGGACGCGGGGAGCGACTTCCCGGTTCAGTTTATCACGACAATCTTGCGAGTCACCGCAAAGCTCTCCCCGGTGAAGCGAAGAAAGTAGGGACCACTGGAGAGGGAGTTCGTTTCAAATCGCACGGTCCGCTCGAAGCCCTCTCGGATCTCCTCATTGAGAAGAACGCGGATTCGTCGTCCGAGCAGGTCATAGAGGGCCACGCGCAGCTGCTGGGTGTCGTTGAGGACGAACCGCGTCTCGGAGATTGAACGACTCGCTCCAGCGGCGACGCCTCCCTTCTCAATCTCTATGTCCTTTACGAGGACGGCCTTCCGTTTGCCCATAGTCATGGGAGAGCGATTTCCCGCATCGTCTTCCGCGACGACCGCAAAATGGTAGCTGCGGTCCGGACGGAGCCCGTCCGACGCGTCGACGACCACCTGTTCAGATTGACCGGCCTTGGACGGGAGGGGAGGGGCCTCCACAGACGTTGCCTGTTCGAAGTCGGAGGCCGATTCGATGCGGGTCGTATCGAATCGCAGGTCGTAGCGCAGAGCCGTTCCGGTCTGTCCGTCATCCCCTGTTGCCGTCCATTGCAGGGTCACGGTTTGCTCCCGCGTGTTCACCCGGCTGATCCGGAGGTTTTGGATTGGGGCTGGTGGCGTAGTGTCTATCCCGTTCGACAGGGGCAGTCCCTCAAGCATCTCCGTGCCCGTATTTTCGGGATCCAGCACGTCGGCGAGGGTCGTGCCGTTGTAGTCGCCACTCTCGAACCCGAGAGCAAGGCGCCCATACCAGTCGGGTTCGTCGTTGTCCTCCGACGGGCTACCATTGCCGCATCCGGCAAATCCCCCCGAGAGCACGCCGACGATGCGCCGTTCGGCGTTGAAGAGCGGCCCCCCCGAGGAGCCAGCCTCGGTGGTGCCAAGCTCCCAATCGCCAATTCGGAGATGCGTATTCCCGTTACTTATGTTTCCATAGCCTGCGATGGTGGAGGCGTCCTCGTCGAAGCTAATTCGTTTTCCTTGGCCGGCGGGATGGTGGATTGTGGTGGCCTCCGATGTGGCCCTCCCAGCTCGGCTCCACCCACTGAAGTACAGGTTGTAGCTGTCCGGAATCTCGTCGTCCACTTCGACGAGCGCGAGGTCCGGTTTTCCTGTAATCTCGTTCGATTGGTGAAAGTTGCCGGACCGGGCTCGCAGTTCGGCTCCCGAAGAGGTTTGTTCGCCCGGATCATCGTCCGTAACCGTGCCATTTTCGGGGCTGCCAAGGGAGCGGCACGTTCGGTTTTGGTAATTCCAGTAAAAGACCATCGTCGAGGCCTGCTCCGGCGTGGAGATGCAGTGCTCGGCCGTCATGAAGTACGGCGTTTTATCTTCGGCGGTGTTGTTGAGCAGGGCGCCCGAGCAGAGGAAAGTGGTTCCGTTTTCTTCGTAGGTGTACCGCCCCACCGATCGGACCTGTTTGCGCCAGGGATCCGCCTCCTCGCAGGCCACATCGAGGTTGCAACTGCCCGACTTGGCGGGGACATCGTCTCTACGGGACGGGAGTGCCCGATACCCGTGTACAATCTTTCCAATCACCAGTCCTACCGCCGACCGGCGATCGGCAGGGACCTCCAGTTCCAGGATAAGCTGCTCGCTCCGAACAAGGGGCGTCCAATGCTGTCCCGCTGTTGCGTCGGCCGCCGTGTAGGGGCCGTGGACGGCCGTTTCGCCGGGGGCGTGCAGGTAGAGAGCGGCGCCGCGGGGCAATTGAAAGCGCGTAAAGCCCACGCTCAGCGAGACGGCCTCCCGCGATCGGATGCGCAGGCGCCACAGCCACTTGCCCGACGGAAGCTGTTCCCAGGTGCCGTGCCGATCCGGGGTGAAGCCGGCATCGACGGTCTTCCCGTAGCGGTACGGGCCAATTCGATCAGACCGTGCCCGATCTTCGGCCCGGAGCGCCGCCACGTCGACGGCGGGCAGTGTCTCCATCGCGACGGCGGAGGGGGCTTGGACCGAAGCGTGTTGTTGGGAAGGGGGGACGGGCCGCTGCTGCGCGAATGTGGGGACGGCCGTCCAGGCTCCTGCGAGCAGGAACGCTGTTAGAAAGGCCGCAGGTCTTCGAAATCTCATGGCACACAGACACGAAAAAAGAGAGCGAAAGCTCAGTCAGTGGTCGATCGCTCCTGCACACGCTCGTCCATGTCTTCGACCTTGTCCGTGAGGG
>CAZBIB010000065.1:1993-13752 GCA_964491575.1 uncultured Salinivenus sp. | reverse complement strand
CCACGTCGAAGACGATGAAGATCATGGCCACCAGGTAAAACTTGACCGAGTACCGCTCGTGGGCGCTGCCCACCGGATCCATGCCGCTCTCGTACGGCATGGTCTTCGTTCCGCTGGGGCGACTGGGGCCGATGTAGGCGGCCGCCGCCAGCAGGGTGAGGGCCAGTCCCAGGGCCAGCGCGATCATGACGAAGAGCGGCACAAAGTCGCCAAACATGGCCGATCAGAATCGGACGATCGAGAAACGGCGAAGGGGCCTCCTCCCGACATGGAAGAGAGGCAGGGATAAGGTACGGTACAGATCAGCCCTTGCGGATGCAACGACGAGCCCGCCCATGCGCCCAAAGAGCGAGTGAACTATAGGTGTGGAGGTACGGAAGTGTGATGTGGAAGTCTTTCTGGAAGTCGCCTGTCTTCTCGTACTTCCATCCCTCCACACATCCACCCGTCCATCCTTCCAAACATCCATCCATACCTACTACGGGAGCTCATAGGTAAGCCGGGCGACCACCATGCGGCCCAGTGCGGGCGCGCCGACGAACTCGCGGTGCTCGGCTCCGAGCACATTCTTGGCGGTGACGTTCACGCTCAGCCCCGGCACCGACGAAACGGCGGCCCGGGCCCGCAGGTCGAGCAAAGCGTAGGACCCGACCGTACCCACGTAGGGCCCGTAGCGGACGGGAAAATCGTCGACGTAGTGCGCAGTAGCGCCGATGCTTGCGTCGAATCGGGGCAGACGGTAGTCGAGCCCGCCCTTCACCTTGAACGCCGGAGCATTGAGTCGAATCTTTCCTGCCCCATTTCCCTCAAAGGAATCGTCGCTCACGACGGAGGTGTTGCCGAAGATCGCGAGGTTGTCGGTGGCGTTCAGCTCCGCGGCCACGTCCAGCCCCCAGTACTCGATGTCGCCCCCACTCTGGTATTCGAGTTCGTCTCCATTCTGGAACTGGAGGGGAGGCACGAGCACGTCGTCTCGCGTCTCGTAGTACGCGTCCACAGTCAGTCGGCCCCGGTCGTCAAACTGGCCCTTATAGCCCACTTCGTAGGTTTGAGTGATGGTGGCCTGCGGGGGCATGGGCGCCGCCGATACAATCTGAAGAAGCGGGGAAGCCGAAGGGACCGACACGGCGCGGTTGTAGCTAGCGCGGAGCGCGTGCGTCGGGGCAGGCGTGTAGACGAGGGCGGCCCGCGGCGAAAATTGAACCTCGTCGCGCACACTGAGGTAGTCGGCCCGGCCCGCGAGCGTGAGGGTGAGCGAGGACGCAAGGGGCGTGGTGGTCTGGAGGTACGTGCCGACCGTGCTGAGCTCGTCCTCGTCTGGACTGATCGCATCTGCCGTGTCCTGCAGCCGCGTCACGTCCACCTCCCCACCCACGAGGAACTCGGTGCCGAGGGGCCCGCCCCCGAACGCATATTGCAACTGCCCGTCCACCTGCATCCCCTCGTCGGCGATGGAGCGACCGGTGCGGTAGAGATACGTGTCGGTGCCGGACCGATTGTGGTTCAGGGCCACCTGAGCAGAAAACTCGCCCGACTCCAGGCGAAGCTGGCCGTAGGTGTACCCGAAAATGGTGGCCTGCAGCGTGCCGATTGGCGACTGCAGCGGACTCGTCAGCGTCGCGTAGCCTCCGCGGAGCCCCAGGGACGTATCATTTCCGAAGCGGTACTTCAGCAGACCGTTCACATTGTACCGGCGGTACAGGTCCTCGCGGCGCAGTCGAAACGCCTCAGGCGTTCCGTCTCCATCCCGATCAATCCCGGAGACCTTCCGCCCCGCTGGTACGGCGTCTCGACTCTCGTAGACGCGGTAGCGATCGAGTTCCTCGGCATCTTTGGGATTGCTGGGATCGAGCGCCCACTCGTCGGCCCGCCCCCACTGGCCGGTGAACTTGTACCCGAATTCGTCGCCGACCACGCCGGCCTGGCGAAACTGGGCGTTCAGGTAGTTTCGTGATCCACCGGAGACGACGATGGACGTGCCGGGGTGCTGGAACGGGTCTTTCGTGACGAAGTGGAGGACCCCGCCGTCCACACCGGTCCCGTACAGGGCTCCCGCCGGGCCGCGCACCACCTCGATGCGACCGAGGTCGAGCGTCGTGTTCGGCATGATACTGTAGAGGTTCAGCCCAAGGGCCGGAACCGCGGCCTCCCGGTAGTCCGTGAGGACGTAGGGCGCCGTCGAAAATGCGCTGTTGAAGCCGCGGAGGACCACTTCCCGTCGGTCGACCCCGGTCTGGGCCATGTCGACGCCCACCACGGAGCGCAGGGCCTCCACCGAGGACGTCATTGCCTCGCGGCGGATGCGGGCCGGCTCCAGGACGGTAGCTGAGACCGGCGCCTCCAGGAGCTGTTGCGGCCGTCGCGACGGCGCCTCCGCCACCGTCTTAAAGCTAAAGGGATCGGCTCGCAGCGCAACGTCAATTCCCCGCGACTCGCCCATCTCTATCGTCAGGGGAACTTGGCGCCGCTGGTACCCGAGCGACACCACTTCGATCACGTAGCGGCCGGGGGGAATCTGAGTAAACCGATAGGTGCCGTTTGAGGCGGTTCTCGTCTCCCGCACGACCGCCGGGTCGCCAATCCTCTGGAGCACAACGGTCGCCCCGATGAGGGCAGTGCCCCTCTCTGCCCCCGTGACCGTTCCCGTTACAGTCCCCAGATTCTGCCCCGTCGCTGTTGGAGGCGCAAGGCCAATGAGAAACGCAATCGCGGCGGCGAGCAGTCCCGCGGCTGAAGGAGACTCCCGATACGCGTCGTTGCACTGAGTGACCATGCTGAGCCCGTCGAGATTTTTCGCGTCGATCAGCGAGGCGAGATGCGCTGTCGGTATTGTAACGACGACGCGTCGAAATCACGTTCCGGACGGTCGGGCTTCCTGCCCCGTTTTTCGGCCGCTTTATCCCGCGGAGGGAGCGCCCGGACAAGTCATAGAGCCTCACGGACTGCATCTCCTTCGTCGTGATGCGGGATCGGGACATCCGCAGTGCCCTCACGGCCGATGGGAACTTCGAGCAGGCGGGCTTTCGCGCGTTGCTGAGAGAATAGCTGGCTCTCTCAGCGAACCAACAGCGCTCGGACCGAAGGATCCGCCCCCGAACGTGTATCGCGGCAACCGACCCGTTGTGCACGTTGCTCTCCACCTCAACACGGGGCCAATGCTCCCACCGACCCTTGTCTGGACGCGAGTGCAACCGATCCGCGAATGCCCCTGTCTACTGTGGCTGGGAGCGCGGGAACGATCCGAGGGGCCGAGAGGCCTCGCGATCCGCACCGCTCCCCATTTGCGTCCCTCCCAACTCAACCCAGCCGATGCCATGAACGCTCACACGACCCGCCGTTCCTCTGCCCGCCCGTCCACCTCTTCCAATAAGCGCCTCTCAACGCTCCGCCTGCTCGTCCTGCAGCTGATCGTCACCCTCCTCGGAGCTATGCTCCTGACGACTGGGCTGCTGGCATAACGGCCTTCGTGTTCTGTCTCTCAAGTTTCCTTTCGACACACATGTCGATTCGAAGCACCCTGTTTCTCTCCCTCACCATCCTCTTCCTGCTCGGCCCCGGCACCGCCCCCACCCACGCCCAGGACCCGGACTCGGCGGCTGTGCGTGCGGCCCTCGACAGCATTGTAACCGCCAACACCTACACCGCCACATTGGAGGACGGCAAACTTACTGGACCGGGCGCCGACTGGCTGGAAGCCCGGGGCCGCGAGGTCGATCACTTCCTAATGTCGGAGCGCCACGGCACGTCCGAGATTCCCAAGGTGGCCGCCAGTCTCTACGAACGGTTGAGCGAGCACGGCTACGGTCCTGTCGCCCTGGAGATTGGTCCCTTCGCAGGCGAGGCGACGACCGAGGTGCTCAGAGAGGGCGGCTACCCGGCCCTGAAGGAGCTCATCACCCGCTATGAGGGACCGGTGATTCCCTTTCTCAATCGGAGAGAGGAGTCGGAGATGGCCGCCCGAATGGTCGAAGCCGGCACTACGATCTGGGGGATCGATTATGAGTTCATTTTTAGTCTCCCAATGCACCTCGACGCGCTGGCCGAGCAGGCCGAGACCGACCGCGAGCGAAAGGCGGTCCAGCACGCCCACACGCAGATGACGGAGGCATGGGGTGGGGAGAAAGGACCCGCCGTCGCGGCCGCTCCGCCATCAGCCCTCCAGACGCTTCGGGCAGCCTTCGAGTCGCGAGGTGACGAGAAGGCCCTGACTCGCATCGACGCCCTCCTCGAGAGCAACGCGATCTACGCCCCCTACGTGCGAAACACCGGCTCCTTCTTCGAAAGCAGAACCCGCCGGGAGACCCTCATGAAAGAGCAGTTGATCGACCACATCCGGCAATGGGAGGAGGAGCATGGAGAGGCGCCCAAGGTCTTCCACAAAAACGCTCATACCACCAAACACTCATCGGAAGGGATCTACATTCCGCTCGGGGGCTTCATGGCCGAGTGGGCCCGAGCGCGCGGAGAAGACACGTTCCACGTAATGGCCGACTGCAACGGCGGGCAGATTCCGAAGACCGGCCAGGGCGGCGGGGGAGCCTGCACTGCCTGGCTGGGCGGCGAAAAGAGCCCCTTCACAAAGCACCTGCACGAGGACACGATCACAATCATCGACATGCGTGCTCTTCGCCCTCGCTACTTCGACTGGGATTTCCTGCCCGACGACCTCCACGAAGCGATCGTGTCGATGGACGCCTACGTGGCCATCCCCGACGTGCAGCACTCTAAGCCCCTGAATCCGGTCCCGCGCGGGGAGTAATACTGTTGAGAGCCCCCCTCCGCTCTCCGTCTCTCCTTCGCTTTCCGTTTCTAAATTTGCCCTTCGGCACACATGTCGACTCGCACCCTCTCCTTTCTCCTACTCACCGCCTTCGCTCTGCTCGGCCTCAGTGGCGTCCCCGCCCATGCCCAGCAGTCGGACTCGGCGGCTGTGCGCGCCGCCTTCGACAGCATCGTGACGGCCAACACCTATCATCTGACCCTGAACGACAGTCAACTCGAGGGAGAGGGTGCCGACTGGTTGGTCGAACTGGGGCGGAACGCCCACCACTTCATGATCGGCGAACGGCACGGAACGGCCGAAATTCCCGCCGTGGCCGGCGCTCTCTACGAGCGACTCCACGCTGCAGGCTATGACCATGCAGCCCTCGAAATCGGCCCTTTCGCGGCACAGCACGTGAACACTGCGGTGGACCGGGGCGGTTTTGCGGCCCTGTCGGATCTCATCACCAGCTACAAGGCCGCTCCCTTCGCCTTCCTCGACTGGAAAGAGGAGGCGCGCCTTGCGGCCCGGATCCGAAATGCAGGCGGCACCGTCTGGGGGCTCGACCAGGAGTTCGTGTCCAGCCTGCCGCTCCACCTCGACGCCCTGGCCGAGCAGGCCGAGACGGAGCGCGAGCGAACCGCTGTGCACGAGACGCGGTCTCGCATGCGCAGCGAGTGGGCCCACGACAAGGACTACCTCGGCAACGCGGAACCGGAGGCCCTGCGCAAGTTACGGAAGGCCTTCGAAAAGCGAGGCGACGAAAAGGCGCTGGCTCGGATCGACGCCCTGATCACGAGCAACCAGATTTACGCACCTTACGTGCGCGACACCGGATCCTTCTACTACAGCGGTGTGACCCGAGAGAACTACATGAAGCGCACCCTCGTGGACCACGTCCGCACCGTGCAGAAGCAAACCGGGGAGGCTCCCCGTGTCTTCTACAAGTTCGGCGGACTCCACAGCGGCCGGCATCCCGGGACGGATCTCGATCCCCGGGTTCCGCTCGGCACGTTTGTGTCGGAGTGGACGCGCACGCTGCGGGGGAAGGAGAGCTTCCACATGTTCGTCGACTGCAACGGAGGCCAAAACCAGGGCTCCGGGCAGGGCTCCGGCGGAGAGTGCATCCCGTATCTGACCGGTTCCGCGCAGGGCGAGACCTCGCCGTTTTCCGACCACCTCTCGGCGGAGGGAATTACCGTCATCGACCTCACGGCGCTGCGGGCCCGCTTTAACGACTGGGACTTTCTCAGCAAACGCGCCCGATCCCTGATCTACGCAGTCGACGCGTACATGACCGTCTCGGACGTCACTCCCTCCACGCCCTTCAAACGCCCCGACCCGAACAGTGAGTGATGAATTGCCCGAATGAGAAACGCCTCTCTTCCACTCTCACGATCAGCGGTCGGTTGACGCCGGGACGGGGTTCCCTGAATCAATAAAAGGCCCCCAACATCACCCCGTAGGCAATGTGCGACACGAGTGTAATCGTGGGGGTACTGTGTCCGTAGTTGAGCGCCATAAATCCGGGCGGCTCCAGCTGGCGGGTCGGGGCAGGACCATGGTGTTTGCTCGCCATGCGGGGATGGAGATCCGGGAGCACCGGCATGATGACAATGAGGATAAACAGGCCGTGGAAGATTCCGAGTAGGCCGCCGATCCACCAAGTAGCCAGGCTCCATCCTTCAAAGACGAGCGCATAGAGCAGGGCAAACGCGGTTCCGAACACAAAGTGTAACGTGAAGCCGAGGATCATGGCCCATCTACGCCGAGGGGTAAACATGGTCCCAATCATAAACGGAAAGCTCATGCGAGACACGCCGAAGCCTTGGCTTGCCGACATGAGCAGCGTGAGGACACCCGTGGCAAAGAAGCCCCACAGTAAGGCCTCTCCAACAAACAACTCAAGGGTCGTAAACATGAGGGTCGCGTTAGTTGGCGTCAGTCAACGAGGGAGCTTCGTCGTCGGCCCCTTTGGCAATCGTAATGGCGGCGTTAATGAGGCCAATGTGCGTGAACGCCTGGGGAAAGTTGCCCAGAAACGCCCCCGTGTCGGGGTCAATCTCTTCGGCAAAGAGGCCAAGGTCGTTCGCGAAGGAGAGCGTCTGGTCCAGATTCTCCCGCGCTTCGTCAAGCCGACCGAGGCGAGCAAACATTTCCTCGTCCCAGAAGCTGCAAATGCCGAAGGCCCCTTCTTCGGACGAGAGGCCGTCGTTCGTACCGACCGGATAACGGTAGAGGAGCCCATCCTGGGCCAGCTCCTCGTGAATCCGAGCAAAGGTGGCTTCCATCCGAGGAGCCGTGGCCTTCGTGTATCCGTACAGGGGGAGGAGGAGCAGGCTGGCGTCTAGGGTATCGCCGTCGAAGACAGCCACATAGCTTTCGCGTTCCTCACTGTAGCCACGCTTCTCCACAGCGGTCCGAATTTGCTTGCACTCGTCCCGGTACCGATCCACATCGACATTGACGTATCCCGCCTCGTGGAGTTCGACCAGCCGCTCCAGAGCCACATAGCACATCGCCTTCGAGAAGGTGTGATGGAACCGGCCCGACCGCACCTCCCAAATGCCCTCGTCCGGCTCCCTCCACCGCTCGCACACCTCGTCGCCAAGGCTCTCTAGCAGACGAGCGTGCCACCCATCCAACTGCTGCTCGCGGCGCACAAACTCGTACGCCGCGCTCACGAGCTCTCCATACGTGTCGAGCTGGAGCTGATCGTGCGCTCCATTCCCCACCCGAACGGGCTTCGACTGTCGATAGCCCTCCAGATGTGGCAAGACCTCCTCCTCGATGTTGGTGTTGCCGTACACATCGTACAGAACGGACAACCTGGGGGCCGTGAGCCGAGTGGTATGCAGGAGCCACGAGAAGAAGGCGCGCCCCTCCGCCTCATAGCCCAGCTCGTAGAGTGCTCGGAGCGCGAGGGCAGCGTCGCGGAGCCAGCAGTAGCGATAGTCCCAGTTTCGCTCGCCCCCAATAGATTCTGGAAGAGAGGTCGTCGGGGCGGCCACGATGGCCCCCGAACGAGAGAACGTCATGAGCTTGAGCACGAGGGCACTCCGGACCACCGTTTCCCGGTACGGCCCCTCATACTCACAGTGCGAGGCCCAGTCGCGCCAAAAGACAACCGTTCGTTCGAGTTTTTCCTCCGCATGCTCGCCCAGAAGGGGCAAGACAGCGGGCTCGCCCTGATCGTAGGTAAGGGACAGGAAATGTCGCTCATCCGAGCGGAGCGTCCACTGCCCGTACAGCGCACCGCGCCCTCGCGATAACGTGAGCGGCAGCTCGCTCCGAAGTGTGAGGACGGCGTCTTTGTGATTGTACTGGAACCCGTGCGGGCCGCGATCCTCGAGCGACGGCTCAATTCGACCGTACTCGAGCTTCGGATCGCAGATGACAGCCACCGCAACCGTTCCCTCCACACATTTGACTCGGCGCAGAATTTCGTGATCGGGCCTCAGCTCGCGCTGGTATGCCGCTCGCTCGGCCACGGGCATCAGGTCCGTGAGCCGAAGCACCCCAGAGTCCGTTGTGAAGGTCGTCTCCAGCACGTTCGTGTCGGGAAGATACCGCCGCTCCACCGTGAAGTCTTCCACAGGTCGGATCTGGAAGTAGCCCCCCTCGTCCGCATCGAGAAGAGCCGCGAAGATGGATGGGCTGTCGAACTGGGGCCAGCAGAGCCAGTCGATGGAGCCGCGTTTTCCCACGAGGGCGGCACTCGCACAGTCGCCGATGAGGGCGTAGTCCTCAATGGGAGTATACCGGGCGTCCGCGTCGGGCATCGAGGAGGAAAAATCCAGTGCAAAGAGTGAGCAAAACGCCGCACTCACTCACTGACCTCGACCCGGGTTGTTCGACAAGGAGAGGGTCCCCCGCTGTCTATCCCTGCTCCGGCCGCCCGACCAGCCGGAGCCCGCCCCGCAGAAAGGCCGGGGCCACTTGCCGGCCCAGTGCGTCCAGGACCCGACACAGACCCGACAGGGGCCGAGGCAGGTCGCCACTCGGGACGAAGCGCCAGAAGCCTACGTCGGGACGGAGGCTGCTCTCCCCCAGCATCCGCCGGGCGCGGGCGGGGGACAGCCGCTGGTCTGTCGCGAGGTGACGGGTCGGGACGCGCAGGCGATCAGCGAGGCGGTACCACCAGTGCGCCCCGTTGAGGGTGAGGGCGACGAAGCACCCCGTCGGCTTCAGTACCCGCACTACCTGCTGAAGAGCACGATCCGGATACAGCAGGTGCTCCAGCACCCCCACGCACAGCACCGTGTCGACCGACGCGGCGGGCACCGACGCGAGGCGCTCGGCGTCGCCCACCCGGAAGTGGAGGGACGGATGCCGCGTCTGGCGTCGGGCCGCCCGAATCATCCGAGGCGAGAGGTCGACTCCAATGCCCCGATCGATGCGATCGGCGAGGGCTCGCAGGTGCGCTCCATCCCCGCACCCCACGTCCAGCACCACATCGGAGGCCTCGAACTGGGCATGTCGGTCGAGCACGCATAGCCGATGCTGGAGGAGCGCCTCGGCGGGACCGTGCCGCTCGGCGGGGTGGGCGGCCAAGTCGTCGAAGAAGGCCCGGACGTCCGCCTTCGTGGCGACGGGTGCAGGGGTGGGAAACGAAGACACGGTTCAGCAAGAGGCTGTGTCAGGGACGGTCGGGCAGGAGGGTGGCCCGGTCGACGCCTCGGGGTCGGTACGGGGGAAGCGCGGTCGAGGAGTCGCTTTTCGCGGCGCGATCGTGGGCCGTGAGGACGCGCACGAGCAGCGAGTACATCCCCGAGTGGTAAAGGGACGCCGCTTCGGGCGACGGGCGAAGGCCGGGGACAAATCCGTAGTCGTGAAAGCGGCGGACCAGGGCCTCCGTCCGACTCAGCACGTGGAGGGGCGTCGCTCGGCTCTCCGTGTCCGCAAAGTACGGCTGGTGGTCTCCCACGAGGACGATGAGGCTGTTCGGAGGGGCCCGCGTGCGCAAGTAGTCCGTCAGGACGCGCCAGTCGTACTGGATGTGGTGGAAGAGGCGCTCCATCTTCGACCGCTTCGACCACGAGGAGTGCCCCCTTTGCTCCGCGGCGGCCATGAAGGCCGGTGTCGCCGACCTCTGTGGGACGGGGTGATTCAGAATCGCGGGGTCGGCCACGAGGGGCGGAGGCGGCGTGCTCCAGGGCCCGTGGGGCGTCACGGTCTCAAAGAAGAGGAAGAACGGCGCCTCGGTCGTCTCCACGAACCGCTCGTGCGCGACGGACAGACTGTACTGATCCGGTACGATGCCCCACCCCACCTCCGTCCCCCGGTAATCGAGATCGCGCAGGTAAAACGTGCGGTCGAATCCGTACGGATTGCCCACGCGGAGGCCCGGGCGCACCCGGACCGGGGGCTGGAGCGCTCCCGTCTCGTAGCCCTGCTCCCGGAGCAGACGCACGAGGTGCGGGTAGCGCGGGAGCGTGGGCCGCAGCACTTCGAACAGGGGCTGGTGCTCCACGGGCGTGCCCAGGAACAACGTGGCCGCACTGAGCCACGAGAGCCCGCCGAACACGGGCGCCTCGCTCTGCGCAGTTGCCACGTGCCACCCGGACGCCCGAAGCGAGTCGGCGATGCGTCCCATGAACCGATCGTAGGGCACAGGGCTCTCCGGCGCCGCCAGGATCGATCCGTAGGACTCAATCATGACGAGATACAGCGACGGGGACCGATCCCAGTCCAGTGCCCAGTAGTTCGCGTAGGTCGAATCTCGCCCCTCCCTCGGCCGGGTTGCCACCGCTTGGCGCAGCGTCAGGGATGCTCCGACGTTTCGGACGAGACACTCCGTGGTGGAGAGACAGACGCTCTGGTAGGTCGCCCGGTGCAGGTACGTCCCTCGATGCGCGATGACCGCAAAGACGATGAGCGGCCACACCACCGCGTTGGCGGCAAGCACGCTCCGGCGCCCCATCGGCGCTGCCACCTGGCGGTGCAATCGTCGCACAACCGTGGGGAGCGTCCAGCAGAGCCCTCCAAACAGCCCGATTCCTGCCCCGATGCCGCCGAGCACTCGCCACGACAGAGACACATTTGCAACCAGGTACGCAGTCCCCACGAGGTGTGACGCGTCGGCGTACAAGATTGGACTCCGGTGTAGCATCGCGAAGACGGTCGCGTCGTACATGCGGTACACCAGGAGGAAAAGGATACTCCCCACCACGACGGCCCGGACGCGAGAGACTCCCGCCGAGTACGGCACTATGGCCAGGAGGGAGACCAGGACGAAGAGATCGAGGCTGAAGAGGTAGTACACCCGGACGGGATGGTCGAGATAGCGCACCGGATCGGTCGGAACGGTGCCGGCCACCAGATCGGGCAGCCGCAGGAGGACGCTCAGTCCCGCAAAGAGTCCGACTCCTATTCCCAGCGTGACCCATCCGGTATGGTGCCCACGTTCGACCTCACCCACGGCATGGCGACGCATTGGGAGTGAACTGAGGACTGCCCTCCGACGGGGCGGCCGCGGTGGAGGCGTCCGACGACGAATTGGCCGACAGTACTGTGATCGGCCTGAGGGCCCCTTCCTGCGCGGACGCCGTCGCCTGGGCGGAGGCGAGCCAGCGGACGACGCCCGCGAGGAGGAGGGGCCACTGCTCTACCCCGTCACCTCAATCTCGCCGCCCATGTATGCGTGATTGTCGCACTGGTAGTAGAGGGTATCCGGGGCGTTCGAGGGCGGCGTGAACCGGACCGTCCCCGACGTGGCCTTTGCGTTTTCGACGCCGTCATTAAATTCGTCGCCCCCCTGCCCCTCTGCGGTCTGTCCAATGTAGAAGGGATGGGGAAACCCGCCCGGACCCTCCGCGACGCTTCCCTGAAGGTCAAACTCGTAGGTCTCCCCGCGCTCAAGCGTAATCACCTCGCCGGGATCGCCGTCAATTGCAAAGGCCGCCCCGATATTGTTCTGATCGCTGTACGGGTAGTCGCTGCCAAACTCCTCAACGGTGACCTCAAAGGTCTGTGCAACATCCTGCCCGCCGTTGCC
>CAZBIB010000065.1:0-1893 GCA_964491575.1 uncultured Salinivenus sp. | reverse complement strand
CCGGCGATGCCTAGCGCCCCCAGGCGTTGAAGAAAGTCGCGGCGAGAAACGTCTCGTTCACTGTCCATGGCGCAAGGGAAGAATTGGTAGAGGAGGTCGTGAAACGGTCGAGCCGGGCTGTCGAGACGCCGTCTCCCTAATCGAGACATCGCCCCCCGCGCCGACTCGCTCCCATCTCGCGTCCCTCCAGAACACGCCGCATGGACGGTGACTACCCTACCTTTAAGAAGAAAATGTTAACTGCGACCTCCTCCACGCCGAGCGCGAAGACCCAGAACAGGTTCATCATCATGGTGGCCTGCTGCCCCTCTTCCCGCTGCACGCGCTGCCCAAAGCTCCATGCATAGCTGGCCGGCAGGTCGAGGGTCTTCAGTGCTTCGCCGATCCGCGTCTGTCACCTCTCTTTTGCGCTCCCGACGATCTTCCGGAATCGATTTAATGGCATGGCCGCAGCCCGAAGACTACTTCTCCCTCGGCAATTCCGACAGCCGCCGGGATGCCTCTGTCGGAACGCTGCGCGGAGACAGAATCCTCCCCGAACGAGCGGTTAGTTTCCCTCCGACTGCCGGATCGTCACCTCCGCCAGCACCGGCAGGTGATCCGACGGATACTGTCCGTCCCATCGGCCCGAAAGGTGCCCATGTCGCTGGACGGCAAGGCGGGGACCGACGAAAATATAATCGAGCCGCCGGTCGGGTTGGACAGTGGATTCGAAGTGGTTGTAGGTAGAGACGGGACCGTGGTGGGACTGCTCGGATGCCTTCAGGGCGTCGCGGAGCGGTACCGGCGGGGCCTCCTCGCCGGACCGGGTGAGGATCTGATAGGGAGGCGCAGAGGGCAGCGCGTTGAAGTCTCCCATCACAACAACCGGATCGTCTTCAGAGAGCGCCCCAACCGTTTCGGAAATGAGCCGAGCGCTTTTGGCCCGGGCTTCTTCGCTTTCATGATCGAAGTGCGTATTGAGCACAAAAAGAGTGTCTCCGGAGCGGCGGTCCCGGAATCGGGCCCACGTCGCAATCCGCGGAAGGGCCGCGCCCCAGCTTTGGCTTCCGGGCTCGTTGGGCGTCGTGGAGAGCCAGAAGGTATCGTGATCAATCAGGGTGAGTCGGCTCGTCTCGTAAAACAGCGCCGAGAACTCGTCGCCGCCGGACTGCCGTCCGACCCCGACCCATTCGTAGCCCGGAAGCCGGTCCTCGAGGTCCATGAGCTGGTGGAGCTTTCCCTCCTGGGTTCCCACTACGTGCGCGTCGTGGAAGCGAATCATGCTCGCAACCTTGTCGCGGCGACTGTCCCAGTCCATTGCCCCGGTATCGTCGGGATTGTCATACCGGATGTTGTACGTCATGACATTCAGCGGATCGACCGCCGTGGAGTCGGACGCATGGCCCGCTCTGGGGAGAAGAAGGACCAGGAGAACACTCCCACAAATCAGATGAAGGATGTGCTCAATCATAAATCGCGGGGCTTGGTGCGGAGAAGGGGACCGCTCATAATCGAACGAAGCGTCCCCAACGTCAACTGTCGAGACCGCGGATCTCCCCTTCCGGCCCGAGTGCCTTACTCTTCCAACCCCACCCGCCGAAAAATCCGGTCCACGTTCCGCACGTGGTAGGACGGATCGAAGGCCTCCTCAATCTCATCGTCGGTGAGCACTTCTGTAATGGCGTCGGCCTCGGCCACCACCTCCTGGAACGGACGCTCCTCCTCCCACGCTGTCATGGCGAGGGGTTGCACGCGGTCGTACGCCTCCTCGCGGCTCAGGCCCGTGTCGATGAGCTTCAGCATGAGGCGTTGGCTGTGGTAGAGGCCGTAAGTGGCCTTCATGTTTTCGCGCATATTGTCCGCGTAGACCACCAGGTCGTCGATGATGCCGCGGAAGCGGCGGAGGGCGTA
>CAZBIB010000064.1:0-14003 GCA_964491575.1 uncultured Salinivenus sp. | reverse complement strand
TTCCTCGCCATCCAGCCCGACGAGTGCATCGACTGCAACGCGTGCGTACCGGTCTGCCCGGTTGAGGCGATCTATCCGGAGGACCAGTTGCCGGAGGAGTGGGAGCACTACACCCAGTGGAACGAGTACCTCGCCAACCAGTGGCGCGAGCTCGGCTACAACATCACGGAAATGAAAGAACCCCCGGAGGACGCCGAGGAGTGGGAAGACAAAGACAAATCCGAACAGGACATCCTGACGTGGGACGTGTGACGATCGGGGCTATTGGAATGCGGAGTGCGGAAGGAACTCGGGCTCCCGAACTGTACTCACGCCTTATCCATCCCGACAACCACAGCATCGCGTTCCATGGCGGCCAAGACAAACGACACGACCGTCATCATTCTAATGGGCGTGTCCGGCGTCGGGAAGACCACAGTGGGAACCTTGCTCGCAGAGACGCTCGGATGGGACTTCGTGGACGGAGACGACTTTCACCCCGACGCGAACCTGAAGAAAATGAAACGGGGGACGCCCCTGAAAGACGAAGACCGCTGGGTCTGGCTCCAGTCGATCCGTGACTACATCCACGAGCGGCTGTCCGAGGACGCTCCCGCCATCGTCGCGTGCTCTGCCCTCAAAGCCACCTACCGTGAGGTGCTGCTCGACGGCAACGACGGAGCGCAGATCGTCTACCTCAAAGGCTCGTACGACCTGATCCGGCAGCGGCTCAAATCGCGGACCGATCATTTCTTCGATGCCGAGCTGCTGGAGACCCAGTTCGAGGCGCTGGAAGAGCCCATCGAAGAGGCCACGCTGACGGTGAGCGTCGACGCGCCGCCGGAGGCCATCGTGCGCACCATCTGCCGGGAGCTTCCAGCACTAGCCACCTCAGAATAGCGTGCTAAGGGTGAGCACGACGAGGAAGCCCACCGTCCCGACGATCGTCTCCATCACCGTCCAGGATCGCAACGTCTGCTCCTCGTTCATTCCCAGAAAGCGGCTGACGAGCCAGAAGCCCGAGTCGTTGACGTGGGACAACACGGTGGCCCCCGCCGCAATCGCGATGGTGACGAGCCCAACGACCGGCGGCGCGTAACTGCCCGACTCGATCACGGGTTTGACGAGGCCGGCGGCTGTAACCATCGATACGGTGGCCGATCCCTGCGACACGCGCACGACCACGGCGATCAGAAAGGCCAGGAGGACGATCGGCAGATTGGAGGCGGCCATGGCGTTGGCCAGCGCACCACCCACGCCGACCTCCACGAGCACCTCGCCGAGAACGCCGCCCGCCCCCGTGACGAGGATAATAAGCCCGACCGGTTCGAGGGCACTCGTCGCGATCTCCTGCACGTCGCCCATCGGGACGCCGCCGCGCACGCCCAGCACGTAGAAGGCGAGCAGGACGGCAAAGACCAGCGCGGTGAACGGATGCCCCACAAACGACAGGACCTGCCGCGTCGTAGTGCCCTCGGCGAGCGCTACGTTGGAGAGCGTGCCGAGCAAGATGAGCACAAGTGGCACGCCGATCACGGCGATGGCCTGCCCAAAAGAGGGAGGCACAATGTCCACCTCCGCGTCCGTCCCTTCGTCCCAGACTCCCTCGGGCACCTCTACGTGCACCCGATCGGCTACGAAGCGGCCAAAAAAGACTCCGCCCGCCAGAATGGACGGGAGACCCGCCAGCACGCCGAAGAGGATGACCCAGCCGAGATCCGCATTCAGCAGGCCAGCGACCGCCACGGGCCCCGGCGTGGGGGGAATAAAGCTGTGGGCCACGGCGATCCCGGCCAGGAGGGGAATGGCATACAGCAGCAATGGCTTGCCCGTGCGCTCGGCGAGGGTATAGACGAGCGGAATGAAAAGGATGAGCGCCACGTCGAAGAAGACGGGAATGGCCACGAGAAGGCCCGTGAGGCTCAGGGCCCACGGGGCGCGGTCGTCGCCGAAGGTGCGGAGCAGCGTGTCGGCAATTTCTTCCGCCCCGCCGGACTGCCGAAGCATCTCCCCCACCATCGCCCCGAGCCCAATGACGGTGGCGATGTACCCGAGGGTGCTGCCCATCCCCTCCTCGATCACCCCCGCGATGTCTCCCAGGGGGATGCCACCGAGCAGGGCGACGGCCAGACTCGTCAGCAGCAGTGCGACGAACGCATGCAGTCGCAAGTACAGCACCAGGACCAGCAGCGTGGCGACTGCAAATAGGACGAGGCCGGTGAGAGCAAGGGTGGACATGAGGGGACGCTGACGAGGCAGGTCAATGCGCGTCGCCCAAACATAGCGTTCCCTCCCACCCTTATCCAACTGCGTCCGTTATTCGCCCGCCGAACGCTCCACGCCCGGCAGATTTCCGTCGGGGCCGCGCTTCTGCCACCACATCGTTGGCAAAGATCGGGAGCGGGGATAAACCTCATCGAGCGTGTCGCCCTCATAGAGCCGACCGTTCTTCATGACGTACCGGATCGACCGCGTGTGTCGCAGGCTGTCAAGCGGGTTTCTCCTGAGCACAACGAGGTCCGCGAGCTTGCCGGACGCGATGGAGCCGAGGTCCTGATCGAGTCCAATCGCGTCGGCCCCGGTGATGGTGGCCAGGCGAAGCGCCTCATGGTTGGAGAGGCCACCGGTGGCCATCGCCCACAGTTCCCAGTGATACCCGAGCCCTTGCAGTTGCCCGTGACTCCCGACGCCCGCGCGACCTCCGGCGTCGACGATTGCTTCCAGGGTCTCGGCCTGCTCGTCGAAGATGTGCTCCTCCTCCATAAACCAGCCGCCCGGACCCGCACCGGCTCCTTCCCCGCGCCGCCGCGTCAATTGGTCGAGCTCTGAATGCGGGGTGAATCGCTGGAGCTTGGCATTGTCGTGGGGATTTTCGCGGGTGTAGAAGTAGTTCTCGGCCCACGGCCCGCCGTAGGTCACGAGCAAGGTTGGCGAGTATGCCGTCTGGGATTCTGCCGTCAGGCCGATGACGTCCTCGTAGAGCGGATAGATGGGAAAGGTGTGCTCGTGCCCCGGGTATCCATCGATGATCTGAGTGAGATCAAGCTTGAGGTCGAGCGCTCCCTCCGTGGTCGGCATGAGCTCCAGATCGCGCGCCGCCTCGATGATCCACTGCCGTTGTTCGCGATTGCCGGCCACGTATTGCTTCACGGTCTTCGTATCATAGTAGTCGCTGTAGCGGCGCATCACGTTTCGCGCGTCCTCCAGGCTCTCGATCTGCTCGCTCTGAAAGACCCCCGGCCCTGTGGAGTAGATGCGCGGACCGAGCATCCGACCGCTTCGCACCTTGTCGGCGTAGGTGAGCACGTCGGTCGTGCTCGTCTGCGGGTCGCGGGTCGTGGTGACGCCGTAGGCCAGAGTTGACAGGTACTGCCACGTCTGTGTTTTGTGCAGGCCCCAGGCGGGACGGAGATGGGCGTGCGTGTCCACGAAGCCAGGGATGATGGTGTGGCCCGATACGTCGATCACCTCGGCATCATCGGGCACGTCCACCGTTCCCTGCTTCCCTACTGCCGCGATGCGGTTGCCCTCTACAACAAGGTCGGCGTTCTCGATGACCTCGTCGCCCTCCATCGTGATCACGCGGGCGCCGCGCAGGACGGCCGTGCCCTGTGGAATGTCGCGGGGCGCGTCGATCCGGATGCGCGTTTCCCTGGGCTCATAGACCGGCTCACTGTCCCCCTCCTCCGCGTCGGACGTGTCGGCGGCGGCACTGTCCTCGGCGGTCCGGGCCGCGGCCAGGTCGTACCGAAAATGCGCGTTGCCCGCTGAGAAGTGCACGCGCTCCCCCTCCGGCCCCCACGCCGGAAACTGCCCGCCGACGGTCGTGAGCCTGCGCACTGGCACCGACGCCGCACCTGGATTGGTGACGGTCACCGTCGGAGCCTCGCCGCCGACGAGCGGGACGGCCATCCGGTAGAGGCTATTGTGCACCTGCGCCACGGCCTGGGTGCCTTCCGGTCCCATGAGCGCGACCGACGCAGGCATCGGCTTATCGCTGAGGGGCTGGCGGAGCCCTTCCACCTTCAGGTGCGTCTTCACGTCCGTCCCGTCGTAGCGCATCGACTGGAGTCCCTGCTCCTGACCGTAGACGTAGATGCGATCCGGGTTCGTGGTGAAGTGGGGATGGTGACGCCCTTCCGCCGGGAGGATCTGCGTGACCGACCCTCCGTCCGCGGGCACCCACACAATGTCGTCCGAGGCACCGGGAGCGATCGGGCTGGTGGAGGTGCGGAAGGCACGCGCTGGGCCCCGCAGGGCGACGATGCGCTCCCCATCGGGCGACCACGCTGGCTGCTGGTAGACGGCCGATGTCTCAGTAATCTGAGTGGGCGTGCCGCCGGACGCGGGTACCCGGTAGAGGTGTCCCTCCCCTTCGCCGGACCACGCTGCGTACGCAATCGATGACCCGTCCGGCGACCACGTGGGATGGGCCTGAATGACGTCCTGATCGGTGAGTCGCTGGGGCGTGCCGTTTGGGTAGTCCATCACGTAGAGCCGATCGAGTACCGTGAAGGCCAGCTGCGAGCCGTCCGGAGATGGCACAGCATTGCGGATCTGCCGGGCGATAAACTGCGGTGTGTCCTCGATGGGATACTCGAAGTCGAGCTCCGGCCCCATCGGAATCTCCACCTCCGCCGTGAACGGAATCTCGGACGGCTCGCCGCCGTAGATGGGCAGGCGCCAGATTTTCCCACCGTACGAGGCGATGAGGACCTCCGAGTCCGGCGTGAAGCTCATGCCGGGGTATACGTCGCGGGTGGCAATCGACTCCTGATCGTCGCGCTGGACGGGATAGGCGAGCCAGCGTTCCTCCCCCGTCTCCCGGTTTCGAATTCTCAGGCCCGTCTGCGCATCGTGGCGTGTGCCGTACACGAGCCACTGCCCGTCCGGCGACAGCGTAGGCCGAAAGGCCGAGCCGAAGCGGGATGATCGCTCGTAAAGCTCCCCCGTTTCCCGGTCGTACATGGCAAGCTGATACTCCGGCAGAATGGCATTGTAGTCCCACGCCCCGGAGCGCTGGGCAAACCACACGTGCTCGGAATCGTCGCCGAACGCCGCGCCGCTCAGGCGCATCTCCTCGGGCTCTTCCACGAGCGGCGTCCCCGATCCGCCCTCCACATGGTAGAGCCACGGCTTGGCCGGATCCCCTAAACTCGTCTGTCGCGACGCGATAACGTAATTGCCGTTCGGCGTCCACTCCGGCGAGTGGAAGCGCAGATTCTCTCCCTTCGTGATCTGCGTCGTGTCCTCCTCGCTCCGATCCAGGATCCACACGTTCTCCGAGCCGCTCCGATCGGACAGAAAGACGATGCGCTCCCCTTCCGGCCCGTAGCGGGGTTGACTGTCGAACGCCATCCCGCTCGTGATGCGCGTGGCCTCGCCGCCCTCAATGGGCAGCGTGTAAAGATCGCCCAGAAGCCCAAACACGAGGATCTCGCCGTTGGGATGCACGTCCACCGAGAGCCACGAGCCCTCCGAGGTGGTCATCTCGAAGGTGCGGGTTGGTTCGAGGGGCAGCGACCCGGAACCGCTCTCAACGGTGGTGTCGGGGGCAATGGTCTGGGCAGAGACACTCGGCACGGCCCAGAGGCCACACAGGGTAAAAAGTCCAATGAGGACGTAGAATCGGAAGGGACGCATGGCACGGATAGAGTAGGTGGAGGCACGGACAGGGCGCAGTGCGTTCGCGGCGGCACAACCTACTGCTCAGGAGTCGGAAGGCCAACCGAAGGATCACTCGGTCGAGGGATCAGAAGATTGGATGCGGGCCTCCGTCGATCCATGCTCGCGGACCGTGCTGCCCACCACGAGGGCTGCGCCGATGAGGACGGCGTTTTTGATGATGTACTGCCCCTCCATCGTGAGAGCCCACGGCACTTGGTTGAAGCAGACCTCCGGCAGGAGCACGAGTGGCAGGAGCGTGCCCGGCATCTGCAGGAACAGAAGAAAAATCGCGGTGCGGTTGAGCGGACGATACAGGAGCCCGATCCCGATGGCCACCTCCCACCAGCCCAGAATGTGGATGAAAATATCGGCCGGGACGAAGTAGACCGTGCGTCGCACGAGGTCGGCGGCCGGGCTTACGCCGAGGGGCTTCAGGATTCCAAACCAGATAAAGACAATCCCCAGTGCGATGCGGAGGACCCAAAGCCCATTGCGCTGCATCCACCCCACAATCCGACGATCCAGCGTTTCCAGGCCAAGGCGTTTGATGAGACGATCTTCGAAAGTCATGGCACTCCGGAAGGATGAGTACGATGGATTCGCGAACGGAATTTCTTTTTGCCTAAAATGCGGTGCGCTCGTCGAGGTGGGCGCGGACGCTGTCGCGGCTCAACCAGACGGGACGCATCTCCTTCTCGGCGTACATCTGGAGCTGGTCGCCGCGATGTGGCGAGCCGGGCTGTGACGCATTTCCGTACGGCAAGACCGCCTTCGCGCGCGGCCCGTCCTCGGTAAACTCGGTAATCGCGACGTACGAGTCGCCGCCCACGGCTCGTCGACGGTCCTCTTCGCTGTTGTCGAACCAGAGCACCCGAAAGAGGCCGAACAGGCCGTTGCCCCCGGAGGCCGGATACGCGCCGTTCGGCCCGACGAGACGGTGCACCTCGCCCCAGGCTACGGAGAGGGAATCGTACCGCTGCTCCACCTGCCGCGCCGACTGGGCGAGCGCCTGGACTGCCGCTTCCGGATCGGCGAGGCCGTCCGGCGTCGTGCGAGGCGCGCTCGGCTGGTAAGAGGTCTCGAACGGAGCGTCCTTTTCCACCATGGCCCTCAACCACGAAGCAAAGAGCACGCTCCCCCGACTCTCGGCGTCGGCCGTCCGATCCCAGTCGGCCAGCACCTCGGCGGCGCGCTGTGCTCGTTCGCCTCCGGACTGACGGACCGCTGGAAGCAGGTCGTCGAGCAGCCGGTCGGCGGCCAGCATTCGGGTGTCGTTTTTGTAGCCCTGCAGCTCCGCGAACGTGATCGACGAGTCCCCGGCCACCATCTCGATGGAGCGCTGCGGGCGAAACATGCGCACTGTCGGCTGCGGAACCTGGGGCGCCAGGTAGTCCGGAAATTCCGACGGGTCCACCTGCCGTGGGAACGTGGAGGTGAACGGAGGATCGTTGGCGTTTTGCACCCATCCGCTCGGTGGGTCGACGACGCGAGGCAGGTCCTCGTACGGATGGACCGATTTCCATAGCGTGGCGGACGTGTCGCCCGGCACCACGCCCTGCCAATACGACCAGTCGCCCCGCCGGCGCTGCGGCACACGCCCGCTGAAGTGGTAGAGGATGTGACCGTCCTCGTCAGCGTAGACGGTGTTGAACATCGGCATCTGGAGCCGCCGAAGGGCTGCCTCGAACTGCGACAGATTGGTGGCCTGGAGCATGCGCCAGTACTGCTCGAACAGCCCCGACTGCGTGAGGCCCGCGATCCGAAGCGCCAGCGCCTCGTCGCCCCGCTGCGCCACGATGGGCCCGTGCACCGACCGCCGCACCACCATCGTGTCGGACCGCATCGATCCGTCCTTCTGCTTCACCTTTAGCGTCTTGGTGTCGGTGTTGAAGGGACGCGTGCCACCGTTCCAGGCGTATCCTCCCTCGACGAGGCGGAGGCGATACAGGTCGGAAGCGTCGATGGTGTTGACGGTGTGGGTCCACCCAAGGTGCTGGTTAAAGGCGACCCCCGGGAACGGCATGCCGAGGAGCGCCGCCCCGTACGCGTTGAATCCCGGACTCACCAGCTGGGCCTCGAACCACGTGAACTGATCGCCCCAGGGCAGGTGCGGATTCGTAAGAAGCATGGCGTTGCCGCTGGCGCTGCGCGACGGCGCGACGGCCCAGGCGTTGGAGCCCGCCCGCCGCCATCGCTGTGAGCGTTGTAGGTCGCCCTGAGCCACAAAAGTGACGTGGATGGCGCGGAGCGTGTGGGCAAAGACATCTCTCGGCCGGACGGGCAGCACCACTTCGCGGACGTCGTCAATCTGGTCGGGGTGCGCCTCCGCGTACGCGTTCATCCCGGCCACGAACGCCTCCACGTAGCCCCGGAAGGGCTGCTCCTGATTCTCGGCCCACCGCCGTCCGTGTTCGGGCAGTTCGAGGGTGCGCACCCGGCGGTCCGACGCGAGGTGCTGCGTGCCCCAGTACTCGGCGGCCCGTCCACGCGCCGTCCCGTAGAGCCGCAGCACGCGGTTGCCGTGAGCCTTCATCTGCGCCCACCCGAAGGCGTACATCAGCGAATCGGCACTCGAGCTGTAGACGTGCGGCACGCCCCAAGTGTCCCACAGGATCTCCGTCTGCACCTGCGCTTCGCTCTGACAGCAGGTGATGAAACTCACGACGACTCCGAGGATCACAAACCGAATCCAAGGACTCCACCGAACGGAAAAGGTCGACATAACTCGGAGAAGGACACGGATGAGTGAGCGCTAGCGATTACTCAAGGGTCGCCCCCTCCGGCGTGATCTGCGTCTCGTGGTCGAGAACCCCGTCGGTCCCTGTTGCCACGACCGTCTCTCCGAGCATGGCCATGGTCGCCGTCCCCCCGGCCTCTTCTACTTCCGTCACGGCATTGGCAAGGCGCTCGGTGGCGAGGCCCGTCTGTTGGGCGAACGTCCACGCGACGTCGAAGAGATCCGGGATCGGCCCTTCGGGATCGACGGTCGCGAGGGCGTCGCGGCCCGCTTCCTTTACTTGAGCCATCGTGCCCTCGTCCCCGAGCACCGCGGCGGTGGTGATGCCGCCGAAACTCTCGTACTCGATCCGGTCGGTGCGCACGGTGCGCTCCAGGCCGTCGCCCGCGTCCCACACGAGGCCGCCCCGATTCTGAATGAACACGTCGCCGAGGCCCGTCCCGGCCGCCACCTCGGCGCGGTGGGACGCCTCCACGAGAGCCTCCCGGTCGTGGCCGAGCTCAAACCGTTCGTTGGCGGCGAGGGCCGTGGCGAGAGTGGCCGCCCCACTGGCGCCGAACCCACAGCCGATGGGCACCTCTGTGTCGAGGCGGACGGTGGCGGTGACGCCGAGGCGGTCGAGAACGCCCGTCACGGGCTCGACCTGTGCGGGACGGTCGTCCAGGTAGATGGAGGATTCGCGGGTGCTCTCGACGGTCGCCGTCACGCCGTCGGCCGTCGCGAAGCTGATGCCGAGCGACGAGTCCCCGTCCTGCGGCGCGAAAATAGTGGTGACGCTCCCTGGGGCGTGCGCGGTAACTGCCATGAGAGGGTCGTCGGCGATCGGAGCAGAAAGCGACTCAGGATGCGCGCAAGCGGCTGTCCTCAGTCCACCAGTGCAAACTCAATTCGATCCACGTCGGCGCCCTTCGAGGTGCGGTTTGTGATGCGAATGGGGCCGACATCGCGGAGGCGATCAACGTGGGTGCCGCCGCACGGACAGAGATCGAGGTCGCCGATCTTCACCATGCGGAGCGGGTCCACGTGGTCCGGGATGAGGTCGAGGAGCCCGCGGCCTTCCGGCGTTTGTTCTTCCGCCTCGGCCCGCGCCATCTGCTTCTTCTCTACCGGCAGATCCTCCTCGATAACAGCGTTGGTCCGCTCCTCGATGAACGCGACGTCCTCCTCCGAAAAGTCGGCAGGCTCAAAGTCGATGCGAGAGCGGTCAGCATGGATCTGGTTACCGGCGGTCTGCGCCCCGAACTCGTCGAGCACAATTTTCGACACGACGTGCTGGGCGGTGTGCATGCGGCGATGCTTCTGTCGAAGTTCTTCGTCTAGGTGCCCTTCCACCGTCGTTCCCGCCTCCGGAAGATCGCCGTCGCGATTGTCGATGTAATGGCGCACGTCGCCGTGTTCTTTCTGCACGTCCACCACGTCCGCCGCGCCTTCCGCCCAGTCGAGCCGCCCTTGATCGGCGGGCTGGCCTCCGCCCTCCGGGTAGAAGTAAGTGCCATCGAGGACGATGTAGTCGTCGGTCGCGTCCTCAACGGTCGCGCTAAAGGAGGTGATGTCGTCGTTGTCGGGGAGGTATCGGAGCTCCGTCATGAAGATGCAGGAAGGTCGAAATTGAACGGCTCGTCCAGCCTCACCTTCAAACCCCCATATCGTTCCGAGGCGACGCGCTCCCCACCCCCTCACGCATCGTCGCGAGCCGAGGCGACGCCTCCCCCGAGATATCCCCATGCCAGCAGCCGGTCGCCATCGCCCTCGATCCAGCGCTCCCCGATGTCGTCGCGGTAATAGAGATTGGGAATCACAATGTCGTCGAGCCGCCTGTAGGCCTGCTCGCGGGCGGCCTCCATGGTTTCTCCCTTGCCAGTGACCACGAGCGGCATCCCCGCGTCACCGGCCACGCGCCACTGCCCGTCCACGCGCTTCGCGTCCTCGATGTGGATGCCTTTCCGGCTGTCGGTCTCGAAGACTACGGCGGCGTTCCGAGAGTTCTCGTCGTACGTCTTCTCGTCGTCGAACGGGAAGGGCGGCAGCACCACCCGAACGGCAACCTGGTAGCCGCGATGGACCTGCAGGTCGGGATCGCGACCGTGGGCGAGGTCGGCGAAAAACGCGCCGGTTGGAGTTTCGAAGGCCTCCTCCTGGAGCGCAATGGTGGGGTACCCGAAGCGGGGCGTGAACTCCAGCGGATAGATGCCGTCGGCGTTGACGATACAGTTGATGTCGATGCTGCCGACGTATCCCTCGTCGGCCAGCCACCCTTCCAGCCGCCCCAGCGTCTCCGCAAAGAGCTGATTGCGGCCTGCCCAGAACATCGACGTGCCCATCTCGCCCGTGGAGGGACCGATGTTGCCGGGGAAGAGCTTTTTATGCTCGAAGTTGAAGTTGATCGGCTCGACGAAAGAGGTGCCGTTGAAAAAGCCACCGACCGCAATCTCGACCCCCTCCACGCGGCGCTGGAGCTGAAAGCCCTTCATCCGGTGGCCCCACGCCTTCTTGTACGCCCGGAGCACGTCGATCACGTCGCCCCCGTCGTCGTCCCGCCCCACGTACAGCAGGCGCTTCACGTTTTGCACCTCGCCGAGCGGCTTGATCACGTACGGCGCCGGATTCTCTTCCACGTGTCGGATCCCGGCGCCGAAGTCCTCAAACTCGCGGTGCGGCAGAACCTCGACCCCGTGCTGATCGAGGATCGACATCGCGTAGCCCCGATCCTCCTCCAGCCGATCGGTGTTCGGGGTGCCGCCCACGACGGCGTGGCCCGACGCCCGAAGGTCTTGGGCGAGGGCGCCAGTGCCCACCTCTTTCCCGATCCAGATGTCGTCAAAGATCACCACGTCAGCCCAGTCGAGCTCGGCGCGCCAGTCGCTCGTCTTCGGCACGAATCCGTCCGCAATCTCCTTGTCGCTCTCGGCTTCGATGTAGTACCGCACGTCGTGCCCTTCCCGGGCCACCTGCCAGGCGAGGTCGCCGATGAGGGCGGCGTCGAGGGAGAGGAAGAGGAAGTTCCGATCGGCCATGATAGCGGTCGCGCGGCTGTGATCGCTACAGAAGTTCCTCCGATGTGCCCCCTGCCGATCCTACGCCGGAATGCCGTAGATGTCGTCGTCGAGGTTGAGATAGTAGACGTTTTCTCCTCGGTCGAGGTCATCGACACGGGCAACGGTGTCGGCGTCGAGGGTCCAGTCGAAGAGATCGAGGTTTGCCCGGATGTGGGCCGGATTCGTGGATTGTGGGAGGACAACTATCTCCTTTTCGAGAGCCCACCGGAGAACAACCTGAGCGGGCATCACGTCGTGGGCGTCGGCGACATCGGCCACGACCGGATCCTCGAGCACTGCGCCACGGGCGAGCGGGGAGGCTGCCTCCACAACAATGTCGTGCTCGTAACAGTAGTCCAGCAGGTCTTCCTGAGCATACCACGGATGACACTCAACCTGGTTGACCGCAATAGGAACGCCTGCAATTCGCTGGGCGAACTTGAGCTGATACACGCTGAAGTTGCTGACTCCCACGTTCCGGATTTTGCCCTTCTCGTGGGCGCGTTCGAGTGCCTGCATCGTTTCCCGCAGCGAGATTGTGGGGTTGGGCCAGTGGATCAGATACAGGTCCAGGGCGTCGACGCCGAGGGCGTTCAAAGAGGCAGACAGCGACCGAAGCACGCTCTCGTAGTGCAGGTTCGAGGGAAGGACCTTCGACGTGAGGAACAGCTCCTCCCGGTCGTATTCGCTAAGGACCTCCCCGATAGCGGCCTCATTCTGGTAGCCCTCGGCCGTGTCGACGTGCGTATACCCGTGATCGAGAGCGACGGGGAGGGCATCTCGCACGTCCTCGTCGCCCAAGCTCCACGTGCCGAAGCCAACGACGGGAAGGTCATCGCCGCTGGGAAGCGTTTGCGTGGGGATGGATGTCATGGGAAATGGACTGTTTGCTCGATACACCGACGACGCTCTCCGTCCTCACATCAGGGCCCAAACAAAGGGGATCCCTACCGTTCGGGAGTCTGCGAAGAAGGTGCCGTCAACGAGCGAAAAAAGCAAGAGCCATTCTCCTCGGCCCAGCCTCCCAAAAAGGGTGACACGTGAACGGAATCACCTCCTGTCTCTCAGAAGGAGGTACCGTCAAGGGTGGCACCAACTTTATATCCAAATCCAAGGAAATGCTGACGCTCTCCATACCGAACTCCCACGCGCTGTTGATGTCCCCACCCGTCCAAGACCTAACGGCGTCCCCCTGGCGCACTCTTCTCGCCAAATGGGGCCTCTCGTGTCTCCTCGCGCCCCTGTGCGGCTACCTGCTGTGGGCCTACGCCACCGGCACGTTTACGGTGTTTACCACGGCCGCACTCATCATCCACGAGGCCGGGCACGTCTTCTTCGCCCCCTTCGGTTGGGCGCTCCGTATTCTCGGCGGTTCGCTCTTCCAGCTGATTCTCCCGGGACTGTTCGTGTTCTCGTTCCTTCGGCGGTCGTACCGGCCCGGCGTGCAGATCTCGCTGGTGTGGCTGGGACAAAACGCGCTGTACGTGAGCACCTACGCCGCCGACGCGCAGGAGCGCGCCCTCCCGCTCATCACGAACAACCCGAATACGCACGACTGGTGGAATCTCCTCCGGACCGCCGGCCTCCTCCCCTACGACGATGTGGTGGGATTTGCTTTTCTGGGCGTCGCCCTCCTCGCATTCGGAATTTCCCTTCTCCTCCCTCAGTGGCTCCTGTAACCAAGTTTCCACTTCCATGACGGAGCCGCACGCATCACTCGTAAAACTCTACCGTCTGTCGGAGCTTCTCCTTGTGTTCGTAAATGTCATCAAGGGAGTCGATCTCGACCTTTTCAGTATTCTTCTCCTCATCAAGGCCAACTCAACGTACCACGGGTCCTGGTTTAGCCAAAGGCAGTCGGCCCCAGAGCGGCGCTCCGAGTTGCACAAATAGTAGGAAGATCACCCCATTCTCCCCTTCCCCCATTCTCCCACTCCCCTACGTCCCAGCCGAGTAGTCCGTGGCGTAGTGCTCCTGCTCCTCGGAGAGGGCGTCGATCTGGACGCCCATCGTGTCGAGCTTCACGCGGGCGATCTCATCGTCCATCTCCTGCGGAATGTCGTACACCTTGTCCTCCAGGATCTCACCCGACTCGTGCCGCTGAATGAGATCGAGGTGGGCGCGGAACTGGTTGGCGAAGCTCATGTCCATCACCTCGCTCGGGTGGCCCTCCGCCGCAGCCAGGTTCACGAGGCGGCCGTCGCCCAGGACGAACACCTTCTCGCCGTTTTCGAGGAGGTACTCGCGATTGTTCTCTCGAACCTCCATCGTGTCGGTCGAAAGCTCTGCGAGCTCCCCCAGGTTGAGCTCCACGTCGTAGTGGCCCGTGTTGGCCACGATGGCGCCGTCCTTCATCTTCAAGAAGTGGCGCCCGCGGATCACGTCCTTCATGCCCGTGGCCGTCACGAAAATGTCGCCGATCTCGGCAGCCTCGTCCATGCTCATCACCTGGTGGCCGTCGAGCGTGGCCTTCAGCGCAGCAGTGGGCCGCACCTCGGTCACGATCGTGTTGGCCCCCATCCCCTTCGCGCGGGTGGCGACGCCGCGGCCGCAGTGCCCGTAGCCGGCGACGACGAAGTTCTTGC
>CAZBIB010000063.1:0-14006 GCA_964491575.1 uncultured Salinivenus sp. | reverse complement strand
GCGAGGGACGAACGAACCCCCCAGACAGGAGGATGCTCAAAGGCGTGCTGCTGGTTGCAAGTTTGAAAATCAGCAGGCGGGACCAATATCGAAACGGCGGATGCTCCCTGCCCATCGCAGCTTCTTACCACGGGGAACGTACGTTCGACAACGAATCCACTGCCTACAGAATCGAGAGCAGACAAGCCGCGAATGCGTTCCCTATCCCCTCTTGACGACCGTAACAAACTCTGTACCGCAAGGGCCAGCGTCAAAAATCTGGGCCTGCGGATCGACGCGAGGGAGTAGCGTGTCCTCACGCCGGTGAGGACATGTCCCGAAAGCGCCCGGCGCTGTGACGCCTGAACGCGAATCGGGACCTGGCATGAAGCCAGAAGACAGGGATTCTAGGTAGGCGGAACGCCCCCACACACAGATGGTTTCCCGAATAGCCGTCTCGCTGCTCTCTTCACCCGACGTTCGGCATTTCTGTGACGGATTACAATTTGAACGTCGAGGTTCGGGGACCGACCGATGGTCCATCCCTCCTCCTGCTCCACGGCTGGGGACGCAGCCTGGAGGATATGCGTCCTCTTGCCCAAGGCCTGTCCGACGCTTATCGGACGCACGCCGTCGATCTGCCCGGCCACGGCGCCTCTCCCCCACCGCCCGAGCCGTGGGGCATCTCCGAGCACGCACAGGAACTGCACGACTACATCCGAAACGAGATCCAGTCGAGCGTCACCATTGTGGGGCACTCGAATGGAGGTCGCATCGCGCTCTACATGGCCAGCCGGCCGGACTTCTCCCCCTCGATCGATCGGCTCGCCCTCATCAGTCCCTCCGGGGTGGAGCCCGAGCGCTCCTGGTCCTACCACCTCCGATCGGGGGTCGCCACTGCCCTCAAGGCTCCCGTACAGGCCCTCCCATCGTCCCTCCAGACACCCGCTGAGGACTGGCTCCGCCATTCACTCGTGTGGCGCCTGCTCGGCTCCGCCGACTACAACGCACAACAAGGCGTCATGCGAAAGACGTTCGTCAAAACCGTGAACTACCATCTCAATGGAGAGCTGACTCGAATTCAGGTCCCGACGCTGCTCTTTTGGGGCACCGAGGACGACGCCATCTCGCGCCGGCAGATGGAGGTGATGGAAAATAAGATTGACGACTGTGGGCTCGTGGAGCTCGACGGAGCGAGCCACTTCGGACACCTCGACCAGCCCGGCCCTGTGCTCTCCGGCCTCCGGCATTTCCTGGAAAACTCGTAGGCGCGGGCTGGTGCTCCCTTGCACGGGCGTGGTGCCCGTCATTTGTTTATGGTTGAATCCGGCCCGGTGATCGGTGACTGGGCCGGTTGTCTCTCACCATCTGCTCCCGGCGGCATGACGACTGCCCTCGTTCTACTCGGTGTCATCGCCACTCTCTTTGCCGGATGGCGGGCCGGACGCCGCGTCCGGTTCTTTCTCCACATCTTCCAGCTCGAGACCTATAAGTTCGACCGGTACGGGCGCTGGCTGGCCGACCACATTCTCTCTATAGTTGTCCGTCCTTCACATGGAGCAGGCGTCGCCGTGCTTCTTCTGGGCGGCATCGCCATCTCGTTTGTCGATCCGGCCTGGGTGACTCTCGGGGCGCTTCCGGTGTGGACGGTGACGTTCATCTCATCGCGCCGTTACCGGAGTGACGAGGAAAAGAAGCCCCTCGCGTTCACGGACCGAATGACGCGCCTTGCGATCCCCGTCGGCCTGTGGGCCCTCCTCCCCATCGCCCTCGGCGGGCTGTACGGATGGACGCTCGGCACGCCGACGGGGGTGCTGTGGTATCTCGGTGGCTTTCTCGTGGCCGACCTCGGGGCGCCACTCTGGGTGGCCCTCGGGGCCGCCCTTATGTCTCCCATCGAAAACGCCATCCAGAGGGGCTTCAAGCGACAGGCACGGCACCGGCTCCAGGCACGTCCGGACCTGACTGTCGTGGGCATTACCGGCTCCTACGGCAAGACGAGCACCAAATTTATTCTCGCCGAACTCCTCCGGCAAAAGTACAACGTGTACGCCACCCCGAGCTCCTACAACACGCCGATGGGGCTCTGCCTCGCCGTCAACGAACACCTGAAGCCCGAGCACCAGGTCCTCGTGCTAGAGTACGGCGTTCGCTACCCCGGTGACATGGACGAGCTCTGCGACATTGCCGAGCCGGACACGGCGGTCGTGACCACGGTCGGTGTGGCCCACCTCGAAACGATGGGCACGCAGGACAACATCGCGGCGGAGAAAGGCAAACTCGTGGAGCGGACGCCTCCGGATGGCCCCGCCGTCCTGAACGTCGATGACGAGCGCGTAGCGGCCATGGCCGAGCGGGCGCAGGGCCCGGTGTGGCGCGTCTCGACCGAGGGACACCCCGACGCGGACATCACCGCCTCCAACATCCGATACGACACGAGCGGCACGGCCTTCGACGTGACGGACGACACGGACACCACGGCATCGTTTCAGACGCAGCTCCTTGGCCGCCACAACGTGCTCAACGTGCTTCTCTCCGTGGCCGTCGGGCGCTCGATGGGCCTGCGGCTGCGACAGATGGCCCACGCGGCTCGTCGCCTTGAACCGGTCGAGCATCGTCTCCAGCTCCGCCACCGCGGCGACGTGACGATCATCGACGACGCCTTCAATTCGAATCCGGTTGGGGCACGCAATGCCGTCGAGATTCTCAGTGAGATGGGCACAGGTCGGCGCGTGATCGTGACGCCGGGCATGGTGGAGCTCGGTGAGCAACAGTGGGATGAAAACAACGCTCTCGGCAAATTCATCGCGCAGCACGACCTCGACCTCGTGGCGCTGGTTGGAGACGAACAGACTGCCCCAATTCGGGAGGGACTTTCGGCCGCGCAGTTCCCGGACGAGCGGGTGAAGGTGTTCGCTTCCCTTTCTGAGGCCCAGAACGCCCTGAAGCAGTATCTAGAACCGGGCGACGTGGTGCTCTACGAAAACGATCTGCCCGATCAGTACGGGATATGAGGTGGCAGATCAGCTGCTATGAGGTCTGTTTGTAAAACCGGAAGCGGCGCTCGTCGACCGTGTACCGGCGCTGGTTCGGCGGCACGAGCCGAGGACTCTCCGCCCAGTACGGCGCCTGCTGCTCCTCCATCGACCGCTCGCTGTAGAAGTGACGCGTCTCAATCGAAAACGGGCGGTACACCGGCGCGGCGTGGCGGACGTAGTAGGCCACCCACAGGGCCTGCTGCCACCGTGGATGGGCCATCCCTGGACGCAATTGGGTCAGGAACGATCGTTTTGGGGAGTCCGGGTTGAAGGCGCTGAACTGGTAGGGGTCGAGGACAACCTCGCGGTAGGTGCTTTTGCCTCGGTAGCGCGTCTCTACGCGGTTGCGCACCACCCAGGCGACCAGCTCTTGCTCGTGAGGCAACTTCGTTTCTGAATAGATGGCGCGGGCGAGCCAGAGGGTCGGTTCTTTGAGGTCGACCGGTGGGGCAACCGGTACAGCCGAGACCGTCGATTGAGACGAGGCTGGGGCGTAGGTAGCACTCAGGCGGTCGAAGGAGGCAGTGTCCGCAGCGGCGGTATTGGCCGCATGAACAGCACACGTTTTCGGACCTATGGGCGCCTCACTGTGAAATGACGGTTTTTCCTCAGAGTTGGGATCGGTCAACTCGGGAGCAGTCGTGAAAAGAAGAATCCCGACGGAGGCGCCGAGAATGGCAGTGCGCGTGTACATACCGTCCGGTGTGACCTAGGCAAAAGGACAGATGCGGCCCGGGGCGTGCGGGCGAGAGGTTGTTCCGCCCTCATTCGGCCCCGTCCCGGTGAGGTGCCTGGAAGACGAGCCTCACTCTATGCACACAGGAAACGGACGACCTAACACGTCTTTGTAGTCATTTCCGCCCTTTCCTCCAATCGCTTGAGGATCAGGGCAGGGGAACTTTTCGATACAGGGTATGGGCAGAATTAGAGGAATCTCCCCTGCACACGACAAAAAAATTACCAACCTTCACATTGAATCCCTCCGCTACGCGTGGTGCCATTGGGAGGCCACCTGTTCGAGTGCCTGCTCGCAGGTGTGCTGGTTTTGAGCCTCGATGGACGAGCGCCGGTCCACCCCGAAGTCTCGCTCGGGATCGTGGAGGGTGGGGGTCAACGGATCGTCGAGGCGGGATTGCCACCGGGTACGATAGTTCTCCGGTATGGTCTCCGGGAGGTCGTGGCCCTGAACGAGCAGGGCAAGCAGGGCCCAGACCCGCGACACGGCGTCGAGCCGGTAGCCTCCGCCGAGCGTGCAGAGGAGGCGCCCGCCCGTATGCTCGTCGGCGAGGGCGAGGAGCCGACGGAAGATCTGTTCGTACGCCTGGGTTGTGAGGAGGAGATCGGCCAGGGGATCGGCGGCGTGGGCGTCGGCCCCGCACTGGGCCACGATCACGTCCGGCTGGAAGTGCTGAAGAGCGTATGGCACCACCTGCTCGAACGCGTCGAGATAGCTGCTCGACTCAGTAAACGGGGCCAGCGGCACGTTCAGGGAGAAGCCCTTGCCGGGACCTTTGCCAATCTCGTCGACGTGCCCGGTGCCCGGAAAGAGCGCCCGCCCGGTCTCGTGGAGACTCAGTGTGAGCACCTCGGGGTCCTCGTAGTGGAGAAACTGGACGCCGTCCCCGTGGTGCACGTCCACGTCGACGTAAGCGACGCGCAGGTCCCGCTCCCGTAGCGCGTCGATGGCCACGGAGAGGTCGTTGTAGACGCAGAAGCCGGACGCTCGCTCCGCCTGGGCGTGGTGGAGTCCGCCGCCGAGTTGGAGCACGCGGGTTGCGTCGCCCTCGGCAATGAGGCGAGCCCCGTGAAGCGTTCCGCCCACGAGGCCGCGAGTGGCGGAATCCATGCCCTCGAAGACCGGCACGTCGCCCGTGTTGAGGCCAAACGAGCGCGCCTTTTGGGGCGGCGTCCCGTCCGAGGCAGCCTCCACCTTGTCTACGAACCGCTCGCTGTGGACCCGGCGCACCTCCTCGCGGCTCGCCACCGGGGGCACGACCGGATCGATGGGATGCCCGAGGGCATCGAGCAGGTCGATCGTCATCTCCTGTCGGACGGGGCTGAACGGGTGCTCCGGCCCGAAATTGTAGTCGAAGTACCGGTCGTGGAAGAGAAGAGTCGCCATGTCCGAGAGGAAAAGATTGAGGGCATCGAGTTCGGACCTCAAAAGGTAGACACCGCCGGGCCGGTTCGTCAACGAATCGCCCCCTGGTTATTGATCGAAGCGTGCGGGTATTGTTACCCCATCTTGCCACGAAAGGAGATCGTGCTCCCACTCGTAATTTCCCCAACCGATCACGATGTCGTACATCTCTTACTCACAGATCCGCCTCCTGCTTCAACGACTGGCCACCGCCGGTCTCCTGCTTCTCCTAGTTGCCGGGTGTGACTCAGCCGGAACGAGTGAGGAGGCCCCGCCGCCTCGCCCCCTCACGGCGGCCGAGACACAAGTCGTCGATACCGATAACACGTTTGGGCTAAAGCTCCTCCGAGCCACCGTGGACGCGGAGGATCCGTCAGCGAACGTGTTTCTCTCGCCGCTCAGCGTGTCGATGGCCCTCGGCATGACCCTGAACGGAGCGCGTGGGGAGACCCGAGCGGCGATGGAGAACGCGCTAGAGAAGCAGGATCTGTCGCCCTCCGAAATCAATGACGCCTACCGCGGGCTCATCGACCTCCTCGAAGGGCTCGATCCAAAGGTGGAAGTGGCCCTTGCCAACTCGATCTGGTATCGCAAGGGTCTTCCGGTCCGGCAGGCCTTTATCGACACGAACCGAACGCACTTCGACGCCGAGGTGGCCGGGCTCGACTTCTCAAATCCAAACGCCTCCGACCGGATCAACAGCTGGGTGAACGACGAAACGCGCGGCAATATCTCAGAAATCGTGCCCGCCCAAATTCCGCCCGAAATCGTGATGTACCTTATCAACGCCACGTATTTCAAGGGACAGTGGCGGGACCAGTTCGATCCGTCAAAGACCAAAAAGGAGCCGTTCCACCGGGCGGACGGATCGACCGTCTCCGTGCCGATGATGGAGAAAACGGAGGACGTGGTGCATCCCGCCCATCAGACCGAGCAGTTCCAGGCCGTCGACATTGCGTACGGCGACAGCCTCTACAGCATGACAATTTTGCTCCCGCACAAAGAGGCGTCGGTCCAGGAGGTCGTCGACAGTCTCGATACCGAAACGTGGAGGCGACTGACCGAGCGGCTGTCTCCGCAGGAGTTCAGCCGCCTAAAGATGCCAAAGTTTACGCTTCGCTACGAGAAGGAACTAAAGAAGGTGCTCACCGACCTCGGAATGGGCGTCGCATTCTCGAACCAGGCCAACTTCCGCGACATCGCCGACACGTCGCTCGCAATCAGCAAGGTGAAGCACAAGACGTTTCTCAAGGTCGACGAGGAAGGGACGGAGGCCAGCGCCGCAACGTCGGTTGGCATTGGCGTGACATCCGCGCCCCCTTCCTTCGTCGTGAACCGGCCCTTTGTGGTCGTCATCCGCGAGAACCACTCCGGCACGATTCTCCTCATCGGCGCGGTCATGGATCCGACCGCGGGATAGGGACTGATCGGGCTTTGATCACCATTAATCTTCAAGAACAGCCGCAAAGGCGTCGCGGACGGCCTCCGGCGCGCGGGTTGGCCGACGTTTCTCTGCATCCATGAAGCACAGCATGGTGTGGCCGGTCACGAGGAGATCGTCCTCCCCGTCGCGGTGCACGGTGTAGTCGATGGGGACGCGCACGCTCGGCTTCCGCTCGAAGTGAACGTTTACGACGAGGAGGTCGTCGTAGTAGGCCGGGCCGTGGTACTGCACCTCCACCTCCACGACCGGCATAATAATGCCCTTGGCTTCGAGGTCGCGGTACCGGATCCCCGCGTCGCGAAGGGCTTCGGTGCGGCCCACCTCGAAGAAGTCGAGATAATGCGTGTGGTAGACCACGCCCATCGGATCGCACTCCCGGTACCGAACGCGGTGCTGGTGGGAGTAGGTATAGGCCATCAGGAAGAAGGACTGTGAGACGACCTCTCGATGGGTTACTCCTGGGCAGCGGCCATCGGCGTGGCTGTTTCGTAGGCGCCGAGGGCGTCGAATTTTTCGAGCCGCCGGTCGAGGAGCGTTTGCACATCGAGCTCCTCCAGCTCGTCGAGGGCGCTGGCGACGGCCATGCCGACGGACTGGTAGGTGGCCTCCGGGTCGCGGTGTGCTCCGCCAACGGGCTCGGGCACAATCTCGTCGACAATGTTGACCTCCGTGAGGTCCGGAGCGGTGAGCTTGAGCGCCCGCGCCGCATCTTCTTTGTGGTCCCAGGAGCGCCAGAGGATCTGCGAGCAGCTCTCCGGGGCGATTACCGAGTACCACGCGTTTTCGAGCATCAGAATGCGGTCGCCCACTCCAATGCCCAGCGCGCCCCCGGAGGCCCCTTCCCCAATTACGACGACCACGATGGGGGTCTCCAGCCGCGCCATCTCGAAGAGATTGCGGGCAATGGCCTCGGCCTGCCCGCGCTCCTCCGCCTCCATGCCCGGATAGGCACCGGGCGTATCGAGCAAAACGACGACCGGCTTCTCAAACTTGGCGGCCATCTTCATGAGCCGCTCGGCCTTGCGGTACCCTTCCGGGTTGGGCATGCCGAAGCGGCGGTACTTGCGCTCCTTCGTGTCGCGTCCCTTCTGGTGGCCCATAATCATCACCGTGCGGTCGCGATACCCGAAGCGGCTGCCGGTACACTGCGCCAGCCCCCCCACGATGGAGCGATCGTCGCCGTACTTGCGGTCTCCGTGTAGCTCCGTAAAGTCCTCCGTCAGCGCCTCAATGTGGTCCAGCGTGTAGGGGCGTTGTGGATGGCGGGCAATCTGCACCCGCTGCCACCGGGTGAGGTTGCGGTAGATAGAGGTGCGCAGCCGCTCGACCCGGTTCTCCAGGGCCTCAATTTCGTTGGAGAGATCGTCCTGCGTCTCCTCGTTGAGGTCCCGCATCTCAGCGAGCTTGTCTTCGAGCTCGACGAGCGGCTTCTCGAAATCGAGCAGATATTCGTCGTCGGCCATGTCGAGTCGCGAATTGATTCGAGGCGCTGGGCTTCATGTCTAAATAATGCATCTCGGAGACGGAAATGGCAATGTATCGCCGTCTGAGGTGGGAGGACACACGAAGTTTTCCAGAAGGCGGGACTCAGGCGGCAGCGGCTATCGATCCGCTTCTGAGACTGGACTGACCGATCGGTTTTGCCCTGGCCTATTGGCTCCAGATGCGTGCAGGAGCGTTTCTGCCCGGCGCACCGCGCAGGCCCTTGACTTTCTGAATCTTAAAAAGTTAACTGTGTTTGTAGAGTTTTCTAATCTAGGATCGAACTGAATATTCTCATTTCAGACCGGGATAGGAGACGCCCCCGTCTCGACGACTTTGTCTCGTAACCGGTCGTCATGTGTCGCCAAGAGGACTCGACGCTTCTGGCTGCCCAACTTCCTGACTGCTATGCTGTCTCGCTCCGCGTTCCAACCGCTCGCTCTGCCTCAACTGTCGCTCCGGTGGGGCACTGTTCTTCTATCTATGGTCCTGCTTGCTGCCATGCCGCCGGGGGCGGTGGGGCAGACGACAATCTTCAATGACGATTTTGAGTCGTACTCAGAGGGGGATACTTCTCCTGGAGATGGATCATGGTCGATTGATGTCTCGGACGCTGATCTCAGTGATGGTGGGTTCTTTGAGGTGCGAGAAGTCTCTGGAAATAAAGTGTTTGGGGGAAATGATTTGAACGGAGAAGCAGTGTGGGAAACTCAGTCCTTTGATATCTCCGGTTTTTCAAGCGTTAGCTTTACGCTTGATTTAACAGAGGTAGGTGAACATGAGGATTCGGATTACGCTGACGTATCGTATAGCACCGACGGGGGTGGAAGCTTCACAACTATCACAAACTGGAATGGAATGGGGGACGAGAATCATACACTTACCAGTGATTGGACAAGTGCGACAGTTACCCAAAGTGGGCTCTCGGGAAGTTCTTTTGTACTCAGAGTCACGATGAGAAATAGTGCCCAGAATGAGGATATTCGGCTGGATAACGTCGAGTTGACGGGTGAGACTAATCCAGTCGTTCAATTCACTGTCAGCAATGGCTCGGTGAGTGAAGAGGAGGAATCAACCGCGCTTGCCGTTGAGATTCGTAATCCTCCAAGTGGAAATGAAGTCACCGCTGATGTAGCGTTTAATTCCAATAGCAGCTCGGCGGGCACCGGAGACATTGGGAATTTTTTGACACAGACGGTCAGTTTCCCGTCCGGGGTAAGCGACGGGGCAACGAAAACCGTGTCCGTTCCCATCACAAGCGACGCGATCCAGGAGGGAAGTGAAGTCGCTTCTTTTGTCATACAAGATGTGTCTGGAGGGAGTGCATCAGCCGGATTCCCGACTCAGTTCGATCTAACGATCAAGGACGCCGCGAGCGACCATAGCGGCGACGTGCTGATCACCGAATTCATGGCTGATCCGGATGCTGCAAACGACACCGATGGTGAGTACGTGGAGCTTTACAACTCGACGAACAGCAGCGTTGACATCACAGACTTCGCTATTGACGGGGATGTAATCCCAAGCCTCTCAATTCCCCCACGCGACTTTGTTGTCATCTGCCGAAACGAAGACTCAGAAGTGAACGGAGGTATCTCTTGCAACGCGGAGATTTCCTTGAGCCTCACCAACAGTGGAACTGGAAACACCATTCAGTTCACAGAAACAACTTCTGAAACCACCGTAATCGATGAAGTCACATACGATGGATCAGAGGTTGCAACCGGCCAAGCTCGCATCTTCATAGGAACAACGAACAACGGCGACGCCAGCACAAACTGGACCCAGGCCACGCGCCGCGAGCGTGGATATGCGCAAGACCAGAGCGGCGACGACGGTTCGCCGGGCCGCAACGGCACCGGGCAAACCCTCCAGCCCACCACGGAAATTACTGGCCCGGCCGAATGGCGCATGCTCTCCGCTCCGATGGGCGGGGCCACCCCAGGCGACCTCGCAGACGTCAGCCTTGTGCAGGGCATAAGCGGGCTGCCGGTCAGCGGGGCCTCCCCCAACCTCTACCAGTGGGACAATCCGAACAGCGACTGGACCGAGCCTCCGTCAGCAACGACGGACCTCACGAGCAATGCGCGAGGCTACATCTGGTACGTCTTCGACGCAGCGGAGACGGAATTCACTGACACGCCGCCCTTCACGCTCAGCCTGCCCGGTACGCCCCGGACGGGAGATGTGACCACCGGCTCGCTGCAGAACGGCTTTCACCTGCTCGGCAATCCGTATGCCCAGTCGTTCGACCTCTCGGCGCTGAACCTCGAAGGACAGGGCTTTCAGACGACAGTGCAGGTCTGGAACCCGAGCGCCGGATCGTACGAGCCGGTCATGCAGTCGAGCACGAGCGAGGACGTGATCGGCTCCTATCAGGGCTTTTTCGTCGAGTGCGTCTCCAGCAACAACTGCTCCGGAACTGAGCTGACGTTCGACGCCAGCGGTCGCCGCGCCGATCCCATCGATCTGAAAAATGTGGAGGAAGCGCCCCCGCGCATCGAGTTTCGGCTCGTGGGCCTCAGCGGAGACGGAGAGGTGCTCACCCGCGACGAGGCGCTCGTGCTCCACGCCCCGGACGGCGCCACCTCCGACTGGGACGCCCACGACGCCACGAAGCTCACGCCTCTCTCGGGCCGCTACGCCACGGCGGCCTTCCGCGACTCCCTGAACGGGAACCTCCGCCTGCAGTCGGTGGCCTCGATCCCGCAGGTCCTGCCGGAGGAAGGCATCGAGCTGCCCGTCTCCCTTCAGCTGCAGAGCACCGACTCAGTCGAGACCTTTCGGTTGAAGTGGCCCACCTGGAAAAACGTGCCGGACCACTGGGAAATCTCGCTTCACGATGCCGTCACCAACTCCACTGTCAACCTCCGAACACGCTCCTCCTACGCCTTCACGCTGCCGGCCTCTAAGTCTCAGTCGGTGGCCCCGCCCCGATCGCCGCTGGCGGCGCCGAGCCCGCTCCGCGCGAAGGCCGACCCCGACAGCGCCCGGTTTACGCTCACCGTGCAGCCGAATCCCCTCCCGGTGGAGCTTGCCGGCTTCGAGGCCACCGTCTCCGGCCAGGCGGCCCGCCTTACGTGGACGACCGCCGGCGAGACCAGCAACGCAGGCTTCCACGTCAAACGCCGCGGGCCGGACGCCAATCAGTTTGCACCCATCGGGTTCGTCGAGGGGAGCGGCACGACCGACCAGCCCCAACGCTACCGCTTCCGCACCGGGCCGCTCGATCCGGGCCGCCACGTCTTTCGCCTGCGGCAGGTGGACGTAGGCGGGAGGGCGACCCGCAGCGACACGGTGGCCGTGCACGTGCGCCTTGCGGAAGCTGCGGAGGTGAGGGTGGCGCCGAACCCGGTTCGGGTCCGCACTACGGTGTCGCTTCGCGTGCGGGCCGAGCAGGCAGTGATAGTGAGCTTGTACGACGTGCTCGGGCGCCGGGTGCGCACCGTGCACGACGGGCCGATGGCCCCGGGCCGAGAACATACCTTTCGGGTCGACGCGAGCGGGCTCTCCAGCGGGCTCTACTTCCTGCGCGCCGACGGAGAGCAGTTCCAGAGGACTCGCCGCCTCACCGTGGTGCGGTAATTGGGAACGCCTCGGCTGAACCGGTCCCTTTCGCACTTCACTCCTCTAAAAGCTCCGTCCGCCATGTCCGATTCACTCACTCGTGCGAAGATCGGCCCCGTCATCTCAGTAGGCATTCTCGGTCTGTGCGTCCTATTGCTGACCTGCGGGCCGGTGCAGGCCCAATCGCAGCACGGTCGGCGCACTGCGCCCACCGTTCGGGAATCTGCGCCGCAACCGGGGGCCGGGCAGGGTGCCCGTGCGCAGCGCTCCGCTCCGTCGATCCCCGGAGCGACGCTTCCCGAAGCAACTCGGCCCGCCGATCCGCCCCCGACGCTCGGGCCTCCCTCCCGTCCGACCGGACCACGAGGGAGCGCGAAGACATCTGCTCCGGGCATGCCGGGCACCCCCGATCAAGTCCCAGTCGACGGCGGCCTCGGGTGGCTCGCGGCGGCAGGCGTGGCCTATGCTGCCAACCGTCTGCGGAAGCAATCGACCTCTGATGAAGAAGAATGACGACCTGCGATCCGCTCAATTATGACGCCCATTCCACCTCGACCTTTCTCCTCTGATCGTCACTCTCCCTCCTCTCAACGCTCCGCAGCGCCATGTCCTCCCGTTCGCCGTACGGTCCAGATCTCAGCTTGCTTATCGCCGCTGTCGTGCTCATCGGGGGGTGCCTCCTCGCGGCCGCCACTGTGTACCTGCTGTCGACCTCTGCTGGAACGGTCACCGACTGGCATCGGACCCGGCTCGCAGAGGCTCAGGCCCAAAAAGAGGCGCGGTCGACCGCTCATCGTTCCGCCCGACGGCCTGCCCCGACCGCCCGGTCGCGCAGAAGCTCTCGTGGGGCAAGATCCTCCTCCCCGCCCTTCGGTCGGGTCCCCACCTGGACGGGATCCGAACTGCCTGCCCCACCGCCCGAGGCGCCCAGCCCGGAAACATATGATCTGCGCCCTGACATGAGCCATGCCGACCTCGGGATGCCATCGGACGCACCGAACAGCGGCCTGATAGGCAGTGGAGCATCCCGTCGTGAGCCCGAACCTCCCACGAGCGGTGGCCCGAGTGCAGGGAACACTCCTTTGACGGTGGACCTCGGCACCGAGTCGCCCAGCGAGCAGACGGGGTGGCAATCGGACGCGTCGACGCTCGGACGCCGAGCCCGTGCGTTGAGTGGAGCGCTGGCCCATCTGGACCGGGCGAACAAATCTGCCAACGAGACCAGCCGAGCGGGAAGAAATCCGGCGTCCGGCAATGCGTCGACTGCCTCGGCCAATCGAGGGCCTCATGCCACGACAGATCCCCCACTTCCCCCGGATGACCCGCCGCAGGTGCCGGTGGACGGGGGACTCGGCTGGTTGGCTGCAGCGGGCGCGGCCTATGCTGCCAACCGCCTGCGTAAAAGCCAAGATGCCAACGAATCGGGCGACGAGGCCTGAGCACCGGCGGCGGATCACAGTGCCTCCCTCCTTCGGAACGTCCATCCGGACTTTCCGTCCCGTTACGGCGCTGTCCCCGCACAAGGCCTCCAATTGCACGTCCGTGGCTTCCCTCGACGCTCTCCGCGAGTACCTCGACATGCTCGTCAACCGGCACGAGCAGCCTGCCTTTATCGACGACGACCCCATCTCCATCCCGCACGCATTCGACGACCCGCGCGACCAGGAGGTGATTGGCCTCTACGCGGCCCTACTGGCGTGGGGGCGGCGCGACGTGATGCTCCGCAAGCTCGAGGAATTGTGCGAGCGCATGGATCATGCTCCGTACCGCTTCGTGCGGACATTTAATTCCGACAGCCGTCAGGACGCCGCCGCGCTCGACGATTTTGTCCACCGCACCTTCCAGCCCATCGACGCAATCTGGCTGACGACCAACCTCCGAACGGCACTCGACCGGTACGAAACGGTGGAGGGACTCTTTGAGGCACATCGTCCCAATGACGCGGAGGGGTCTCCCGTAGCAACAATGCTCCAGGGTGTGAGCACGACTCTCCTCACGATCAACGACGACACTCCCGAGCGTCTCCGGAAGCATCTGGCCCGGCCCAAGGCCGGCAGCGCCTGCAAGCGGCTCAACATGTATCTCCGCTGGATGGTACGGCCGGGACCGGTGGATCTGAACCTGTGGTCCTGCCTGGATCCGGCGGACTTGATGCTGCCGGTGGACGTGCACGTGGGGCGGCAGGCGCGCTCGCTGGGACTGCTGACACGGAAGAGCAACGACTGGAAAGCCGTCCGTCGCCTCACGGCCCTCTGCCGTCACTTCTGCGCGTCGGACCCTGCCCGCTACGATTTCGCCTTCTTTGGGGTCGGGGCTCAGGAGGAGTCGCTCGACGCGCGGTTTACGGGTGCCAACC
>CAZBIB010000062.1:0-14142 GCA_964491575.1 uncultured Salinivenus sp. | reverse complement strand
CACGCGCGGCAGGCCGACGATCATCGCGCCGAAGACGAGCACCGAAACGACGATGCCCCATTCGACGACGCTCATGCCCACCTCTACGCCGGCGAGGCCGACTAGGCCGCCGACCAGCATGAAGCCCACAAAGCTGGCTGGCAGGAACCACTTCTTGCGCCCGGCGATGCGGGCTGCCAGCAGCCCAACGGCTACCATCGCCAGCAAGTGATCCAGTCCCCCGAAGGGGTGCAGCAGGCCGTGCCCGAAGCTTTCGCCCGCATGCCCCGGATGAGCAAGCGCCGGTGTGGTAAGGAAGAGAGTGCCGAAAAGAAGAGCGGTGGTGCGAAGGAAGAGGGAGCGCTTCATGGTTGGCCTCTGAGAAGTGGTGAGGAAAGGCGATTCCAAAGCGACTTATTTGAAAACTTTGTGTAATAATTCGAGTTCCGACGTTTGTTAGGCGGTGCGTTCAAGGCACAGTCGCACCTCAGAACAGCTCCGTGCGCAGAGTGCGCATCGGCTCAGCTCGCGGTGCAGGAGTGTGGAGACGGCGATGGTGTGATCAACGAGACGGCCGACTGCAGACCGCAGAAGAACGATATATTTCGGCAGTCCGCCGTCATCTGGACAAAATAGTTTCTCGCATCATGGGGCCTCCATTCATCCATTTCCATTTTTCGCGTTCAGCACCCGCCGCAGGTGCGTTACGCGACGGAGCCGACCCTCGCCGTCGCGAATTTGCGAGTCCTCCGCCGGAAACGCCACATCATCTCGGTCCTCCTGCAAGACCATGGCCACCTCCTTGGGGACGATGTAAAGGGTATCGTCGGTCGGCGCCGGCATTTTCTTGACCTCGTCGACGTAGCGGACGTTCAGCGAAAATACGTGTCCCTCCTCGTCCTCCACGGTTTGATGCTCGCCCAGGGCCGAGATTCCGATGTGGCGAGGATCGGGCGGCACTTCAACGAGCTCCCCGTCCGTGTCGTGGAGGGTGAGAGGATGCTTTGTCAGATTGACCAGCGTCATCGTTTAGGGATGTTGTGGTGTTAAGGTGTTGAAGTGTCGTGCGTACCGGAAACCCCGATCTTCAAGTCCCGAAACACTCGAACACTCCAGTACTCGAACACCCCGCACTCAAACACCATCATGCGACAGTGGCGAAGGTGTGCTCCCGGCGTTCCTGGAGCAGGTCGAGCCAGGCGTCCAGCCCGTCTTCCGTGCGGGTCGAGGTTTCAAGGACGGGGAGGTCGGGTCGCATTTGATGGACATTCTCGCGGGCGAGCGACGCGTCGAACTCCACCGCCTCGGCAATGTCCATCTTGGTGAGGACGGTTACGTCGGCCGTGTTGAAGAGCGTGGGGTACTTTAGCGGCTTGTCTTCGCCTTCGGGGGAGGAGAAGAGCAGGGCCCGAAGGTTCTCTCCCAGGTCGTAGCCGGCCGGGCACACCAGATTGCCCACGTTCTCGATGAAGAGGAAGTCCAGCTCGTCCAGGTTCCAGCCGTCAAGGGAGTCCTCAATCATCTGAGCTTCGAGGTGGCAGGTCGTGCCCGTCGAGATTTGACGGACGGGGGCTCCGGTGCGGGCGAGCCGAGTGGCGTCATTTTCCGTCGCGAGGTCCCCCACCAGGAGGGCAGCTCGGTGCTCCGGGAGCAGGGCATCCAGCGTGCGCTCAAGGAGGGCCGTCTTTCCCGCTCCCGGACTCGAGACGATGTTCACGACAAAAACGCCTGCCTCTTCGAAGCGCTCGCGCAGTCCTTGCGCCAGCTCGTCGTTTTTCTTTAGAACCCCGTGCCGCACGTCCAGAATTCGCGAAGCCATACCGAAAAGCGAGATTAATGAATTTTGAGAGCTGTGACTTCAACTTCCTGCCCCTGTCGGATCTCCGTCGCAAGCGTCCCGCAGTCCGGACAGCCCGTCTCGTACCGGGGCACGGACGACGGAAGCTGCTTTTCGTCCTGACAGTCCGGACAAAAGACCACGGCCGGAACGTCTTGAATCTTCAGCGTCGCCCCGTCCAGCATCGTATTCTCCGCCGCGATGTCGAACGCGAATTCGAGCGACTCGGGCACAACGCAGGACAACACGCCGACCTTCATGTGGACCGCGCTCACCCGTTCCGAGTCCGCCTCTTTGGCTTTTTGACTCGCAATCTCTACCAGATTGTTAGCAATGGAAACTTCATGCATAGGACTGGGGTCACATTTCGCCAATTAACATAACTTCCGTGTTCCGGAATCTCTTCTCTTTTCCTTAACGAGATCCTGATTCACAACATCGTTTCATTGTTTCTCCATGGTAGTCTTGTGGGTTCTTTACTCTGGATGTAATTTCGCGTATTCTAAGGTTGAGGAAAAGTGAACGCTCCTGCATGTCTCGATAGGAGCGTTGGGGCATCATCCGACTGGAAACGCTTTTCGCTCGGAGGCCCTCGCAGGGAGGCATACGCTCGATCATCTCAACAATAGGGGCCCTGTCATGGAAGCACCCCAAGTCCAAGCAGACCACTCGCCGGATGTTGAGGAGATCCACATTCTCTGGTCGCCGGATGGGATGAGTTGTGACGGGGATACCATCTCTGTCACGAACGCCACGCAGCCCAGCATCGAGGACGTACTGGCAGGGGGTATCCCTGGCCTGCCGAAGGTGCACTTGCACAACCGCGTGCTGTCCCCCTCGCAGGGAGGGGAGGACTTTCTGGAGCCGTGGTTTGCTGCTGCCAACGGGGAGCTCGACGCCCCCTTCGTGCTCGTCATCGAAGGCTCCATTCCAAACGAGGACATCAAGGACGAGGGCTACTGGACGGCGATGGGCAACGACCCAGAAACCGGTGAGCCGATTACGCTCAACACGTGGATCGATCGCCTTGCGCCCAACGCGTTGGCGGTCGTTGCCGCCGGCACCTGCGCCACCTACGGCGGCATCCACGCCATGGAAGGCAATCCGACCGGCTCGATGGGCCTGGCCGATTACCTCGGTTGGGACTGGCGCTCGAAGGCCGGCCTTCCCATCGTCAACGTCCCCGGCTGCCCTGTCCAGCCCGACAATATGATGGAAACGCTCCTTTACCTGCTTCGCCAGGTGGCGGGCCTTGCTCCCATGATCCCGCTCGACGATCAGCTCCGGCCCACGTGGCTCTTCGGCAAGACCGTCCACGAAGGCTGCGACCGTGCCGGCTACTACGAGCAGGGCGACTTCGCTCACGAGTACGGGTCGCCCAAGTGTCTCGTCAAGATCGGCTGCTGGGGGCCGGTGGTCAACTGCAACGTCCCCAAGCGCGGCTGGATGGACGGCATCGGCGGCTGCCCCAACGTCGGCGGCATCTGCATTGGCTGCACCATGCCTGGCTTCCCCGACAAGTTCATGCCATTTCAGGACGCCCCGCCGGGATCGAAAGTCTCCAGCAACGTCATCAAAACCTACGGCAAAATGATCCGCTGGCTGCGCGGGTTCACCAACAAGACCGTCAACAAGGAGCCGAAGTGGCGCCACAGCCGCCCGACGCTCACGTCGGGCCACGATCCGAAGAACTATGGCTGATTACGTCTGGACGTCTCTCCCCTCCACACTTCCACACCTCCACACATTGCCATGGCCGAAGTACCGATCAAAGAACCCGAGATGGAAGGAGCAGAAGAGGGCGGCGAGCTGGTTGAGATGAACTGGGACCCCGTCACCCGTATTGTCGGGAGCCTGGGCATCTACACGAAGGTGGACTTTGACAACCGGGAGGTGGCCAAGTGCCACAGCACCTCGTCGATGTTTCGGGGGTACTCCGTGTTCATGCGGAACAAGGACCCGCGCGACGCCCACCAGATCACCAGCCGCATTTGTGGGATCTGCGGGGACAACCACGCCACCTGCTCGGTCTACGCTCAGAACATGGCCTATGGCATCAGGCCCCCGGCGGTGGCCGAGCACATCTACAATCTCGGCGAGGCGGCCGAATACATGTTCGACCACTGCATCTTCCAGGACAACCTGGTGGGCGTGGACTTCTGCGAGAAGTTGGTGCGCGAAACCAATCCCGGCGTGTGGGAAGAGGCCAAAAAGACCGATGCTCCCAACGCCGACATCCACGGCTACCGCACCATCGCTGACATCATGTCGGCGCTCAATCCCTTCGAGGGCGAGTTCTACCAAGAGACGCTGGAGATGAGCCGTCTGACGCGCGAGATGTTCTGCCTGATGGAAGGGCGCCACGTACACCCCTCTACGCTCGTGGCTGGCGGCGTCGGGACCGTGCCCTCGGTGCAGGTCTTCACCGACTACCTTACCCGTCTGCAGGACTACGTGGAGTTCATGAAAAAGTGCGTCCCCCTCCACGACGACCTGTTCGACTTCTTCTACGAGGCCTTGCCGGGTTACGAGGAGGTGGGCCGACGGCGCGTGCTGCTCGGCTGCTGGGGGTCGTTTCAGAACCCGGAAGAATGCGACTACAAATATCGCAACATGTCCGATTGGGGCCGCGAGATGTACGTCACCCCTGGCGTGATTGTCGACGGCGAGCTCCTCACAACGGATCTGGTGGACATCAACCTCGGCATGCGCATTCTGCTGGGCAGCTCTTACTACGACGACTGGGAAAAGAGCGGTGAGAAATTCGTCGATGAGGATCCGCTCGGGAATCCGGTGGACAAGCGTCACCCGTGGAACCAGACCACCATCCCCGATCCCCAGAAGCGCGACTTCGACGACAACTACACCTGGGTCATGTCCCCGCGGTGGTACGACGAGAACAGCGGCAAGCACCTGGCGCTCGACACCGGCGGTGGGGCCCTCGCTCGCCTCTGGTCGACGGCGCTGGCGGGGCTCGTGGACATCGGCTACGTGAGAGGGACGGGCGACAGTGTTGACATTCGACTGCCCAAGACATCCTCGATACCGGAGATGGAGCTAGAGTGGGAGATTCCGCAGGACAGCGACGGCAAACCGCTCTCCAACGCCATCGAGCGCGATCGCGCCCGGACGTACTTCCAGGCCTACGCGGCGGCAGCTGCCCACTATTTTGTCGAGCAGGCCCTCGAAGAAGTGCACGCCGGCCGAACGGACACATTCACGGACTTTGAGGTGCCGGAAAACGCCATTGGGTGCGGCTTTCACGAGGCCGTGCGCGGCGTGCTCTCGCACCACATGGTCATCCGCGACGGCAAGATTGCCAACTATCATCCCTATCCCCCGACGCCCTGGAATGCCTCTCCGCGGGACGAGTACGGCACGCCCGGTCCTTACGAGGACGCCGTGGAAAACACGCCCATCTTCGAAGAGAACGGCCCCGACGACTTCAGGGGCATCGACATCATGCGGGCCGTGCGCAGCTTCGATCCGTGCTTGCCCTGTGGGGTTCACATGTACGGCGGAGACGGCGAAGAGCTAAAGGTGGAGAAGCACTCGCCCATGTTCGGCGAAGATGGACATGCATAGATAGGGTGTATCGTCGATAGTCCAGCACGTTTACGCGCAAATATACGCAGATAATATGCCTGAAGAGGAGGATGACTTTCAGAAGAAGCTGGAGCGCGTCGAGACGCTGATCCAGCAGATCCAGGCTTCGGGCGACACCGCCGTGCAGGCCAGCGCGCAGGAGCTGGTGCAGGTGCTGCTCGAGTTGCACGCGAAGGGGCTGGAGCGAGTGCTGGACATCGTGTGGGAGGAGGGAGAGGCAGGCAAGCGACTGCTTCACGAGGAGCTGCCGGACGACGACCTCGTCAGCAGCCTGCTCATCCTGCATGGATTGCATCCGCTCGGGCTGGAGGCACGCGTAGAGGAGGCACTGGAGGAGGTGCGTCCCTACATGCACTCGCACGGGGGAAACGTGGAGCTGCTGGGCGTCGAGAATGGGGTTGTGCACCTACGGCTCGGCGGAAGCTGCGATGGCTGTCAGGCCTCGAAGGTCACGCTAAAGTATGCCGTGGAGGATGCGATCTACGAGACCGCGCCTGAGGTGAACGACGTGGAAGCCATCGGCGTCCCGGACGAAGATGAGGAGGACGGCGTAGACGATTCGTTCATTCCGCTTGAGCAGGTTTCTGACAGTGCCTCCTCGACCAACGGCGTGGAAGGACGATCGTCAGGCCGACAATACTCGGAGCAGGACCCCGGAGAGTGGCATCGCGTTGCGGGCCTCGATGATCTCGGGGAAGGCACGGCCCGAGCGAAAGACGTGGCTGGTCGGTCCATCCTCTTCTTCCGGCGAGACAGCACGCTGTACGCCTACGCCAACGAGTGTCCGAGCTGTCACCAGTCGCTGACCGACGCGCAGGTGGACGGTGCTATCCTCATCTGTTTCCACTGCGACCAGGCCTTCGATGGCGTACAGGCCGGTCGGGGACTGGGGGAAGCAGACGTGCAACTCGATCCGATTCCGCTCCTGCGGGAAGGCGGAGACGTGACCGTCGCTCTCTCCGAGGCGGTGGCGTAGAGCACGCCGACAGGACGTGTTTCAATGCTCCTTTTTTACAAACGCAACCACCCAACTGTCATGGCTAAAGACTATCCCGGAAAGAAACGGCCCGCGAAGAATCCGCCCCCTCAGCCCGTCCACGTGGAGGGGATGGACAAGGGAGAAGAGCTGGCTCGGAAAAAGGGCAAAGAGCCGGGCCGCGGGGAGCCGGACCGAAAGTCCTACCGGACCGCCCGCGACTCCACGGGCGTCAATGCGGCCGACAGAGAGCCCATTCATCCAGACATGCCCGACATTCCGCCCGTCTGATTTGCTCGTATCGCCCCTCGCGCCTACAAACGCGACCTCTCAGTCATGTCGTGGACCCAAACCAACAGTTCGATCAGCACCCTGCGCCAGTTTGCGCAACAGGAGGACTCACAGGGAGCGGAGGTAGAGGTTTGCGAACTGTGTAGTGAGCAAATTCCTCCCGAGCACCGTCACCTGTTGCATATGGACAGCCGCGAAGTGGTGTGCGCATGCAATGCCTGTGCACTGCTGTTTGAGGACGACCGCGCGAGCCAGTTTGCCAAGAGCGAGTACAAGCTCATTCCCCGCGACGCCTATGCCCTGCCCGACCTCCAAATTGATGCCGTGCAGTGGAACCGACTGTCCCTGCCCATCAACCTGGCCTTCTTCGTCTATCGGACCTCCGGGGACGACGCGTCCGCCGAGGACGGGGAGGCCCGACACGACGACACCGACGTGACGGCCCTGTATCCGAGCCCAGCCGGGGCGACCGAGTCGCTGCTGTCTCTCGACGCGTGGGAGGCGTTGACCGACGAGCATCCCGCCCTTGAGGAGATGGAGCCGGACGTGCAGGCGCTCCTGGCCAACCGGGTGGACGAGCACGAAGCCTACTACCTCGCACCCATCGACGTCTGCTACCGCCTGGTAGGCCTGATTCGCCTCCACTGGCGCGGATTTTCCGGGGGCGAGGAGGTGTGGACCGAGATTGAGAACTTCTTCGACGAACTCGATCAACAATCGCGATCCTGGACGGGCCCTCATGCCTGACCTCAATTTTCAAATTCGAGGAGTGGATGCCCCCCCGCATTCCGCGGTGCCGAAGCTTGCGTTCGAACTGAACGTGCGCAATACCACGGCCGAGGAGCGCGTCCACTCCGTCGTGCTCAACTGTCAGATTCGCTTCGAGGCTCCCGGCCGCTCCTACAGCGACGAGGAGCGAGATCGCCTTCGCGAGCTGTTCGGCGCGCCGGAGCAGTGGGGACGCTCGCTGCGCAGTCTGTCCTGGACGCAGGTGGACACGACGATCTCCTCCTTCGAGGAGCAGACCACGGTGGAGTTGCCGGTGGAGTGCACGTACGACCTGCACGTGGCCGCTTCAAAATATTTCTATGCGCTGGAGGGGGGCGACGTGCCGCTGCTCTTTCTCTTCAGTGGCACCTGCTTCTACAAAGGGGCGGAGGGGCGTTTGCAGGTCTCGCAGATCGCTCGGTCGAAGGAGGCGTCCTTCCACATGCCGGTCGAGACGTGGGACAAGATGATAGAGCATCACTTTCCCAGCAAGACGTGGCTTTCCCTTCGGGAGGACGTCTTCGATCGGCTCTACGCCTACAAGCGCCGGCACGGCCTCCCGACGTGGGAGCAGGCAGTGGAGCACATGCTTTCGGAAGCAGATCAGAAGACGGAACGGACACCCGACCGTGAACGCGAAGAGCAACAGGAGGTCACTCCATGAATCGCTCAAAGATCGACGAGATTGTTGAGGCGGTGCTGTACGAGGGATACATCCTGTATCCCTACCGCCCCTCGTCTACGAAAAACCGCCAGCGCTTCACGTTCGGTCGCGTGTATCCGGAGGCATACAGCGAGGTGGAAGACGGGGAGGAGCGCTGTGTGATGCAAACGCAGTGCCTCGTTGAGGCGTCTAGCGACGGCGCGACGCCCGAACTGACGGTCGAAGTTCCGTTTCTCCATCCGATGGCGCGGGTAGTGGGCCGGCTCCCGGAGCCGCTCACAGAGCTGCCGGACGAGGGCGAGCCGGAGTTCAAGGTGGTTCCGTCGCTCCAGACGGATGGAGAAATCTATCAGACGTGGGAGGAGGCCGTCGAGCGCGAGGTGCGTCTCGATCCCGTGCTCCTCCCGGTGGTGTCCGAAACGACATACGATGTCGATTTTTCCTTCCCCGCCTCCCGCACCCTCGAGCCGATCCACGACGCACAGGATCGGATCGTGGGGGTGCAACGGCGGAACCAGTACGCGCTGGACGGAACGGTGATGGTCGCCGCCGAGCCCGTGGAAGACGGCGTGTTCAGGGTGACGGTGCGCATTCTCAACCGTACGCTCGTACCGTCGGACGATTTGGACGATCAGGACGAGGTGATCATGCGCACCCTCGCGTCCACCCAAACGGTTCTCGGTGTGGAGGGTGGCACGTTCGTCTCGATGATGGACCCGCCCGCTCGATATGCCGACGCGGCGGACGCCTGCAAGAACGAGGGCACTTGGCCCGTCCTGGTAGGGGACGAGGAGGAGGACCAGCAAGATACTATGCTCTCCTCGCCCATTATCCTGTACGACTATCCCGAGATTGCCTCGGAGAGTGCGGGGGACCTCTTTGACAGCACCGAGATCGACGAGCTGCTGACCCTCCGCATTATGACGCTGACCGACGAGGAGAAGCGGGAGATGCGACAGGCCGACGACCGAGCCCGCGAGATTCTGGAGCGCACGGAGAACCTCCCGCGCGAGCACCTGCAGAAGATGCACGGGACGCTCCGGGAGATGGGGCTCACCGATGAAGAGGACGGGCCGATGGGCGGCCGCGAAGACCAATCGCGCAGGCCGTACGACACGAGCGAGCAGCTTGACAGTGTGTCCGCCGACGGGCACCGCTACGAGCCGGGCGACCGCGTTCGACTCCAGCCGGGCGAGCGCCGGGCCGATGCGATGGACCTGGTTTTGGACGGAAAAACCGCCGAGATCGAAGCCGTTGAGGAAGACTACGAGGGGCGGATTCATCTGGCGGTGGTGCTGGAAGCAGATCCCGGTCGCGAACTTGGAATGATGCGGCAGCCGGGGCATCGCTTTTTCTTCTCGCCGGATGAAGTGGAACCAGTCGAGGAGAGCCAATGAGCAATCAGATTTTGGTAGCCGGCATCGGCAACGTCTTTCACGGCGACGACGCCTTCGGGGTGGAGGTGGCGAAGGCGCTGATGCAGCAGGACTGGCCGGAGGCGGTGCAGATTGGGGAGTTCGGCACACGAAGCTACGACTTGGCCTATGCCATGATGGACGACTACGAGGCCGTCGTTCTCGTGGACGCGGTGGGGCGCGACGCGTCGCCCGGCACACTTTTCCTGATTGACCCCGACCTGAGTGCGCTCGACGAGCTCGACGGGGAGATCGTGAACGCCCATAGCATGAATCCTGTGCGCGTGCTCCATTTGGTCCAGCGCCTCGGCGGGGACTTGGACGAAATGTCGCTCTATCTGGTGGGCTGCCAGCCGGCGGTCCTGGAGTCCGAGAACGGGCAACTCGGTCTGAGCCCTCCTGCGAAGGCGGCGGTGCCGACGGCCGTGGACAGGGTCCGCTCCCTCGTACAGGACCTGCTCCGCAAAGACAGAGGGGGAGATCCACTCGTTCCGACCGCAGATCCCAAATAATCGCTACAAAATACCATGGGTCGATTCGTCAAAACCCTGCTCTTTAGCCTTCTGCTCATTCTCACCGGAACGGTCTTGACCCTTGTCTGGCCAGAAATGAAACGGTACTGGAAGATGACCAGGATGTGAGACGGGGACGGAGCGCGTGCTTTCGGCGCAGCGCGTGAGAGCACCTTTCGGGACAGGACCTTGCATCCCGGTGGGTCTCTCCCCTTGCTCCCGAAGCCGAATAGGGACTGGGTCGGGGGCTCTGTTGCTTTCGGTTCTTCTCAATGAACGCCCCAGAGGTCCGCTGCCATGTGCTTGGCCATTCCCGGAAAGATTCAATCGTTTAACGAGGACGATGAGACCCGTGCGACCGTCGAGGTGGCAGACGTGCGCCGGGAAGTGAACGTGGATCTGGTGCTCGACGGAGGGCTGGACGTGGGGGACTGGGTGCTGATCCACGTCGGCTTCGCGATGAGCAAGATTAGCGCGGAGCGGGCGGAGGAACAACTGCGCCTGCTTGAGATGATGGGGGAAACGAAGGGGGCCCTGGAAGAACTGCAGGAGGACGGCACAGGGAAAGACCCGTATGATCCACTGGGCGAAAATCCGTTCAAGGACGATTCGTCGGAGGAGCAAACGTTTCCGCGGGATCCTCCAGGCGGGGGAAAGACGGTGGACGGAGAACCCTCGGAGCACAATCCGAAGCAGGAATGATGACCGACATGTCCGATCAGACCGACCTGCGCGAATACGGCACCTGTACCCTCGACGACGATGGCTGCACCACGTGCGGAGACGTGGGCATTCCGGTGCGCGTGGTTTGCCGACTGGAGAACGGTACTGCACTATGCGAGGATCGAACGGGCGAGCGTGCCGAGGTCGCCGTCGACTTTACCCCCGACGCGGGCGCCGGCGACGTGCTCATGGTGCACATGGGCACCGCCATCGCTCGCGTTTGAGTGCCACTAGATCTCCGATGATCTCACACCGAATGATCTCGCACCGAGAGCAATGAATGATAAGCACCTGCGAACGTATTTGAACGATCACCTCGCGGGGGCGGAGGCAGGCCTGCAGTTGGCCAAGGATTGCCGCGACCACAACCCGGAGGGTCCGTACAGAGACTTTCTATCGGAGCTCGTGACAGCGATCGAGGAAGACCACAAAGTACTACAGGACCTCTATTCCCGGGTGCACAGCAGGGAGAATCCAGTGAAAAAGACCATGACGTGGGGGCTCAGTAAGATGAGCCGGCTGAAGCTGGAAAATCTCCTGTTCCAGTACACCGATCTGACCCGGTTGGAAGAGCTGGAGGGGTTGGTGCTGGGGGTCCGGGGGAAACTCGCAATGTGGGAGGCCCTCGAAGCTGCGTGTGCCTCGGATGAGCGGTTTCGCGACGTAGACTTTCACCAGCTCCAGGACCGTGCCCGGCAACAGCTTGAGCAACTTGAAAAGTACCGTCGCAAGGCGGCCCGTACAGCATTTACATCATAGCGTCAACGCTCTATGGAAAGCAGTAGGAAAAACGTAGACAAGTCCTATCGAGGAAAGAGTATTTCGTCACACTGCGCATCTCTCCACTTTTCCAATCCAAGTACAATGATTGATCTCACCATGCGATCACTCCGTTCTCTTCTGCCGGTGAATTCTGCCGCTCGCTTCTCGAACTCGTCCTCCTCTGGATGGGCGATCATGGTTTTCTCCCTTTTCCTTGCGTTCCAGCTTACAGCCTGCGGTGACGGGGAACCCGCTGAGCCGGGGGCCACGGACACGGCCCAGGCTCCCGCAGGGACAACGCAAGCCATGGCAGATACAATGAGAGGGGGCGTCTCTCTGGACGTGGCCGAACAGGACCCGTACGGGTCGTACCTCACAGACGGCGAGGGCCGTGCGCTGTACATGTTCACTGCAGACACGAAGGGACAGAGCAGCGCCTGCTCCGGGGCTTGCGCAAAGGCTTGGCCGCCACTTCTTACTGAAGGTGACGCCGTCTCTGCTGCTTCTGCGGTCGATTCGACAATGATTGACTCCCTCGAAAGAGAGGATGGCACCATGCAGGTTACGTACAATGGGTGGCCGCTCTACCATTTCCAGAAAGATAAGGGCTCCGAGTCGATCCAAGGGCAGGACATACACTCGTTTGATGGGGGGTGGTATCTCATCTCTCCCAAGGGGCAGCAGATTGAGGCTACGGCCGGCGGAGGCTAACGTCGCCAACTTATATTCGCTTTCATGTGGGAAAATGCACGAGGAGACCTCGGAGGTCTCATGCGGCATCGCTTAAAAGCCACTCTCGCTTTCATAAGCGGGATCGCTGAAATACTGCGCAAAATAGACCTCCGAGGTCTTTTCTTCTCTGTGCGGAAGACCACGCAAGAGCGATCTCATTCAACCCAGGCGCCAGCAATGAAATACGTCGACGAGTTCCGCGATCATGAGCTGATCCAGAAGGCGGAGGAGGAGATTCACCAGCTCATCGATCCGGACCATCATTACCGCATCATGGAGGTCTGCGGGGGGCACACGCACTCCATCTACCGGCACGGGCTGAACGACTTGCTGCCGGAGAATTTTGAGCTCGTGCACGGGCCGGGCTGCCCTGTGTGCGTCCTGCCGATGGGGCGCGTGGACGACGGGCTGAGCATCGCCGAGGACTCGGACACGATCTTTACCGCCTTTGGTGACATGATGCGGGTGCCCGGCTCGAAGGGCAGTCCGCTGGAGTACAAGGCGCGCGGCATGGACGTGCGCATGGTCTACTCGCCCATGGATGCCCTGAAGATTGCGAAGGAAAATCCGGACCAGGACGTGTATTTCTTCGCGATCGGCTTCGAGACGACGGCGCCCTCGACGGCCCTGACGCTGAAGCGGGCAAAGGCGGAGGGTATTGACAACTTCAGCGTCTTCTGCAACCACGTCACCATCATTCCGGCCATGCGGTCCATTTTGGACTCGCCGGACATGCGGCTCGACGCCTTCATCGGGCCGGGGCACGTCTCTACGGTGATCGGCTGCCGTCCCTACGAGTTCATCGCCAGCGACTACGACAAGCCCGTCGTCGTCTCCGGCTTTGAGCCGCTGGATCTGTTGCAGTCCATCGTGATGATCATGGAGCAACTGAAGGAGGACCGCGCCGAGGTGGAGAACCAGTACTCGCGGGTCGTGTCCTGGGACGGCAATCGTCCGGCCCTGCAGGCGATGGATGAGGTGTTCGATCTGCGCCCGTATTTCGAGTGGCGCGGGCTCGGCTTCATCTCGCAGTCGGCGCTCAAGCTCTCGGATGAGTATGCCCCGTGGGATGCCGAGAAGCGCTACGACGTGCCCGGCGTTCAGGTGACGGATCCCAAGGCCGCCCAGTGCGGCGAGGTCCTCAAGGGCGTGCTCAAGCCGCGCGACTGCAAACTGTTCGGCGAAGAGTGCACGCCGGAGCATCCAGTGGGGGCGCTCATGGTCTCCTCCGAGGGCGCCTGCGCGGCACAGTATAAATACATGCACCGCGTGGAGGACCTGGATGTCCTCGAAGAGGAACTGTAAGCTTCGGGGTTTTGGGGGACCCGGCGGTTGTCAGTCGTCTGCGGTGAGCCGTCATTCTTCCTCAGATGAATCACTCCTATGTCACAGCAGCACGTAAACGGCGCCGCGATTCGCTTCAGCGATTCGCAGATCGAGATGGCGCACGGGGCTGGCGGTAAAGCCACGCGTCGGCTCATCGAGGGCCTGATCACTCCCCTTTTGGAGAACCCCACCCTGAGCCAGCTGGAGGACTCGGCGGTGCTGGACATCGGAGAGGAGCGCCTGGCGGTGACCGTCGATTCGTTTGTCGTCAATCCGCTGCAGTTTCCGGGCGGCTCCATCGGTGAGCTGGCCGTCAACGGCACCGTGAACGACCTCAGTGTAGCGGGCGCTACCCCAACGGCGCTGGTGGCTACCCTGATTGTGGAGGCGGGCCTGCCGTCCGAGACGATCCAGGCCGAAATTGAAGCCATGGCGCAGGCAGCGGACGCCGCCGGAGTGGATGTCGTGGGTGGCGACACGAAAGTCGTGGAGCACGGAAAGGCGGATGGGCTCTACGTTACCACGGCCGGCTTCGGGCTGGTGGACGACCG
>CAZBIB010000061.1:5306-14733 GCA_964491575.1 uncultured Salinivenus sp. | reverse complement strand
TCATTTTGGACTGTCCTTCGGTCCGCTCCGTAAAGATCACAGGGATCTCCTGGATTTTGAACCCGGCCCGCCAGGTGCGGTAGTGCATCTCCACCTGAAAGGCGTAGCCGTCGGAGTTGACGCGGTCGAGCGGCAGGGCCTCCAATACCCGCCGGTGGAAGCACTTGAAGCCCGCCGTGACGTCGAGGATGGGCAGGCGGGTGATGGCACGGGTGTAGATGCCGGCGCTGTAGGAGAGGACGAGCCGCGAGAGAGGCCAGTTGATCACGCGGACGCCGTCGACGTACCGCGACCCAATGGCAAGGTCCACATCGCTGGTGCGTACCGGTTCGATGAGGCGCGGGAGGTCGTCCGGGTCGTGAGACAGGTCGGCGTCCATCTCGCAGATGTAGGTGAAGTCCCGCGAGAGGGCGTACCGGAAGCCGCGCAGATAGGCCGTGCCTAGGCCCAGCTTGCCACTCCGCTCAATGAGGTGAATCCGGTCGGGGGCGTCCTCCATCTTCGACCGCACAAGCTCGGCGGTCCCGTCGGCCGAGTTGTCGTCCACGACGAGAATTGAGATCGGAGTGGACTGGGCCAGCACCAGCTCCATCACCTGGCCAATGTTGTCGGCCTCGTTGTAGGTTGGAATGATGACCAGCGCGTCGGTGGGGGCGTCCCCGGAGGCGGAATCGGACACCGATGACGGGAGGGATTCGGCGACGGAGAATGGCGAGAAGGAAGAGCCGAGACGGCGTTGCGTCGTCGCCCGGAATTTCCTTGTCGACAAGAAACTAGAAACCCAGCGGAGTATGTCCAGACCCTGACGTCGATTTTAATGAAAAACGAGTTCCGATGAGAACTCGGGGGGCGAAACTGAGAATTGAAATTGGGATACAAAGCTGTGGTAAAATTGCTTCTTTGGTCGGAATCGCTGATTCTATACTCCACGGCGCTCGCAGTTTTTCACGACCCGTCGTTTCGGGGACGACGTACGTTGCACGTACCGTTTCTTTCACCCAACCCTGCCGCACGTCATGGCTGACAACTCCTCAGCCCCTGCTTCCGACTCGAGTTCAAATGGACGATCCGGACTCCCTGAAGACTTTCCGCATGCCTCTCGGCTGGAGCGGGCCGGCGTGACGAGTCTCGCTGGGCTCCGAGAGGTCGAGTCGCTGGAAGAATTGACTGGCATCGGTCCGGCCTACGCGGAAGACATCGAGAAGGCCCTCGACGAGTTTTCCGAGGCTGGGGATGGAAACGATACTCCAGCCACCGAGGGGCAAGCCCCCCTGGCCGGCAATGGGGAATCCGAAGATTCCGTTGGAGGACCTGCGACCCGGCAGTCGCTTGCTATTCCGGAAGGGCCGCTCGAGGAGACTGTGTCGTTTGACACGTATCCGGCCGACACCTACGAGCACGACGCGCTGGGCTTTGAGGACGAGGAGGTCTTCGATCTACTCCGCAACATGCTGCTGCAGCGGCGCTTCGAGAATCGATGCCGCCAGATGTACCAGCAGCAGAAAATCTCGGGCTTCCTTCACCTCTACATCGGGCAGGAGGCCGTGTCCACTGGCAGCGTGAACGCCGTTGAGCTGGGGGAGGACTCGATCATTACCGCCTACCGCGACCACGGCATGGCCCTGGCCATGGGCATGACCGCCGAGGAATGCATGGCAGAGCTGTTCGGCAAGCGGACCGGCTGCTCGAAGGGGAAGGGGGGCTCGATGCACTTCTTCGACCGCGAGAAGAAAATGATGGGCGGGCACGGCATCGTGGGGGCGCACCTGCCGCTCGGGGCCGGGATCGCCTTTGCGCACAAATACCAGGATGACGGCAACGTCTGCCTATGCTTCTTCGGCGACGGGGCCATGCACCAGGGGGCCTTCCGGGAAGCGTGCAACCTGGCCGGCATCTACGACCTGCCCATCGTCTTCGTCTGCGAAAACAACCAGTACGCGATGGGCACGGCCGTGGACCGCGCCATGAGCAAGCCCGACCTGTTCCGGCACGGCTACAACTTCGACTTTCCCTCGTCGCTGGCCAGCGGCATGGACGTGTTCAGCGTCAACAAGGCCGTGCGAGATCACGTCGAGAACTACGCCCGCAACGATCAGCCGTCGCTCCTGGAGGTGCGCACGTATCGCTACCAGGGCCACTCCATCACCGACCCGGCCGACTACCGCGCCGAGGGCGAGCTCGACGAGCGCCAGAGCCAGGACGCCATCAACCGCCTGCAGGACTACATCCTCCAGCACGATCTCGCCACAGAGGAAGAGATCAACAAAATCGACGACGAGGCCAGTCAGATTGTGAAGGACGCGATCGACGCCGCAGACGAGGCGCCGTTCCCGGACGAGGACGCAATCTACGACGACGTGTACACGCAGGAGGACTATCCCTTCATCGCCTAGACAGTACCGAATTTCGAGTGTCGAATGTCGAATGACGGACGACACTCGCGATTCATTCGAAACTCGACAATCGCAATTCGACATTGAACAGATGGCTACGCTGCAATTCCGCGAGGCGCTCCGGGAAGCAATGACCGAGGAGATGGAGCGCGACGACGACATCTTCCTCATCGGGGAAGAGGTGGCCGAGTACGACGGCGCCTACAAAGTGAGCAAGGGCATGCTCGACCACTTCGGGTACGACCGAGTCATCGACTCGCCCATCAGCGAGCTCGGATTTGCTGGACTTGGCATCGGGGCGGCGATGAACGGGCTTCGGCCCATCGTTGAGTTCATGACGTTCAACTTCTCGTTCGTCGCCTTCGACCAGGTCGTCAACAACGCTCCCAACGTCCGCTACATGTCGGGCGGGCAGTTCGATCTTCCCATCGTCTTCCGCGGGCCCAACGGAGCAGCAGGCCAGCTCGGTGCCACGCACTCCAACTCCACGGAGGCCCTCTACTCCAATTTCCCCGGCCTGAAGGTAGTGGCCCCCTCCATCCCCGACGACGGGAAGGGGCTGCTCAAGAGCGCCATCCGCGACGACGATCCAGTCGTCTTTCTCGAAAGCGAACTCATGTACGGCATGAAGCGGGAGGTGAGCGAAGAGGACGACTACACGATCCCGCTCGGCACGGCCCGCGTGGCGCGCGAGGGCGACGACGTGACGATTGTGGCCCACAGCAAGAGCTATCACATCGCGATGGACGCGGCGGAGAAGCTCGAAGAGCAGGGCTACGAGGCGGAGGTCATCGACCCGCGCACGATCAAGCCGCTTGACATCGAGACAATCGTGGAATCGGTGATCAAGACCAATCGCTGCGTCGTCATTGACGAGAGCAATCCTTTTGCCAGCGTCGCCTCCGAGGTGACTCAGCAAATTCAGGATCGAGCGTTCGACTACCTCGATGCGCCCATCCTACGCGTGACGGCTCCCGACACTCCGGCCCCCTACGCGCCCAACCTGATGGACGAGTACATGCCGGGCGTCGATGAGACCGTCGACAAGTGCCTCCGCGTGATGTACGCCCAGTGACGAATTTCGAGTGTCGAATTTCGAGTTTGAAGTTCGGCACTCCCGTCTCCTTGCATTCGACACTCGCACTTCGAAATTCGATATTGACCTATGGCGGTTCCAATCGAAATGCCCAAGCTGAGCGACACGATGGAGGAGGGGGTGCTCTCCGCCTGGCTCGTGGACGAGGGCGAAGAGGTCTCTTCGGGCGATGTGCTCGCGCAGGTGGAGACGGACAAGGCCACGATGGACCTGGAGGCCTTCGACGAGGGGGTGTTGCTCAAGCAGGTGATCAGCGAGGGCGAGGCCGTGCCCATCGGTGAGCTCATTGCCGTGATCGGGGAGGAAGGGGAGGACATTTCCGATCTCGTTGGCGGTGCGGGGGGCGACGGCGCTGCCACGGCGGAGCCGGAGCCTGAACCTGAACCCGAACCGGAGGCGGAGGAACCGGAGCCTGAAGAACCCGACGAATCCGAGCGGACGGAAGCCGCGCCCGAGCCTGAGGTGGAGGCCGAGCCGGAACCGGAGCCGAGCGGCGACGGTCAGTTGCGAGAGCGAACGCCGGAGCCCGTGCCCGCTGGCACCGACGCGGAGGGTCGCCGCATCAAGGCCTCTCCGCTGGCACGCCGCATCGCCCAGGAGCACGACGTGGAGCTGGCGCAGATCGAAGGCTCAGGCCCCGAGGGCCGCATCGTCCGCCGCGACGTGGAGGCCTGGATCGAGGAGCGCGAGGCTGCTCCCGAACCGACGCCCGAGCCGGCGGTCGCGGAGGAACCGGCCTACACGATGCCGGAGGAAGAGGCGGCGTACGAGTCCGAGGACATCTCGCAGATGCGGAAGACGATCGCCCGTCGCCTCGCCGAGAGCAAATACTCGGCGCCCCACTACTACCTCACCGTCGATATCGACGTGGAGAAGGCCGTCGAACTGCGCGAGGACCTCAACGAGCTGGCGGAGGAGCAGGGCCGCACGAAGATCTCCTTCAACGATCTCATCACCAAGGCGTGCGCCCTGTCGCTGCACGATCACCCATACGTGAACGCCTCCTACCGCCCCGACGAGGGCGAAATCCACAAGCACAACCGCGTGCACATTGGCATCGCCGTCGCCATCGACGAAGGGCTCATCACGCCCGTCGTGCGGGACGCGGACCGGAAGGGGCTCTCAGAGATTGCCCGCGAGACGCGGGAGCTTGCAGAGCGGGCGCGCAATCGCGACCTGCAGCCGCAGGAGTTCGAGGGATCGACCTTCACCACCAGTAACCTCGGCATGTTCGGCATCGAGGAGTTCACCGCCGTCATCAATCCGCCCAACTCGGCCATTCTGGCCATCGGTGAAATTCGGGACACGCCGGTCGTGGAGGATGGCGAGGTGGTTCCCGGCAAGCGCATGAAGGTGACGCTCTCCTGCGATCACCGGGTGGTGGACGGCGCGAAGGGGGCCGCCTTTCTCGACACGGTGAAGTCCTACCTAGAGGAGCCGATGAACCTGCTGTTGTAGAGTGTTCGAGTGTTTCGGTGCTGGGGTGCTGTCCTCCTTGTCCCCAGCACCATAACACTTCAGCACCCAAGCACGGAGTCCATGACCATCGCTCACATCTCCGACCTCCACTTTGGGCGGATTGCGGGTCCCGGGATCGTCGAGTCGCTGGTGACGGAAGTCAACGAAGGAGGCGTCGACCTCGTTGCTCTGAGCGGCGATCTGACGCAGCGAGCCCGGCCCGTTGAGTATGAGGCGGCACAGGCCATGCTTGAGGCGCTGGAGCCTCCGGCCCTCGTCGTGGCAGGCAACCACGACATTCATCCGTGGTGGCGGCCACTTTTGCGGCTCCGCGATCCTCTACGGCGGTACAAGCGCTACATCTCCGACGACCTGACCCCCACCTTCGAGACCGATGCAGTCGCCATGCTCGGGCTCACCTCTGCGTACGGAATGTCGATCAAAGGCGGGCGCATCGGCGCGGCCGACCGGGCTGCGATCACGGATTTCTTTTCCGAGATGGAGGACGACCGCTTCAAGGTCCTTGTGGTGCATCATCAGCTCCATCCGACCGCGATCGGGCCCATCAGTCCACATCCGGTGGCGCGGCATGCCCCAAAAACGCTCGACGCGGCTGCTGAGGTGGGGGTAGACCTCATTCTCTGTGGGCATCTGCACGTCTCCGCCATTAAGCCGCTCAGTGTCATCCCGAAGGAGCACCGGATCGTAATTGCGAACGCCGGGACGGCTACGAGCAATCGCTGGCGCACGCCGACCGGCCCAGTCAACTTCTACAATGTCATCACCGTCGAGCCCGACGCCTTTTCCGTGGAGGAGCGTCGTTATGTCCTCGACGACAATCACTTCGTTCGTGATGGTGTGACGCAATTTAACCGTTCCTAAATTCTCGCATCCGTCACAACGTAGTCGCGAGGAGAGACAGGTCGTTTCAATCCGCTAGCTGATCAAGCAAGAGCGGATTCCCGCCCCGAGTCACGCACGAACATGCAGGTCGAGTCCGTCTGATTGACCAGTTGCCGAATCGTGTCGAAGTCGGGTTCGGGCTGGAGGCCGAAGATGTTCAGGTCGGCCTGTGGAGCAGAGTTGATGTACACCTCGAAGGGCTCGGTGCCCACCACGGCGGTCGTGTTTGGGAAGCGACCGAGGTCGATCAGCTTCTCCAGGAAATCCTGCGCCTTGCCCTGCTGGTCGGGGTCCGCGACGGCCGTGACGAGCCGCATCTGTGCGTCCCAGTTCTGCGACAGCTTGTAGCCGGTGAGGAGGGCGAGGTCGAGGTTGCCAATTTCCATTGAGATGCGCCAGTCCGGGCTCCGGTCTCGGATCCAGACGTTGATGGTCTGGCGCTGCCCCAGCGCGGCCCGCGGATGAGGCGCGTAGAGCAGCGTGCCTACGTTCTCGCGGTCCGCCTCAGCGATGACATGGCGATAGTCCTCCTCACGCTGGTGCGAGTCCGGCATCCGCAGGAATACGATGTTGGGGTGGAAGAAGGCGCCGCGGAGCGCCTGCATGCCCGCCCGCAATCCTTCAGCGTATCCCCCCGCGTCAATCACCGTGCCGGAGGCGAAAATGCCCCGTTCCCGAAACGCCGACGTCAGCGTATCGAGCTGTCGGTCGAGCACCTCGGGTGTGCCGTTCGGACTCAGGCCCACGATCTTGACGGAGCCCTGCGGCTCCGTGAGGTCCTGCAGGATTAGGAACGAGCCACGAAGGTCGCTGCTCTTCTCCACCGGCACCAGCAGATTCGGCTTCCAAGCCCGCTCCTGCATGGTGGGCAGTTCGGTCACCTTCTTCGCCGCCCACTCCGCGAGCGCCACGAACATGCCGCTGCGCACGTCCTCGAACGGAGCATCGAGCTGCCGGCGGGCCAGCACCGCGTAGAACCCGAGCGTCACGATGAGCGCCACGAAGCTCACGGTGGGGTTGATGATGAACATGGCCAGGAGGGAGCCAGCAAGACCGAGGAAGGAGACCCAGATCGGAATTCGGAGGCGGGGCCGAAAGCTCACGAGGCCGAGGCTCTGCTCGATGAGCACCGCCGCGCAGATCATTGCGTAGGTGACGAGGAAGAACATGGTGATGAGCGGCGCGATCGCGTTCAGGTCCCGCACCATGAGCGAGGCGAAGATGATGGCCCCGGTCACAATCATCGAGTGGCGGGGCTCGCCATCGGGCGCCAGCTCCGCGAGCCAGGCCGATTGGGGCACGACCTGATGGGCCCCCATGGCCTGCAGGATGCGTCCGGCCCCTACCATCGAGGCGAGAGCGGAGGAGAAGGTGGCCCCCAGCAAACCCGCCAGCACTGCCGTGGGCCAGTACGCCTTGTCCATCATGATCGTGTAGTTGCTCACCATCTCCTGGGGAGTGGCCGACCGGGCGAGCCAGATCGCCAGCAGGACGTAGATCACGAACGACACGCCGATGGCCGCCAGGGTGCCGACGGGGATGCTGCGCTTCGGGTCCTTGAGGTCGCCGCTCATGTTGGCGCCCGCCATGATGCCCGTCGTGGCAGGGAAGAAGACGGCGAAGACCACCCAGAAGGAGTTTGGCTGCGTCGGGTCTTCGGGCGTGCCCATGAAGTCGCCCCAGAGCTGAATCTCACCGAGGCCGTACTGCATCGATCCCGTGGCGGCCGCTGCAGCAATGGAAACGAGGGAGGCGCCGATCACGGCCATGATGAGGTACTGCACGCGGATGGCAAAGTCGGCGCTGACGTACGCGATGCCGTAGAGGGCCGCGAAGGTGACGATGTCGACGAGCAGGGCCGAATGACTGGGAAAGACGTACAGCCACCCTTCGCGGAACCCGAAGATGTACATCGTCACGGCAAGGGCCTGCGAGAGGTAGCGCGGAATCCCCACGCTGCCGCCCACCTCCAACCCCAACGACTGCGCAATCACTGCGTACGCCCCGCCCGCGCCAATGCGGATGTTGGTGGTGATGGACGACATAGCGAGGGCCGTGCAGAGCGTGATCGCGAACCCAACAGTAATGATCAGCAATCCGCCCAGCAGGCCCGCGTTGCCGATGATCCAGCCCTCCCGGAGGTACATGATCACCCCGAGGATCGTAAGCACGGTGGGGGTGAAGACCCCGCCGAACGTGCCAAACTGCTTGCGCCCCGAGATGGGTGCTTCCTCCGGCTGCATCCGTTCGTCCACCTCAGCGGTGTCTTCGGGGGCCCGGTCGGACACCGGGGCATCCGATTCGGAAGAGGTGAACCCCGAAAACATGTCGTCAATCATGGCCACAGCGTCGAGTTGGGAAATGGGTACGACCAACGTAAGAAATTCGGGCGATGATGTGCGAACGGTGAATGTAAGTGTGGAAGGGGAGGGCGATGGGAATGGGGCGGATCGTGAATTCTTCTTTGTTGGGCGAAAATGGAACCTCTACGCCGGGGGGAGGCAGGGACTTTCGGCCTACAAACACGTGAAATCGACGCAGCGTTACCCTATTTTGTGACTCGCCGGCTCCCAACAGCGATTGAGACGCGAAGTCGGCTTGTGTCTGGTCTCGCTCATCGACTTGATTGTGCGCATGCCGACCACTCGGACCACCGAAATCAACCAGTTGCTCGTCCCCGAGCGCGTCCGCATCGGGCTTCCGGAGACTGAGAAGTCGGACGTGATCGACGCGCTGATCGACATGCTTGCCGGCGACAACGCAGTTACCAGTCTGGAGGCCGTGCGGACAGCCATTTTTGAGCGCGAGCAGAAAATGTCGACCGGCGTGGGAAAGGGGCTCGGCCTCCCACACGCCAAAACGCCCGCGGCCACCGACACCGTCGCCGCCTTCGCCACGACCGAGGAACCGGTCGATTTCGGGGCGGTCGACGACGTGCCCGTGCGGCTGCTTCTGCTGCTGGTGGGGCCGGAGGACCACAAGTCGCAGCACGTTAAGATCCTGGGCCGCATCTCGCGGCTCGTGAGTCGCGATTCGCTGCGCGAGCGCCTCGTGGAGGCCGACACGCCGGAAACCGTCATTGAGACGATTCGGGAGGGTGAAGCGGAGTTGCGGGGATGAGGAGGGGGGAGAGCGCGGGGGATCGGGGGCGTGGGAGAAGGGGAAGGAAACAGTGGACGCTTCGCTGACGCATTCATTCTCCGCCTCGACCACACGCCCTTCTCCGTCATCGTGCTCGTCAGAATCTACTGCACGACTCGGTTCACCGTCCCTGCGGATTGATCGTCCAGAATCGCACCACTCGTTTCGTTTTTCGAACACCATCATTTCGCCTTGTGAGCACGTCGTTCCAGAACATCCGGGGCACCTTCGACATCCTGCCGGACGCGTATTCCGACGACGGTGGAACGCGCATCGCGAGCACTGCGGAGTGGCGCTACGTAGAGGCCACGGTCCGCGACGTGATGCGCCGCCACAACTTCGAGGAGATTCGCACGCCCGTCCTGGAGCCCACTGAGCTCGTGGCGCGTGGGGTGGGGGAATCGACGGACATCGTGCAGAAGGAGATGTTTGCCTT
>CAZBIB010000061.1:0-5296 GCA_964491575.1 uncultured Salinivenus sp. | reverse complement strand
TCAGTACGTCCTCCGGCCCGAAATTACAGCCCCGGTCGTGCGATCCTTCCTCCAGCACCACCTCGACCAGCGCGGCGGCGTACAAAAGCTGTTTTACCTCGGTCCCTGCTTCCGCGCCGAAAAGCCGCAGAAGGGCCGCTACCGCCAGTTCCATCAGTTCGGCATCGAAATTCTGGGGGCCGACGAGCCTCGGGCCGACGCCGAGACCATCGCCGTCCTGATGGCGATCTGTGAGGCTCTCGGCCTCTCCGATCTGCAGCTTCGACTCAATACGCTGGGGACGCCGGAGCGCCGCGAAGAGTACGTGGAGGCCCTGCGGAACTATCTGGAACCTTACGCCGACGAGCTGTCGGAAACGAGCCGGCGCCGGCTGGACCGCAACCCGCTGCGCATCCTCGACACGAAGATCGAACACGAGCAGAAGATCCTGCGCGATGCTCCGCAGCTCATCGACTTCGTCGACGAGGAGAGCCTCACGCACTACGATGCGGTGAAAGAACTTCTCGATACCCTGGGGATCGAGTACGAGGAGGATCCCCACCTCGTGCGGGGGCTCGATTACTATACAGAAACCACTTTTGAGCTTGAGAGCCCGGGCCTCGGGGCGCAGAGTGCGCTCGCCGGAGGGGGGCGCTACGACCGGTTGGCCGAGGTGCTAGGGAGCGACGAGCCCGTGCCGGCCATCGGCTTTGCGGCGGGGATGGAGCGGCTCTTCCTCGCGTTCGATGCCGCCGACGTGGATCGTCCCGGCACGCCCACGCCCGACGTGTTCATCGCGGCGCTGGGGGAGGAGGCCGAGCGGTGGGTCTTTCGCACGTCGCAGGAGCTGCGATCAGCGGGGCTGCACGTGGCGCACGACCTGATGGGCCGTTCGCTGAAGGCGCAAATGAAGGAGGCGAATCGGCAAAACGCCCCGTACGCGATGATTATTGGGGACAACGAGCTGGAGGCCGAGACGGCCACGGTCAAGGAGATGGAGAGCGGAGAGCAGGAGGAGGTGGCATTTGACGACCTGACCGAGCACCTCACGCGTCGCGTTGAAGCGGAGTAATCCGGATGAGCCGGGAAGCTCTGCTACTACAAATTGAACACGCAAAGCCACCGATGCCGACCAGCCCCCCCGCACTCCTACTGCTGCTGACGATCGTTGGCCTCCTGCTGGGATGTCGGCCCCGCCAGCGGATCACGCCGCCCGAGGGCGAATCCCTACGGGTGATGACCTACAACATCGAAGACGTGCGCACCGCAGACCTGCGCCGGGCCGATCATTCCCGCCTCCAGCGCGCTGCAGCGCGCATCCAGCACCTTGCTCCCGACATCCTGCTCGTCAACGAGATGACGTATGACCAGCCGGGCGATCCGGGCTATCGGGACGGCACTCCGGAGGGCCACAACGCGCAGCGGTTCGCGCATCACTACCTATCTACACCGCAGGCCGACTCCCTCAGCGGCCTCACGTACCAGCCCGTCATGCTTCCGGTCAACACCGGGCTCCCAAGCGGCTACGATCTCAACAACGATGGGCAGATCGTCTCTACCGTGCCGGACATTCCCGGGTCCCCCGACGACGGCAGCGTCGCCCCGCAGACGGATGCCGGGCGGGCGTACGGAAACGACGCCTGGGGTTTCGGTACTTTTCCCGGCCAGTACGGCATGGCTCTCTTCGTCCGCAACGACCTGACGGTGCTCCGCGACTCGATCCGCACCTTTCGGACGCTGCGCTGGCACGAGATGCCCACCGCTGCCGTCCCGGTCGACTCTACTACGTTCACGCCCTGGTACAGCCCCGACGAATGGGCGGAGATGCGCCTCTCCTCCAAGAGCCACTGGGATGTGCCGGTGCAGCTTCCCAACGGCGCCGTGCTCCACGTCCTCGCCAGTCACCCGACGCCATCGGGGTTCGACGGCGTGGCTCGCCGTAACGACCACCGCAACCACGACGAGATTCAGCTGTGGGTGGACTACCTGAACCGGGCGTCCTACATCGAGGACGACTCTGGACGGATCGGAGGACTTCACAAAGGCGCCGCGTTTGTCGTCATGGGCGACTTGAATGCCGATCCGGACGACTCGTCGAGCTTTCGGGACGCGATACGGGCGCTGATCGGTCACGAGCGGGTCAACGGCGACGTGGTGCCCACAGTCCAGGCCGCACGTCAAGAGGAGTATCCGGACCTCGATCCCGATGACACGTCGCGCTGGGCGGCTCGCATCGATTATGTTCTCCCGTCCACAACTCTCAACGTGGACGATGCTGGCGTCTGGCGGCCTGCTCCCGCCGAGGGGCCCGACGTTCCCGTCAGCGATCACTTTCCGGTATGGATGAATGTTCGCGTTGGCCCGTAGAAGCAGCGCTCACCCCCACTACGTTCTCGCCACAGCTTCCTACCGTCATGACGTGGAGACAAGAGACCGTCCGCCTCGAACCGAAGCCGCGCGGCTTCCACCTCGTCACCGATCAGATTCTGGAGCAGGGCCCTCGGCTCAACGACATCCAGGTGGGCCTCCTGCACGTCTTTCTCCAGCACACCTCCGCCTCGCTCACGATCAACGAGAACGCCGCTCCGGCCGTCCGCGGCGACATGGAGCGGCACTTTAACGAGATGGTGCCCGAGAACCAGCCCTACTACAAGCACACCGTGGAGGGATCCGACGACATGCCTGCCCACATCAAGGCGTCGCTGCTGGACACGAGCCTCTCTGTGCCCATTCAGAACGGGCGTTTGGCCTTCGGCACGTGGCAGGGGATTTATCTGAACGAGCACCGCGATAACGGCGGCACCCGCTCGGTGGTGGTGACGGTCTACGGCGACGTGGACTCCGACTAATTCAACACCTGTGGACCGGATGTCCTCTCTCCCATACGCAGGTGATCAATTTTTCTCGACTGTGTCATGATCCGGCTGAATTCTGTCTGTCTATCGCTTCTGATGCTCGCGTGGGGAGGAGGGGGACCGATTGCCGCTGGGCAGGACGCCTCATCCGCCGATCAGAGGATTCGCACCGACACGAGCGCGGAGCAGAAGATCCCAACAGCCGATGACGCGCAGCTGGAGCAGCGCCTCCAGGCCGCCTTCAACCAAGTTGAGGTGTTCCAGGAAATCACGGTTAGCGTTCAGCACGGGGTGGTCCATCTGCAAGGGACCGTCGTGGATCCCCAGCAGGCCGTCGAGGCCGAGCGCTTGGCGCGGAAGTTCGAGAGCGTCCTGTACGTCGAAAACGACGTGACGGCGGAGACGGACCTCGCGGATCGCGTCACCCCGGCCGTCTCTCGCCTTCAGGAATACGGACAGCGATTCGTCGAGTACCTCCCAGTAGGCCTCGTTGCTCTCCTCATCATGCTCATTACCGGAGGCATCGCCCACTTGTTAGGGAGGTGGGAAGGGGGAAATCGACTGCGTCTGAGTCCGCTCGCCTGGAGTCTCGTCCGCCGGTTGATGCAGGTGGTCCTGGTGCTCGTAGGCCTCGTCATCACATTCGACCTGCTCGGTGTGACGTCCCTCGTTGGAGCGCTTCTGGGGACTGCCGGGGTGGCGGGGTTGGCGCTCGGTTTTGCCTTTCAGGACATCATCGAAAACTATCTGGCTGGCGTGCTCCTGAGCGTGCGCCGGCCCTTCCGGGTCAATGACCTGGTATCGATCGACGGCCACGAAGGCTGGGTCGTCCGGCTCACGGCCCGCGAGCTCATTCTCTTCACCTTCGAAGGCAATCATGTGCGGCTCCCGAACGCCACGGTCTTCAAAAACGTCCTCGTGAACTACACGCTGAACGCGCGTCGACTGGCGGTTTTCGAGATAGGCGTCCATCCGCAGGAGGACCTCGCGGCGGTCCAGCGCCTGGGCACCGAAACGCTCAGCGCCATGAAGGGCATTCTTGAGGACCCGACGCCGTTTGCTCGGGTTGTGGCCATCAGCGATTCCAGTATAAATGTGCGCTTCCACGGTTGGGTCAACCAGACCGATGCCGACTTCTTCAAGGTGCAGAGCGAAGCCATTCGCCTCGTGAAAGCGGCGCTCGATGAGGCAGGTGTTGATGTGCCAGAGCCGACGTACCGGATCATTCAGATGCCGTCCTTCGAGGAGCCGGAGGGAGAAGAGAAGCAGATGTCCCCGGTATCCGTTCACGAGCAGGCCCGCTCGGTGGACGTGACGCCCGATGAGCACATGGAGGCGCAGGTTGATGAAGAGGCCCACCGCCCCGACGAGCCGAATCTATTGGCGGAGTGATCCGGCGATTGCAGAAGCAAAAGCGCAGAAGCGCACTTCCTCTCAATCGGAAGGAAGAGGAAAGCGGGGAGGGAAGTCCTTCTCCCCATCCTCCGATCCTCGACGTTCATCCTACGCCTTATTCCTTCTCCAGGACGAGCGCGCCGAGTGGCGGCAGAGTAAGCTCAATGGAGTGAGACCGCCCGTGCTGGCCGATGGCATCGCTGTGGACGCCGCCCGCGTTGCCCACGTTGCTGCCGCCATAGGCGTCGCTGTCGCTGTTGAGTCGCTCGCGCCACGTGCCTGCGCTCGGCACGCCGATGCGATAGTTTTCGCGGACGACAGGTGTGAAGTTGAGCACGAAAATGAGGGACTCGCCGTCGCCCACGCGTCGATAGGTGAGGACGCTGTTCTCGCGGTCGTCGTACGAGATCCACTCGAAGCTGTCTTCCTGATCATTCCAGAGGGCCGGGGCGTTCTGATACATGTGGTTCAGGTCGCCGAGCCACTCCATGAGGCCCTCGTGCAGCGGTTGGTCGGCGACCCACCATTCCAGTTCCTGATCGTGGTTCCACTCGTGGTACTGCCCGAACTCGCCGCCCATAAAGAGCAGCTTCTTGCCGGGATGGCCGAACATGTGGGCGTAGAGAAGCCGCAGGTTGGCTGCTTTCTGCCAGTCGTCGCCCGGCATTTTGCTCCACAGCGACCTCTTGCCGTGAACCACTTCGTCGTGGGAGAGGGGCAGCGTATAGTTTTCGGAGAATGCCCAACTCAGCGTCCAGGTGAGGTCGCCGTGGTGGTACTTGCGGTGTACGGGTTCCTTGCTCGCGTATTCGAGCGTGTCGTGCATCCAGCCCATGTTCCACTTATAGAGGAAGCCGAGGCCGCCGTGCTCGGTGGGAGTGGTCACGCCGGGCCAGGCCGTGGACTCCTCCGCCAGCATGATTGCTTCCGGATGGTTTTTGTAGACGTGCTCGTTGGTATCCTGAAGCAGGCTGATCGCTTCCAGGTTTTCGCGCCCGCCGTGGATGTTGGGCGCCCACTCGCCCTCCCGCGAGTAATCGCGGTATAGCATGGAGGCCACCGCGTCG
>CAZBIB010000060.1:5639-14934 GCA_964491575.1 uncultured Salinivenus sp. | reverse complement strand
GAGCTCGTCAGCTTCGACACCGACTTCGACCGCACCGACATCGAGCGCCTGGAGCCGGCAGACGTGCTCGATCAGTTCGGCTGAGTTCGCGCCTCACCGTCCCCGTCTCTGTCCCGGCGCGGATCTCCATCTTCGGTGGTGGAGCGGGCCTCTCCCCGCGCCGCACGACAGCGGAACGGGTTTCCGAACGATGTTCATGACGCCGGGTTGAACTTTGCTGTGCGGCGGTGGTACAGCGAACGAAACGACGTTTGCCAGTCCCCGCCGTCCCGTCTCGTGATTGCACGCGAAGGATATACGATCATCGCCGGTGTGGCAGGCCTTGCGGCCCTGCTAGCCCTCGGGGCCGTTCAGGTTGACGCCATGCTGTGGCGGGGAATTCTTTTGACCCTCGCAGTCGGGGGGCTGTCGTTTGTGCTCTTCTTCTTCCGAGATCCGGAGCGCACGCCGCCCTCGGATGCCCGCGAGAACGGCCTGCTGGCCCCGGCCGACGGGCGCGTCGTGGAGGTGGTGGACGAGGAGGAGCCCCTCTACCTGAACGGACTGGCCCGGCGCATCTCCATCTTCCTCTCCCCGCTCGACGTGCACGTGAACCGCATGCCGACCCGCGGCGTCATCGAATACGCTCGGTACCGGCCCGGCGACTACCTTGTGGCCTGGCACCCAAAGGCCAGTGAAAAGAACGAGCGGTCCGAGTTCGGCCTGCGGCATCCGAGTGGCACAAAAATCATGTTCAAGCAGATTGCGGGGGCCGTGGCGCGCCGCATCGAGTACGACCTTAAAGAGGGCGACACCGTGGAGGCGGGCCAGCGCTTCGGTATTGTCAAGTTTGGGTCCCGGATGGACGTCCTCGTGCCGCCGTCCGTTGACCTCGACGTGGAGGAGGGACAGACCGTCCGGGCGGGCACGACGGTCCTCGGTCGAATGCCTGAGGCCGAGGACCCCGCCGCTGAGTCGCAAACCGCCGGTGCGGTCCCCGAATCCACATCCTCGCACTCCCGTTCCTCGTCTGCGTCTTAATCGTAGACCGAGTGTGTCCAATGGTTAATCTCTTTGGATCTGATCGTGCCAGCAGTTCTGCACAGACGGAGGGAGGGTCCTTCCGTCCAGCGCGCGTCCGTCGCCGCTTCAGTGCCTACCGTACCGCCCGCCGTGAGAAGCGGAGCGAGCGGCCCTCGCCCCGAGTGGTGGTGCCCTCCTTTTTTACGCTGGTGAACATGCTGTGCGGATTCCTAGCTCTCACGCAGGTGCTCGAAGGAGCCTTCGTAATGGCCTGCTGGCTCATCGTGCTGGCCGGCTTCTTTGACCTGCTCGACGGCGTGATGGCCCGGCTCACGGATGCCGACAGCCCCTTCGGCGTCCAGCTCGACTCCCTCAGCGACATCGTCTCGTTTGGAATCGCCCCGTCCTTTCTTCTCTACGGGTACGTGCTGAGCGCCTTCAATCCGCTCGGCATGATCGTGGCAGCCCTCCCGGCCCTCTGCGGGGCCGTGCGCCTGGCCCGCTACAACGTGACGGCCGATGATGGCGACAAAGAGAGCTTCGAGGGCCTTCCCATTCCATCCCAGGCCATCGCCATTGTCGCGCTTATCCTGGCCGCCGAGAACTCGACCTGGGGTGGCCTTTTTGCCCTTGACAGTTTTCGGGTGATCCTTCCCGTCGTCATCGTGCTGTCGGGGCTCATGGTGTCGAGCATCCGATTCGACACCATTCCAATGCCCACGTTCCAATACGTGCGGATCCATCCAAAGAAAACCGCAGCGTACGTGCTCGCCGGCCTGCTCATCGTGGGATTGCAGGAACGAGGGCTCCTGGTCGTATTGGCTGCCTATCTGCTCCACGGGGTTGGGCGAGCCCTCTACCAGCTCATCAAAGCGCTCACGACCCCGGCACCGGAAGAACACCTGGAGTCCTCGTGACTCCCTCGACCTTTTCATCGTCCCCTCTCAGTTGATCCCATTCCTCCTCACTCATGTACAAAGCCACCATCTCGATTACCCTGCGCCCGTCGATCCTCGACCCTGAAGGAAAGACGGTTCAGCACGCGCTGACGAATCTTGGATACGAGGAGGTGGCCCAGGTGCGCATGGGCAAGCAGGCGGAAGTGTGGATCGAGGCCGAGGACGAAGAAGAGGCACGTCGGATCGCCACGGAGGCCTGTGAGAAGCTGCTCGCAAACCCCGTTACCGAGAACTTTGACATCCACCTCGAACCGGTTGCCCCCGAGGCCGTCGAGGACGGAACAGCCTAATCGCGGTTGCTCCTGTCTCAATTCACCTCCCCGTATCGGAGAGGACACGTCCTCTCCTTTGAAACGAACGTTGAAGAGTCCGCGCATTCGCTATGACCGAGCTTCCTGCCTACAGCACGTTTGGCGCCCCCGCCGAGCCGGACGTTGAGCCGGCGCCGCCCGAGGTCGAAGAACTCGAAGAGGAAGATGTTGGAGACGGCACCGATGACCCCTGGTTCGTCGTTTTATTCAACGATGAGGTGCACACCTTTGAAGAGGTCATCGGTCAACTGATGAAGGCCACGGGCTGCAGCCGCGGCGAGGCCGAAGACATGGCCTGGACCGTGCACAACGAAGGCAAGGCCTCCGTCTACGAAGGAACGTTCGAGGAATGCTTTGAGGTGCAGAGCGTACTCAAGGAGATTCAACTCGTCACCGAGATTCAGGGATAGTCCCTTTCTCCGGCACGTCCGAGTCCGGTTTTAAGAGACGGGGGAGCGCCACACGTAGAGGAGCGTAGCGGGGGCCGGATGGGTGAAGCGGGTGGTTCCGTTCAGGGTCTTTACTCGGACTGAGTCCGGCCCGGGCACCACCATGGAGCGCTCGTCGAGCCAGCCCCAGACGGGGCCCTTCGTCGGCCCGAGACGCCGGGTTTGCCCCTTCACGCGCACCGCGGCGTAGGCGCCCGCCGTCGTGCGAAGCGTAAATGCGATGCGGCTGCCGGAGGGAGACCAGCGCGGGTGCACCTGGTCCGTTGTGGTTTGATCGGGAGAGATGAGGAAGGTGGGACGGGAGCCGTCGTACACCACGAGCTGGCGATGTCCCGATTCCTGCACCTCCACGTCGAGGGCCAGCTCGGACCCATCCGGGGCCCAGCGGACGTGACGGACGTGGCGCCTGTCCTTGAAAAGGGTCTCGGCATTTTTGCCCCGAGGTCCGCTCAGAACGAGCGATGAGTCTGGCACGTATTCCCCGGCCTCCCGGTCGTACCGAAGCTCTCGGTGGATGTAGGCCATCTGCCCGCCGTCCGGCGCGTAATGGATGAGGTGCATGCGGCGAGCGTCGAGGGACGTCTGCGTGGCGCAATCCTCCGCGTCCACCACGTACAGCTTCTCGTCGGTGCGGGTGGCAAGAGAACCATTGGGGAGCCAGTGCAGCACTTCGCGAGCGGCGCGGCACCCGACGCTGCGGGTCGTTCCGTCGGGCGTGGCTACCCGAATGCTACCCGGACCGCGAGTCCCATTCTCGATAGGGCGATAGTAACCGAAGGCGAGTCGTTCCCGACGGCTGTCGGGATGCCAGGCCAGCGAGTACGTGACGGTTCCCGCCGCGGCGTGCACGCGCTGCAGGGTACGGGTCGTGAGATCCAGCAGGGCGAGGTGCGACGAGTCGGCCGTGGCGTAGCTGAAGGCCAGGTAACGCCCAGTGGGCGACACCGACCGTGCCTCCTTGGCGTCTACGCCTGTGGCCAGCGTTCGGGACGTGTTGCGGCGGGCGTCGTGGAGCAGCAGCCTGCCCTCGGGGGTCGTGTACAGCAGAGACAGGGTCGGCTCGGGTTCGGGAGGGGCGCCCTGTGGCGTTGGCGTCTTGGGAGTGGAGGAGGAGCATCCGATTCCTGAAACCATGAGGAGACCACCCCCCACGAGCAGGGAGGCGAAGCGGAGGAAAGAAGTCCAGTGCGTCATCGCAAAGCGAACGGCGTGAAAGGACACAACGCAGAAAAACGTAGACACCTGCTATGTGAAGGTCAGGATAAACGATCAGATCACGGCGGAGCCTCGTTCAACGCGTGAGAAGAGAGGAGCCGGGCCTCGTCGATTTCCAAAATCGTAGAGAACAAGTGGGCCGGGGCCGCATATGAGATTGGTGTCATCACAAAATCCGGGACCTTTTCCCCTTTTGGGGAGAGGGGATCGGAGGAACGCTGAAAGCGAACACTAGAAGATTCCAACTGAATTATGGAGACAGGAACCGTCAAGTGGTTTAGTCCGGCCGAAGGATATGGATTCGTTGAACCTGACAATGGAGAAGACGATGTCTTCCTCCACCACAGTGAGGTGCCCGACGAAGACCTGGAAGAAGGTGATCGGCTCGAGTTCGAAATCGAGGAGACCGAGAAGGGACTGAACGCTACCAACATTCAGCCCATTACCGAACCCGAGTGGTAAACTCGGTTCGGCCCGAACGAATGCCCCTGGGCAGAGATGCTCAGGGGCATTTTCTATTTGTGGGCTCTTTCTCAAAAACTCAGCTTGGTCGAACAGGGGCAAGGATCGCGCAATGCTTCTTCAGCGAAGGGCGTCTTCGAGCGCCGTCGCTGCGTCGGTGTCGGCGTCGCGGTACTTTACGATGATAGGGGCCGAGAGCGAGAGGCCGTGCTTCTGCCCAAAGTCCGAATCGACCGAACGGGAGCCGGGCACCACCACGGCCCCGGCGGGCACCTCCAGCGACCCGTCCGAGGCCGCGTGGACGGTCTCCTCCACGAGATCGTACAGCCGGGTTGACGACGTGAGCGTGACGCCGGCGGCCAGCACGGCCCCCTCCCGCACGATGCAGCCCTCGTAGAGGCCCGCGTTGCCCCCTACGAAGACGTCGTCCTCCACGACCACCGGGGTGGCGTGAACGGGCTCCAGCACACCGCCCACCTGCGCCGAGGCGGACAGGTGCACGCGCTTCCCGATTTGGGCGCAGCTCCCCACCAGCGCGTGCGAGTCGATCATCGTCTCCTCGTCGACGTACGCCCCCACGTTCACGTACATCGGCGGCATGCACACCACGCCCGGCGCCACGTACGAACCGGTGCGGATGGAGGAGCCGCCCGGCACCAGCCGTACGTTGTCGACTTTGCGGAGCGGCTTGACGGGGAACGTGTCCTTGTCGTAGAATGGAAATCGTTCGGTCGAATAGTCGACGGTGCGTCCAATCCGGAAGCCGAGCAGAATGCCCTCCTTGACCCACGCGTTGGTTTCCCACGTGCCGTCCCCGGTGGGCTCGGCGGCGCGGAGGTCTCCGGCATTGAGGGCCCGAACGAGGTCGGCCACGGCGTCGCCGGCAGGGCCGCGATTGACGCCCGAAGGCTCTTTGGATTGGGCAACGAACGATTCGATGCGGTCTTGCAAATCAGTCATGTCGGGAGAGGAGGGGGCATGGAGAAGCGAGCGGAAGGAGGCGCCCGGCGGACGAACGCTGGCGCACACATTCGCTATGAAGCTCCGAAGCGGCGGACACATTGTAAACCCGCGGCCCGTAGCATTTTTTGATAATTGGTGTTTCTCGGTAGTGGAGGCGTTCCACCGGGGCGCCTCTATGGATTGGTCTCGCTTTGTCAATACGATGTCTCCTCCCCCATGAAACGATCCCTCATCTTCGCCGCACTTCTTCTCTGCGCCAGCCTCTCCTCGTGCCAGTGTGCGCCACCGCCAGACGTTGAACCGGTGGAGGGTGAACAGGAGAGTGCCCGGATTGCCCCGGTAGACGCGCACGAGACGCGCTCTGTCGCGTAGGGAATGCAAGTTTGAATCTTCCAGGCACACATAAATACACATGTGTGCCGTGCCTGTCTCGGTTTTCTGTTCCTGTCATGCCGATCCCGGACGAAAAGGTTGACGAGGTGCGCACCGCAGCCGATCTTGTGGAGGTGGCGGAGGACTACGTGCAGCTGAAGCAGAGCGGTTCGCGGTACATGGGGCTGTGCCCATTCCACAACGAGGACACCCCCTCCTTCAGCGTCGACCCGGATCAGAACCTCTACTACTGCTTCGGCTGCCAGAACGGGGGCGATGTGTTCAAATTCCTCCAGGAAATCGAAGGCGTCGGCTTTCTCGAAAGTGTGCGCATTCTGGCTGAGCGGTACGGCATTCCGCTTCCCGAGAAGGAAGCCGATCAGGAAGCGGCCAATGAGCGAGAGTCCATCCTGCACGCCCTTCGCTTTGCGGCGCGCTTTTTCTACCGCCAGCTCACGCAGTCGGATCGGGGCCGCCCTGCGCTCGACTACCTGCGCCAGCGGGGCTTCTCACCGACGACGATCAAGCGGTTCGGTCTTGGTTTTGCTCCGAACGAGTGGGACGCCCTTCTGACGGCGGCGGAGGAGGAGCAGATCGATCCAGAGATGCTGGAGAAGGCGGGGCTCGTCATCGAGCGCAACGACGGGAGCGGGTACTATGATCGGTATCGGGGCCGCATCATCTTTCCCATCTTCTCGCACATCGGCAAGGTGCTGGCCTTTGCCGGTCGCATCCTGGATCCCGACGACGAGCGCGATCAGCCGAAGTACATCAATTCGCCGGAGACGGAGGTCTACCACAAGAAGGAGGTCCTCTACGGCCTGCATCAGGCCAAGCGGACTATAAGAGACCAAGAGGTGGTTGGGATTGTCGAAGGATACACAGATGTGATAAATATGTGGCAGCATGGCGTCAAAAATGTGGTTGCTACCTGTGGCACATCTCTTACAAAAGATCATGCAAAAAAGATTGAGAGGTGGGCCGACGAGGTCTTCTTTATTTACGATGGAGATTCGGCGGGTGCAGAGGCTACTCTGAGGGGGGGCAATGTTGCCTTCGAGAGAGGAATTGAGGTAAATATCGTCAGCCTGCCCGATGGTGAAGATCCCGATTCATTTATCTCGGAATTCGGCTCTGAAGATCCTCGAGACGAAATAAAAGAGAGGACGTATGGATACCACGAGTTTGTAATAAATAGGGCGAAGAGTGGGGGGGAGTTCGATTCTCCTGTTAAGCAAAGTAAAACAATAGACTCGATACTAAAATCTGTCGCCAAGATACCGGATAAATTTATAAAGGATAGATACGTAAGAGAAATTTCTGAAATAGTCGATACTTACGACGATAAGCTTTTCAGCAAGCTAGAAAAATTTGAGAGAGAGTTAGAAGAAAAAAAGAAGCGCAGAAAGCGTCGTGAGAGAAAAAGGCAAAAGTCGCGAGAGTCCGAGGTATCAGCCGATGGGAAACAGTCCTCGAAGCCAGCTCCCATAGGTGCATCTCCGCAGTCCCAACAAGAGAACATTGAGGAGGCAAGTTCTAATTCTGCGGTCGAAAAAGCTTTGCCCTTGCCAGAAGAGAGAGTCTTACTCCGCCTCATGCTGGAAAACGGGAGCCGCATGGTCGCCTTCGTGCTCGGCCACATGGCGTTGGACGAGTTTACCGAGGGTCCGCCCCGCACCCTCGCTCGGACGCTCGCGGAGATGTACGACGACGGTGCCGTAGAGCCGAATGCGATTCTGAGCGGTGAGCATGGAGACATGCTCCAGCAGCTGGGGGCCTCGGTCCTGATGAATGAGCACGAGGCGTCGGAGCACTGGGCGGAGAAGGAAGACATCCCCGTGCCTCACCTGAATGACCGGCCCTACGAGGCGGCCGAGAGCGCGATGAAGTTCCTGAAGCTCGACCGCGTGGACGAAGCCCTGGCAGCCGTCCGGGAGCGAATGTATCAGGCTACGCAGCGGGATGACGACGATCGGGTGCAGCGCCTCCAGCAAAAGGTGATGTCACTGCAGGAGCTGCGGAAGAGCATCAAGCGGGGCAATTTCCTTAACGACTGATTCCGCCCGTGTCCCCGCCTCCGTCCGCTGCACGGAGAAACGGCATCCCAAGCTGCGTCCGGCCTACGGGGTTGAGGTCCAAAGGGACTCAGGAATTGGTGTCTGCGTGGGGAGGATGTCGAGGGGCTGTCCCTCAATCTTCATCCCCTTCGTGGCGCGCTTGGTAGCCTCGGCCAGCTCCTCCCACGGCCCTGATCGCCAGAGGCGCCGATGGGTGCTAATGATCTTGAGTTGTCGGCGGCGGTACCGGGTCGGCCGCTGCTCGGCCAAGGCCTGGAAGCGGTCGTAGAGGCGGAGGAGGTGCTTCCGATTTTGCTTGGTGAAGCCGAAGTGCGCGATGTTCTCCACGAGAGCCTCGTACTGCCGGTCCCACTTCGTGACCTGGCTCGGGGCCGGGGGCGCGTAGGTTGAGCCGTCGAACCGGAACGTGGCCGTCGAGTCGAGCGCATCGATGCCGGCAGCCCGCAGCACGTCCGGAGCGCGCAGTGGCAAGAAAAATTGTACGGCCCGGCCCTCGACCGAAGAGGCGAGACGGACGTTCCCCTCGGCTGGAACGGTGCCGTCGGAAGAGGGGGGCAGATCGAAGTGAGGATTGAGCGCCCGGAAACGGCCGTAGAGCGAGGTTGCCGTGTCGGCTGCGGGACCCCACCCCGACAGCCGTCGGGATTGGTCCGTGGCGTCAAGAGAGGCGAGCAACTCGCGCAGCGTAAGGGTGGCCCCCGGCTTCAACTGCACACGGGCAGCCCGGAGGGACGGGGACTGATCGATGCGCTGATCCTCGCGGGCCACGAGGGATCCGTAGAGCGCGGGCACGTATCCGCGGGAGTCGCTCCCAAAGGCTGATCCGTCGCTGACGGTGTCGAATCCCTCCGTCACGGCCCATGCGAAGGCGTCGGCGACGGTGGAGGAGTGGGTGAAATACTCCGCCGACGTGTAGTAGTGGCGGTACAGCTTGAAGACGTTGCCAGGCCCAGTGTGGTAGGCGGAAAGCCCCGGAATCTCGTGGCCTACGGCGTTTACGTAGCCACGGAGGAGCAAGAACGCCGGTTCGAGCACGAGGAGCGGATGCTGTTCCTCCTGCACGCGGACCCACGAGCCGCTTTCGGTCGGCAGGGAATACTCGGTCACGCCACCTCGGCGCAGAACCCAGGGGAGCATCTGGTAGCGACTCAGCGCCCCGGCCGTCGACACGAGGTGGTCTCGGTTAAAGGTCTCGACGGTCCCGATCTCGGTGGCGAGCAGGCTCAGCCCCAGGTACTCGGCAAGGCGGCGTTCGTAGGCCTGATAGGCCCGATCCCGCTCGTGGGCCTTCCGCACCTGATTGGCCCGTCCCCATCGCACGATGATGTCTTCGAGGGGCACGCCACGCGCCTCATGCTTGTCCACGAGCCGCTCCATGGCCTCGTAGCGATGCTCATCCACGGTCCCCCAGGTCAAGTCCTTCCCGCGCTGGTATTCCGCGCGGAGCTCCGTGAGTTCAAAAACTTCGAGCACCTCGTTCGACC
>CAZBIB010000060.1:0-5629 GCA_964491575.1 uncultured Salinivenus sp. | reverse complement strand
GGTCCCGACTCCGAGGTGGCGCAGCGCCCACGCCACCTCGTTCGACCGGCGATCAATGACCCGGATGGTGAAGTTGCTGTCCTCCATCTGCTGAAAGACGTACTGCCGGAGCAGGTCGTGAAAGTGCCGGAGGACCGATGAATTGTTCGCCGACGCGACGGACGCGGACGGAGTGAAATAGGGGGCCAGCTTCGTGGAGGGATGGGCGGAGAGATTTTCCAGAGCGGGAGCCGCTTCTTTGGTGGCAGAGGCCGCTTCGCCCGGATCCGGGGATGAGGAAAGTCCGAGGGAAAAGATCCCGGGGGCAATCTGGGACAGGCCCGGGTGAAATTGCGGACCGACGATCAAGAAGACGAGTAGCGTCACAATGCCCAACATGACGGCCGAGAGGCGCCCAATCAATTGACTGGCCTGCGGCAGGGCGGGCTCATCGGTGTCGGAAAAACGGTCGGGCAGGAATGGGACACGCATAATGCAGCGACGAATACGTCAGCGGTGGATGGAGCAGCAGTGAGTCAGGCTGGAACCGTTGTTGGTGAGGGGGTTGCCCGTTCGATGAGTGCGCGGAAAAGGGGCTGAGTTACGGTCCCCATGCGTTCGGGGTGGAACTGCACCCCAAAGAGGCGCCCGTTCTCGTGTTCAATCGCCTCGATCACCCCATCTGGCGCCGTGGCAGCCACCGAGAAGCCGTCGCCCACGCTCGCAATAGCCTGGAGATGCCGCGTATTGACGGTCAGGGTGTCCGTGTCGAGCCACTGGCGCAGGCGAGATTCCTCGGTGAGCGTGACGGGGTGCGTGGTGCCACCGCGCTTTTGACTGTGCGTCTGGGCGCCGTCGTGCTCAGCCTCTACGTCGCCGTAGATCGTGCCGCCCGCGAGGGCGTTGAGGCGCTGCATGCCGTAGCAGATGCCCAGGATGGGTCGGCCGGTGTGTCGGCACCGCTCAATCCATCGTCGGTCCGAGTCGGCCCGCAGTTCATCGAGCGAGTCGAGGTCGTCGGGAAGCGGCCCGGTAAGGCCCTCCGTCACGGCGGGGCCGCCTGGCACTACGAGGCCGTCGATCTGGTCGAGCAGTGCCTCAACCGTGGCGTCCGTCTCCGTCGTGGGCAGGAGCACCGGCGTCCCCCCGGCCTCCTCGATCGCCGTTACGTAGCGACGATCCAGGTGTTGCTCACCGTCCTCGAAGGAGGTCGTAATGCCGATACGAACAGGCATGGATTCGGGGCGTCGGATGATGGAGTGCACGTTCGGAGGACGAGGCGCTTATTTTCTGATTCCCGATGTTGCAGCGAAGGAATGGCGAGTGGGGACGGCGTCTTCTCTTACGCAAGAAGCAAGCCTGGATTCCGGCTCGAAAGATCGGTTGACCCGAGCATGAAAAACGTAATGGCAGATCGAGCGATGGGCCAAAGGGATTGGTTCGAAAATCATTAGTCTATGGAGGAAAAGGCATCATGTCGGGCCGAAAGTTTTCCTGGGTTTCGCGTTCGATCTCTCCGATCCGAATTGAAACACGCCCCTCAGGCCCAGACGTCCCGCAGCTCGATAGGCGTCGGGTTGGAATTGGCAGTCAGGTTGAGGACAAATGTTAGGGTGTCGCGAGAGCGGACCACGTCCGTGGCGTGGGAGGCCAGATGGCCCCGGTCGAGACGATCGTGGAGGGCACTTTTGATGGTGCGGCGCTGGCCGCCCTGCGTGGTCGAAGAGCCGTGGATCACCTTCAGCCGATTCCGCCCCCGGTCCTCTGCGAGCCGAAGGGTGCTGTAGGTGAGATCGAGGGCCTCGTCGACCGACAGGCCGTGCAGATCGAGCGTTACTTTGCTGCCGTCGTCTTCGAGTTGCGGGGTTGCCATCAGGGCGGGGGAATTGGCCCAGTAGAGTGCTTGAATATTTACGATGTGCTGCGAAAACAGGTCCATGTTGAGGAAGAGAGCTTTGCGGTCAGTACTGCACGCGAACGGTCTGGGGAACGACCTCAACGGTCATGGGAAGCATGCCCAGCGCTTCGCCGTCCGCCTCCGTCCAGACGGGGCGATGGTCGACGAGAGGCTCCACGGTGAGGCGACGGCCGCGGTGCGTGGTCACGCCATCGAGTGATGTGTGGGTGCCGAGGTAGAAGCGGTGGGCGTGGCAGAGCAGTGTCGGCACGGGCACGTCATGGAGCACCGTCACGTCGAATACGCCGTCGTTTGGCGTCGCAGTCGGGGCAATGGGGAGGCCGGCGGCGAAGGTGTGACCGTTGGCGACGGCCACAAGGCGAATGCGGGTCGGCGGAAGCGGCTCGCCATCCAGAGTGAGGCGGACCGGGACCGGATGTTCGGTAGTGAGGGCTCGGAGTGCAGCCTGAAGGTAGCGCAGGCGAGGCGGGAGGGGGAGGAGACCGGGAGAGAAGTTCCGCACGACGGTGCCACTCAGGCCGGCGGAGGCAATGTTGATGGCATAGCGCTCGGCCCGGCGGCCTTCCTCAGTCGTGTACCGGACGCGCAGCACGTCGAGGGGCTGGATGCGGTCGCTGCAAAGCTGCTGAACGGCCTCCACGCCGGTCGGTGCCCCGAGGGTGCGCCGAAAGTCACTCCCCGACCCGCAGGCCACGAAGGCGAGCACCGCCGAGGTGCATCCCGACAGCCGTCGGGACTGGTCCGCAAAGAAGCCGTTCACCACCTCGTGCAGCGTTCCGTCGCCTCCCACGGCCACGATCCGATCGAATCCCTCTTTCAGTGCACCCCGCGTCAGCGACGTGGCACTGTTCGGTCCAGTCGTCCAGCGCACCGAGAGCGATGCGGTGGCGACCAGGAGCCGCGAGAGGAGCCGCGGCCACATGCGCCGCACTCGCCTGCCCCCGGCCATCGGGTTCACAATCGCACAGGTGCGCATGGCGGCTCGGAGCGGTCCGAGAGAGGCGGGCGAAAGAAACCGAATGCAGACTCAACCGGTGCTACGCCGATCTCTTGCGCCGGTCGTAGACCACGTAGGCAACGAAGATTGTCAAACTCACCACCGAAATCCAGATGAGCCCCGTCTTCAGACGGTTGATGTCCGCGCCCAGCCAGGCGATCAGCACCGTAAGTGGAAGCGTGCCGACGGCGGTGGCGGCGATGAACGGGAGAAACTTCATCCGCATCAGGCCAGCGGCGATGCTCACCGCGTCGGTGGAGAGCACCGGCGAGAGGCGCGCGGCGATGACGGCCCACACCCCGTAGCGGCCGAGAACCTCCTCCATCTTTTGCTCCGTCTCCGGGCCGATCAGGCGGTCGACGGACGCGACCCCGAAGGAGCGTCCGATGCTGTAGCCGAGGCTCGCGGCCAAGAGAAGCCCGCCCCACGTCAGCAGCCCCCCGATCCACGACCCGAAGGCGACCACCGCGACGACCATCGTGGCAACGGAGGGGAGGAAGGCGAGAATGGTCTGCAACAGCATCAATCCAAGGACGACGGCAAACGACCAGACCCCGAACTGGCCGACCCACGCTTCGATCCGTTCCTGTCGTCCACTGGAGAAGACCTGGTACGCCTCGTCGACAAAGCCGTGAAAGGAGGGCCACGTGAAGTAGAGCCCAACGACGAGGGCAACCACCGCCATCGGGGCAAGCCACACCCACTTGCTCTGCTTCGGCTTCCCTTCCTGCTGCTGGTCAACGTGCTCCGTATCCATGAAAAATAGGTTCCCTGTCCTGCGGCAAAAGGGGTCGGTCGTCCCTCTACTCGTCCGGCGCATCCGATGGTTGCAATACACCGAACTGATTTGTGCGGAGGCTGTCCGGGGTGTTCTGATTGATGAGCGCGGCGACCTCCCCGTTGTAGAACGCCCGACCGCCCTCCATCTGACGCCACCGCTCGATGTGATAAATGTTGCCCGACGCGAATCCGATGCGCCACCGCGCCGTCTGCTCCCGGTCCGCGAGCAGCTTTCACGTCCTCGGCGAGCAATCCGGAGGAGAGGTGCGTCCTACGCAGATTCATCGGGCCGATTTGCGTCGCCGGTCAGACGAGCTCGTTCCCGCTCAATCTGGTCCAGAAGGCGCGGGTCATGTTCTACGAGACGTTCCACGAGGGCGACGAGATCGGCTCGATCCAGGTCGTCCACGAGATCGGCCACCGCTGCCGGTTCCGACTTCGGCACCTCCTCAGCATCGAGCACTTTCAGCAGCGTCGCGACGATGTGCTTGCACCAGGAGCCCCCGAAGTACGGGCATGTGCACTCCACACTCGCAATGTCGTCCGCCTCAAACTGAATGGTCACGAGGTACGGATGCACGTCGCTGCCCTGCACTTTGGCCTTCAGGGTGTGGTCGTCGGTCTGCTTCAGCGACTGCACCGACCCGTCCGCGAGGTATTGCTGGCCGCGTTCGAACGACCCGCCTGCGGTGTGGGCCTTGATGTCGTCTCGCGTGAGGGACGGGAAGGACATGGCTCGGGCAGGGACGAGGCAGAGGGAAACGTGAACTTAGGCGTTCATCGCGGAGGACGGGGCGCCGTAGGCCGTGGCGGTGACGTGCTCAAGGAAGTTGTCGAAGATCTGTTTGGCCGGACGGGCAGCCTCGACGTTGGCCTCGGTGCAGGTGTCGAGCGCCTGCTGGATGATGCGGTCGGACAGGTTCTTCGAATGGATCATTGCCTCGGCCGTCTGCAGGTCGTACTCGGGATGGAACTGCACGGCGTAGACCTGCTCCCGCCGAAAGGCCTGTACGCCCGTCTCATTGGACGCCAGGAGGCGGGCGTCGGGCGGCATCTCCACCACGTGATCGGAGTGCGTGGCGAAGACGGTGAACGGGTCCGAGAGCCCGTTCCAGATCGGGTCGTTCACTTCCTGGTTGATCTCGACGTACCCAAGCTCATAGGGGCCGCCGCGTACGGTGCCGCCGAGGATCTGAGCGAGAAGCTGGTGCCCCCAGCAGACGCCGAGAACAGGAAGGCCGTCGGCAATCGCCCCTTCCACCCACCGGCTCAGCTCCTGTATCCAGGGCCGGTGGTCGTCGTAGACCGACGACTGCGAGCCGCTGATGATGATGCCGTCGAACGACTGAATGGGTCCGGCGTCCGTTTGGATCGGCGCGGGATCGCCGATGGGGGGCGGCATTTTTCCCTCATTGGCATTGTAGACGGTGAGGGAGGCGTCCACCTCCCGCTGGAAATTGCGCTGGGCGTGCGGCGTGCCAAGCGAGGCGTCGATGAGGGCAAGGTGCATTACAGGGAGCGCGTTCGTTCAACGGATTCTCACTAAAATCACCGCTGAAGAGGAGGCACGTTCCGCTTGAGGTGCACCTGGAATGTTCAACGTACAACGTTCAACGATAGGACGTACGCACTTGCCTCAGAAGTCTCCAAGGTTTCGGAAACTTCGGAGGTCTGAACGCCGCTGCGTAAGCCCTAAACGATTCAGCACTAGTTCCCCTTCAGGGCGATGTTGTCGGGGCCGAAGATGCGCTGGGCGCCGCGCATGAACTCGGCGGTGGGCTCGATGACGTACGCCCGGCTGCGGAGGCGCTCCTGACCTCGGAGCTCGGGTGCGTCCACGTCGAAGTAGAGCGTGCAGTTGCCGTCCGTCTGCTCGCAGAGCTGCTGGAAAGTCTGGAGCTCGTCCGGCATCACCTGTTCGAGGTCCACGGTGAGCACCACCTCGCTCACCATCT
>CAZBIB010000059.1:13298-15024 GCA_964491575.1 uncultured Salinivenus sp. | reverse complement strand
GGCGATACGTCGACAATAGCCGAGCAGTACCCTCTGATCCCGTGGCCGCGCCAGTTGGAGGCACAGGAAGGGACCTTTGCGTTGAACGAGAACACCCGCATCCTCGTCTCCGATTCGCAGAACCGGAAGGCGCGAGCGCCGGCCGAGCGGCTGGCGACGCTGATGCGCAATGCCTCGGTGTTCCCGATGCGCGTGGAGCCGATGCAGGCGCCGGGAGCGCCTATTTCCGATCAGCCGGGAAACACGATTGCGTTCATACTGACTGAGGGCACCGCTTCGGGCGAGAGCGACGCGCCGGGCCTGAGCAACGCGCCAGGCGAGGGGGAGGAGGACGGGCGCTACGAATTGGAGGTGACGCCCAGGGCGACCCGCGTGCGCGCGCCGACTCCGAAGGGGCTCTTCTACGGCATGCAGACCCTTCGCCAGCTTTTGCCCCCGCGCGCCGAAAAGGGACTCGGGTACGACGACGGACGCATCGACTGGGCCCTTCCCGCCGTTCGGATTGAGGACGCTCCGCGTTTTTCCTATCGCGGGATGCACCTGGACGTGGCGCGCCACTTCTTTCCCGTCTCCTTTATCAAAAAATACATCGACCTGCTGGCGCTCTACAAGCTCGACACGTTTCACTGGCACCTGACTGAGGATCAGGGTTGGCGCATCGAGATCGAGCAGTACCCGCGCCTGACGGAGGTCGGGGCATGTCGCGACTCCTCGATGGTCGGCCACTATGAGGCCCAGACCTTTGATGGGGCCGAGTACTGCGGGTACTACACGAAGGAGGAGGTCAAGGAAGTCGTCGAGTACGCGCAGGAGCGCCACGTGACAGTCATTCCCGAGATCGAGATGCCGGGCCACGCCCGCGCGGCGCTGGCGTCGTACCCGGAGTTCGGCTGCACCAACGCCCAAGACTCGTCCTACACTGTAGCGACCACCTGGGGCGTGCACGAGCAAATCTACTGCCCCAAAGAAAAGACCTTCACGTTTCTCAAAAATGTGCTCGGGGAGGTGATGGAGCTGTTCCCGAGCGAGTACATCCACATCGGGGGGGACGAGGCCCCCAAAGCGCAGTGGAAGGAAAGCGAGGTCGCGCAGGAGGTCATCGAGCGAGAGGGGCTTGCTGGTGAAAAGGAGCTTCAGAGCTACTTCATCCGCCGCATCGAGGACTTCCTGAATGCAAACGGCCGTAAGCTCATCGGCTGGGACGAGATTCTGCAGGGTGGGCTGGCGCCGAATGCCACGGTGATGTCGTGGCGCGGCACGTCGGGCGGCATCCAGGCGGCGCGTCAGGGCCACGACGCGATCATGACGCCCACCAGCGCGCTTTACTTTGACTACTACCAGGGGGACCCAGCGAAGGAGCCGCTGGCCATTGGCGGAATGACGACGCTCCGCGAGGTGTATGCCTACGACCCGGTCCCCGACTCGCTCAGCGCCAAAGCCGGGCGGCACATCGTCGGTGCGCAGGCGAACGTGTGGACCGAATACATTAACACGCCCGAGAAGGTCGAATACATGGCGTACCCGCGGGTGCTGGCGCTCTCGGAGATCGTCTGGTCGCCGGAGCAGGCGCGCGACTGGGCCTTCTTCAAAGAGCGTCTGCCGACGCACCTGCGCCGCCTCGACGCTCTCGACGTGGATTACCGCACGCCGGACTTTCTTGCTTTCGAAGATGAAAGGTGAGGGCACCAGTTCAACATTGTTTCCCAAAGTGACCTCCCAAAGTGAC
>CAZBIB010000059.1:0-13198 GCA_964491575.1 uncultured Salinivenus sp. | reverse complement strand
CAAACGACCGCGGCCGCCGGTCTCGGCGTTTCGCTTTCTCCCCTTACCGGCCTGCCAGCTCGTGGGCAGCAGCCCGTCCGTCTCGGGGTAGTTGGCGTGGGAGCGCGGGGAACCTCCCACCTTCGGGGTCTGCTGCGGCGCGACGATGTGGAGATCCCGGCCCTCTGCGACGTAAAACCGGACAATCTGAAGCGGGCTCGCGATCTCGTGCAGCAGTCCGGCCGGCCGCGTCCCGAGGGCTACGGGGAGAGCGACACGTCGTACCGCAAGCTCATTGCGCGCGAGGACCTTGATGGGGTGCTCATCGCCACGCCTTGGCTCTGGCACGTGCCCATGGCGGTCGAGGCCATGGAGGCCGGAATGTTCGTGGGGCTAGAGGTGCCCGCTGCCACGACTGTGGAGGGATGCTGGAACCTGGTCCACACCGTCGAGGAGACGGGGATGCACTGCATGCTCCTCGAAAACGTGTGTTACCGACGGGACGTGATGGCCGTCCTCAAGATGGTGCGGAAGGGCCTCTTCGGGGAGCTCGTGCACTGTCGGTGCGGCTACCAGCATAGCTTGATCCCCTTTCTGTTCAATGACGAGGTCTCGTTTGGGCCCGGAACGGGAAGCGTTTCGAGCTGGCGCACCGAGCACTACAGGAAGCGCAACGGAGACCTGTACCCGACGCACGGGATTGGGCCGGTGGCCCACTGGCTCGACGTCAACCGGGGAAACCGCTTTGAGAGGCTCACTGCCACGGCTACGAAGGCCCGCGGGCTCCACAACCACATCGTGGAGGAAGCCGGCGAGGACCACCCGAAGGCGGACGTGCGCTTTACGCAGGGGGATGTCGTGACTACCACCATTACGACGGCCAATGGCGAGTCCATCGTAATGACCCACGACACGAGCCTCCCCCGTCCCTATTCGCTCGGGTTTCGCGTGCAGGGGACCGATGGGCTTTGGACGGTCGACAGCCAGGGGGTGCACGTCGAAGGGCGAAGCCCGGCCCACGAGTGGGAAGAGTGGACGCCCTACCAAAACGAGTTCGATGCCGAGCTCTGGACCCGCCATGAAAACCAGGCCGAGGGCGCCGGGCACGGGGGCATGGACTTCTTCGTCCGAAACGCATTTGTCGAGTCCATCAAGCGGGACGTGGCTCCTCCGATTGACGTCTACGACGCGGCGACGTGGAGCGTCCTGACCCCTCTCTCTGAGGCTTCCATCGACCAGGGCGGACACCCGGTCGAGGTGCCCGACTTTACCGACGGGCGATGGATGGATCGGGAGGCCCGATTCGACCCAGACGGGACGTTTTAGGCCTACCGCCGAGAAGAAGCCCCCACAGATTTCCGTGCTCGGGCAGATCCTACTATGCCCCTTCCGACTCGCCTTCAAAAACCACGGGTGAAACGGCGTCTCTGCGAGGCCGGGATCTCTGAAGATGCTGCGATCCGACTCGCTCCCACGTTCGAAAAGGTGACTGAGGCCCTCCCCCAAGAGAGTACCGAGCAGAGCTCTCTCCGCGCATTTTTTGTGCCGGGGCGCATCGAGGTGCTCGGCAAACACACCGACTATGCGGGCGGGAGCAGCCTCACCTGTGCCACGGAGCGAGGATTCTGCCTCGGGGCTGTCCCCTCGCCCGAGCCGGTCCTGCACGTGCATCGCGTCGCGACAGGTGAAACCGTCGACCTCGAACTCGCATCAGGCGGAACTGTCCCGGACGATCACTGGACGCACTATCCGATGACGGTGGTTCGGCGCGTGCGGGAAAACTTCGACATTGAGCTGGAGGGCGGGCACGTGGCGTTCACGAGTACGCTGCCGCGGGCCGCCGGCATGAGCAGCTCCAGCGCCATGGTCGTGGCCTTCTTCGAGGTGCTGAGTACGCTGAACGATCTATCAGCCCATCCCACCTACCAGGAGCACCTGAGCCAGCCCGAGGCCCGGGCGCAGTATCTGGGGGCCATCGAAAGTGGAAAGGCCTTCGGGCCGCTTTCTGGGCACTCGGGAGTGGGGACCTTCGGTGGAAGCGAGGATCATACGGCCATCCTGTGCTCTGTGCCCGGACGGCTTCGGCAGTTCAGCTACCGTCCGACACGTCTGGAGACAGAAGTGCCGCTCCCCGACGGACACGTGTTCGTGATCGCCGACAGCGGGGTCGTGTCGGAAAAGACCGGCACGGAGCAGGACCGCTACAACCGCGCCTCGCGATTGGCTGCGCACGGCGCACAGGCCTGGCGGGCGGTCACGGGACGGAAGGATTCTCATTTCGGAGCCGCCGTTGCTAGCGAGGCGTTCTTCCCCGATCGGATGCGGGAGGCTCTCCAGAAGGCCGAGAGTTCCTTCGGGTCGGACGCCCTCATCCACCGTTTCGAACATTTTTACACGGAGCACTGCCAGGTCCTGCCTGCTGCCGTGAATGCGCTCCGGGAGGGGGACCTGGAGGCGTTTGGAAAGCATGTCGACCGCTCGCAACGCGCTGCCGAGAAGCTGCTGGGCAACCAGGTACCTGAAACGATCTTTCTGACTCGGGCGGCCCGCACGCTGGGCGCAACGGCCGCCTCGGCCTTTGGGGCTGGGTTCGGAGGATCAGTGTGGGCACTCGTGCCCGAGGCGGAGGTCCCCTCGTTTCGGGATGCCTGGGCCTCCCGCTACGCGGACGCGTTCCCGGAGCCAAGTCGCCGGGCGGCGTTTTTCGCCGAACGGCCGGGCCCGGCGGCCTTTCAACTGTAGCGTTGAATCCAACCGTAGCGCGGGAGCGGTCTTCCTCCGGTCGCCATTGCGCGTCGGTCAGGCCGGAAGGTCCTCCTTGGTCTCCGAAAACGACAGGTAGGGCCACAGTGCTGCGATCCCCGCCAGCGAGGCAATTGCGATGATGGCGCAGAGGCCCCCCATCTCCACCCGTCCGGCGAGGAGCAGTCCCGTTGCGAATAGGACGCCGTAGATGCCGAGCGCCCCGAGCACGGCACAGGTTAGCGCATACGGCAGGTCGGACGGGGCATCGAGATCGAGATCACTCCCGCGGGCCCGAAGGCGCTCCACGACGGGCCTCCAGCCCGGGCCGCCCGGTTGTACGGTCGCGTAGAACCGATCCAGCGTCTCGTCGTCGGTTGGGCGCGTGCTGAAGGTGACGGCGAGCCACGCGATTGTGGTCACGACGACGATGAAGAGCAGTCGCTCCCAGTCCGCCAGCCCGCCGCCCATCCACCCAAATCGCCCAGCAACCTGAAAATAAACGGCGATCGTGAACGAAACGACCATGGCGGCCAGCTCCGTCGCGGCGTTGATGCGCCACCAGAACCAGCGTAGAAGAAAGAGCAGGCCCGTCCCTGCTCCAATCTGCAGAATAATGTTGAAGGCCTGGAGCGCATTTCTCAGAAGGAGGGCAAGCAGGCAGGCGGTCGTCATGAGCAGAACGGTCGCAACCCGCCCCACCAACACCTGCTGCTTCTCGGAGGCTTCCGGCCGAAGAAAGCGGAGGTAAATGTCGTTGACAACGATCGAGGAGCCCCAGTTGACCTGTGAGGACATGGTCGACATGTAGGCCGCAGCAAGTGAGGTCACCACAAGCCCGAGAAGACCCGGAGGAAGCAGGGCGAGCATGGCCGGGTACGCCATGTCGTTCTGCACGACGCGGGCGGGCATGTGGGAAAACTGGGCCCGGAGGGCTTCGAGATCCGGAAACACGATTAGCGACGCGAGGGCCACCAGGATCCAGGGCCAGGGCCGGAGCGCGTAGTGGGCCGCCTGGAAGAGGAGAGTGGCCCCGACAGCATTCTCTTCGTCCTTCGCCGAGAGCATGCGCTGAACGACATACCCCCCGCCGCCCGGTTCGGAGCCTGGATAATAGGAGGCCCACCACTGCACCGCGATGGGAATAATGAAGGCCGACATCATTTCCTGCCACGTCAGGGTCTCAAACGACGGCCAGAACACAAATGCGCTCTGCACCTCCTCGTGCGCGAGCAATCCGTCCAGTCCTCCAACTTCCGGCAGTGTGAGCACGTACCACGCTGCACCGAAAGCCCCGATCATGGACATTGCAAACTGAATCAAGTCGGTGAGGAGGACGCCCGTGAGTCCGCCCAGGGCGCTATACACCATCGTGACCGAGGCAGCGATAACGACGACCTCGACCGGGGTGAGCCCCAGCATCACTCCTCCGATCTTGATGGCGGCCAGGGTGACAGTGGCCATAACGACGACATTGAAAACCACGCCAAGGTACGCTGCCCGAAATCCCCGGAGGACGGCCGCCAGCCGCCCGGAGTACCGGAGCTCGTAGAACTCTACGTCGGTAAACACCCCAGAGCGGCGCCAGAGCTTGGCGTACAGAAAGACGGTAAGCATGCCCGTCAGCAAGAACGCCCACCACGTCCAGTTGCCTACCGTGCCGGTTGTGCGAACGATGTCGGCTACGAGGTTTGGGGTGTCCGTAGAAAACGTCGTGGCGACCATCGAGATGCCCAGTAGCCACCACGGCATCTGCCGTTTGCCGAGGAAGAAGGATCCAAAGTCTTCTCCGGCCTGCCGGTAAACGGCGACACCGATCACGAGTGACACGACGAAATAGGTGGCCATGATGGCCCAGTCGACAAGCGCGAGCTGCATGCGCGGCCAGAAGTCTAAAGCATCGAGCGAACGTAGCAAACCGGGAGGTCGGCCCCCTCAAACCCGGAGATTCAGCGAGGCCCTCTTTGGGACGACCTCAGAATCACCTTGAGGCTAAAGAAGAGTTTCCTCGCTTGTCAACTTGCCCATCAAGAGGGATCAGCTCTGAGAGGCCGGGGCCGGTCTTCTCATCATTGGCGAGCGAGACGATTTCGAGGGAACTGGTCCGCTTGCGAACCATGTCCCGACTGCCGTCGGGGTTCAACCATTGGCGGGAGGTGCTGTACTACTGCAGGCTGAACCTCTCACAAGAATCGGGACTGGTAAGTTGAAAGTGCTCGTGAGAAACCAGGCTGTGAAGGCCCGTTCTGACCTCGAACTGAGCGAGTTGTAAATTTACTCCCGGCTGGTGATGGCTCTTTCGTGGACGTACGTCTGGCTTCTCCGTGTGGGGGCGTGGATGGTCAAACGAGGCTTCCGGTCGAAGGTCGATCGGACTGGCCATCAAAATCGAAGTTACGTAGAACTAGGACGACGGTGGCAGCAGCGATGTCTGACCAACCAGATCCCCTTCCGGGTTGGGATTCGCCCCCACTTCTGAGAGCTGTCCGGTAGCCAGGCATTTGGTGTTAGTGTTAGGAGATTTCGCAAGAGGCCCTTCATCGGTCCCAGGCGTAGGTGGAGGCCTCCGCTTTCGCGTGGCTGGGAACCGGAGCCACAAAAAACATTCGAAGCACATGGTCTTACTTCTCGATATCTGGATTCCCACTATGTGACGGGGGTTGTGGGGATGCTTCGCAGCCGAATCCGTCGGAGATTCCGTTTGAGTGTCCCGGTCGCTTGCCTTGACTCTCCTGCAACGGGTCCATTCTGTCTCATTTTTGTCGTGCAGAATGAAATGCTTCAGGAACGCTGGAGTGCGATTGCCTCGGTTCTTCTTCTCGTTCTCGGGATCGGGTGTTCGAGCGGGGGGGAGGAGAGGCAGAGAGAAGCGAGCGACGTCGGTCCGCCGTTGTTTGAGCGACTCGGGTCGAAGGAAACCGGTATTGACTTCGCGAACGAGCTCTCCGAGAAGCCGACCCCGCACCGGACGGAGCTTCTCTACGAGTATTTCTCGAACGGCGCGGGCGTGGCCGTCGGGGACGTCAACGGCGACGGGCGGGACGACCTCTACTTCACAGGCAACATGCGCTACAACGCGCTCTATCTGAACGAGGGCGGCATGAGGTTCCGGGACGTGACGCAGGCCGCCGGCGTACAGGGGCGCAAAAACACCTGGAATACCGGTGTCACGATGGCAGACGTCAATGGCGACGGGCGGCTTGACCTCTACGTCTGCTACTCGGGGGACCTGCCGCTCGAGAGGCGCGTCGACGAGCTCTACATCAATCAGGGCCCCGGCCCAAACGGCGTCCCGCAGTTCGAGGAGCGGGCCGCAGCCTACGGCCTCGCGCAACCGCACTCGAGCAACCAGGCGTACTTCTTCGACTACGACCGCGACGGGGACCTCGACCTCTACCTGCAGACCCACAACGTCAAGACGCTGCCGAGGGGGAACAGCCGCAACGCCCGGAAGCGGCTGACCCAGACCGATTCGGTCAACGGCAATCGCTTCTACGAGAACCGGGGCGGGACCTTCGTCGACGTGACTCAGGAGGTCGGCATTCAGGGCACGCCGCTCAACTACGGCCTCGGTGCCGTCGTCACGGATGTGAACAAGGACGGCTGGCCCGACATCTACGTCGGCAACGACTACTCGGCCCCCGACTACCTCTACCTCAACCGGCAGGGGCGGCGGTTCGAAAACGTCATCCGGACGCGAATGGGGCACACGTCGCGGGCGTCGATGGGAGTGGACGCGGCGGACGTGAACAACGACGCCCTCGCGGACATCTTCGTGCTCGACATGATCGCCGAGGGGAATCGGCGGCAGAAGCTGCTTCACATGCCCAACGACCGAAAGGCGTTCGAGCGCAACGTCGCCTCCGGGTTCCATCACCAGTACACGATCAACACCCTGCAGTTGAACACCGGGACCGGCCACTACAGCGAAATCGCCCAGCTGGCCGGCATCTCGAACACAGCTTGGAGCTGGGCACCTCTGGCTGCAGATTTCGACAATGACGGGTGGAAAGATCTCTTTGTCACCAACGGGATCCTCCACGACTTCACGAACCGGGACTTCATGCGCTTCCGGTTGAATCTGCTCCGGCGAAAGAACTTTAACCTGGAGCCCCGGGACGTGAAGACCCTGATGGAGAATCTGCCGTCCACCGACTTGAAGAACTACGCCTTTCGGAACGAGGACGGCGTGCGGTTCGAAAAGATGTCTGCGGAATGGGGCCTTGGAGACGCCCTCAACAGCAACGGCGCGGCCTATACCGATCTCGATAACGACGGGGACCTCGATCTTGTCACCAACAACATTAATGCCCCGGCGTCTATCTACGAAAACCGGGCCGACTCTCTCCGGGACCACCACTACTTGAAGGTGCGACTGGAGGGGACGGGCGGCAACACCCAGGGACTCGGGGCGAAAGTCACCGCTTACACCGACAGCCTGCGCCAGTACCTCGAGCAGTTTCCCTCTCGCGGATACCTCTCAAGCGTGAGCCCCACTCTGCACTTCGGCCTTGGGGTCCGAGAGCGGGTCGACTCCCTCCGCGTCGTGTGGCCAGGCGGCCGCACGCAGACCCGCCGCGACGTGCCGGCCGACCAGACGCTCACCTTTCGCCAGGAGAATGCAGACGCTGGCTCCTCGCCCTCCCAAGCCAACTCGACGCTCTTTCGAGAAACGACGCCGCCCGTCGACTTCGGGCACCAGATGGCAGGGGACATCGACGACTTCCGCCGGCAGCCGCTGATGGTCAATCCGAAGTCCTTCGAGGGCCCGGCCCTCGCGACCGCCGACGTGAACGGCGATGGACGGACCGACGTCTTTGTGGGCGGCGGGAATGGGCAGGCGAGCGCTCTCTACCTCCAGCGCGAGGACGGCACGTTTGCCCGGCGGCCCCAATCGGCCTTCGCGGAGGACCGCGCAAGCAACGATGTCGACGCCCTCTTTTTCGACTACGACGGCGACGGCGACCTGGACCTCTACGTCGCAAGCGGCGGGTACGGTGACTTTTCGAGGAGAGACCCTGCGCTGCAGGATCGCCTCTACGTGAACGACGGGACCGGTTCTTTTTCAGCCGCCCCTGACGCGCTGCCTCGCATGCGCACGAGCACTGGGACGGTTGCGGCCAAGGATGTGAACGATGACGGCCGGCCGGATCTTTTCGTTGGGGGACGTGTGATCCCCGAGCGCTACCCCAAGCCGCCCCGGAGCTACGTACTAATGAATCGGGGAGGAGAGAGATTTGTAGATCGCACCACTGAGGTGGGGCCTGATCTGCAGAACATCGGTATGGTAACCGACGCAGCGTGGCATGATCTCGACGGCTCCGGCTCTCCGGAGCTCGTCGTGGTCGGGGAGTGGATGCCACTCGCAGTCTTCAAAAACAACGGTGGCGTCCTCCGCAACCGCACCGACGCGTTCTTCGCCCAGGCGCACCGGGGCTTCTGGTATTCCGTCGAGATCCTGCAGCTCGGCGACCGGCTCGGCCTCCTTGCGGGCAACCTCGGCACGAACACCCAGCTCCGCGCCACTCCGCAGGAACCCGCCGAGCTCTTCTACGACGACTTCAACTCTGACGGCCGCCTCGACCCGATCCTCAGCTACTACATCGACGGAGAGCGGTACCCCCACGTGCTCCTCGATCGGCTGCGGAAGACCGTTCCGTCGCTTGCGGCCCGGTTTTCCAGCTATAGCGAGTACGCCAACGCCACCCTCAGCGACCTCCTCACGGCTCCTGAGCGACAAAGCGCGAGCCGGCTGTCGGTGAATCGGCTGGAAACCACCCTGTTCGTGAAGGGAGAGGAGGGGCGCTTCTCACCGATCGACCTGCCGGTCCAGGCCCAGTTCGCGCCAGTCTACGCTGCCCAGCCGCTCGACTACAACGACGACGGGCACCGAGACCTGCTTCTGGCTGGCAACATGAACGAGACGCGCGTCCGCTTCCCGAAGTACGACGCCAACTACGGCGTGCTGCTGCGAGGCGACGGCCGGGGCGGGTTCGAGTACGTGCCGCAGCGCCGGTCCGGCTTTGCGGTGCAAGGGGACGTGCGCGGTCTCGCGACGATCGGCGACCAGATTCTCTTCGCCCGCAACCGAAAGAATCTGACCACCTACCAGCCCACGGCCCGCCCCACTGCCCCCGATACGCTTCGCGCAGCTCGATGACTCCAGCGCGCAGAACGGCGGGGTCACGTCAACGTGCACTCCAAAGTGATTTTTATTTATTTGGAATCAATAAATCAGTTTACGATCGTAAAATCTGTCTTATTCTGCGTTTTCTTCTTGCACGGGGAAATTATTGCCCTCTAGTATGAATAAAATATAAAGCTAAAGTGAAGGTAAGGGCGATGTTTGAAAAACAAGCAGTAAACCTCTACCTAGAGAGCGTCCTGAGAGAGCGTTTCGACATAGCATTTTGAGGAGCCTGTAACCGCTTTTTTGTGGTTTTAAATTGGTTTTATTTTCAGGAAACAGTTTCCTGGGGCTTCACACTGCCTAGAGGAGGGCCACTATTTCCCATCTAGTCTCCCGTCGAAATCGAAAAAGCTCTCCGTCGAAGACTTGATCGGCACGTCCGAGTGCACACGACAGAATACCGGCGTTCTCTGAAAAAGCGCTTCCACGGCTATGCAAACAGTCACGAATCCACTGTTCTCACTCACCCGCTCACGTTTTGCCGACCCGCCCGCCCAGCAGGTGCGCTGGCTGCTCGGTCGTGCGGCCCTTCTGTTCGGGCCCCTGCTCCTGTTGGGGGCACTCTGGGCGCCGGTGCAGGCCCAGCACCAGGTCACGGGTGAGGTAGTCGACGCTGAGGAAGGCACCGTGCTTCCGGGCGTCAACATCGTCGTGCAGGGCACACAGACCGGCACGACCTCTCGTTCGGATGGAAGCTTCACCATTGAAGTGCCGTCGGAGGACGCGTCGCTGGTGTTCTCCTTTGTCGGCTATCAGCGGCAGGAGGTGCCGGTTGACGGGCGCTCGGAGATCAACGTTCAGCTCGAGCCGTCCGTCACGGCGATGGAGGAGGTCGTGGTGAACGTCGGATATCAGGAGCAGACGATCGAGACGACGACCGGTTCGGTCAGTCAGGTGTCGGGGGAAGATCTGGACGTTCAGCCGACGACGAACCTCACGCAGACGCTTCAGGGATCGGTGCCGGGCTTGATTGGGGTTAATCCGAGTGGGCGACCGGGACGAGACAACTCCAACCTGCTGATTCGCGGTGCCGCTACGCTCAACAACAACAATCCGCTCGTCGTGATCGACGGCATTCCCGGACGACAGGGAGGACTTGCCCGGCTGGATCCGGCTGACATTCAAAACATCTCGGTCTTGAAGGACGCCTCGGCTGCGATTTACGGATCGCGGGCCGCCAACGGCGTAATCCTCGTCGAGACGAAGGAAGGCCGAGCCGGGGAGACGCAGATTAACGTGAATGTGGAACGAAGTTACGCGCGGCCTACGGTCGTTCCGGAGATGGCAGATGCTCTCACGTACATGGAGATGATGAACGAGCAGGCCGGCTACAACAACGTGCAGCCGTACTTTACAGAGGAAGACATCCAGACGACTCAGGAGTTAATGGAGTCGGGAGAGATTTCTGGGAGTTATGAGTACCACAACACGGACTGGTATGGTGAGGCGCTCCGGAACTACACCCAGGAAACGACCGCGAGTGCTTCGGTCGTTGGAGGAAGCGAAAATCTCCAGTACCGGACATCCTTCAATGCCGCGACCGAAGACGGAATTCTGCAGAACAGCGGAACCGGCTTCGACAAACTGGGCTTCCGGAGCAATCTCCAGGGCGACCTCACCGACAATCTGGGTCTTAACCTGAACGTTCACGGTCGGCTCGAGGAGCGAAGCCTTCCGGCCTGGACCCGTGGAATCAACTCGGCCTGGGAGATGCTGCAGCGTGGAAAGCCGACGGAACCGGCGTTCTGGCCAAACGGGCAGCCGGGACCGGCCCAGGAGGACGGTGTGAATCCGGTCGTTGCCAACCGGACAGGGTACGACGACGAAACCACGTACTACTTTCAGGGCGACCTAAACCTCACGTACGACATCCCGGCCGTTGAGGGGTGGAACGTCGAAGGAACGGTGGCCTACGACCGCCACTTCCTGAACCGGAAGCGGTGGCAGAAACCCTGGACGCTCTACTCCCTCGGTGGATTCGAAGACGGGGAGCCGGTGCTCCAGGGGTCACAGGTAGGCGTTCCGGAGCCGCGGCTGACGGAGGATGGGCGCGACGTAGAGGACATCCTGCTGCGAGCGACGACGACCTACGAGAAGAAGTTCGGGAACCACAGCACGAGCTTTCTCCTCGGGACGGAGTATCAGTCGTCGGATACAGACACCACCAGCACCTTTCGGCGGTTCTTCATCACCGACCAGGTTGAGGAGTTGAATGCCGGAGGGACCTCCCAGCAGAGCATTTATGGGACTGGCTGGCACTCGGCTCGCCTCAATTTCTTCGGTCGGGCAAACTACAACTACCAGGAGCGATACCTCCTTGAATTCGTGGCTCGGTACGACGGGTCGTACATCTTCCCGGAAGGAAATCGCTTCGGGTTCTTTCCCTCGGTGTCGGCCGGATGGCGCATCGCCCAGGAGGACTGGTTTGCGAACGTTACCGGCGATGTCTTCGATCGGCTGAAGATCCGGTCATCCTACGGGCAGACGGGGAACGATCAGATCGAGCCCTACCAGTTCCTTCGGACGTACCAGTTGAGCGGGCAGGTTCCGTTTGGCAGCGACCTCGGAACGGCGATTGCACAGACGCGCGTCCCGAACCCGAGCATTACCTGGGAGGTCGCCACGCAGTTCGACGTCGGACTGGAAGGGGCCGTTCTCGACAATCGACTTTCGTTCAACCTCACGTACTTCAACCACCTGCGGGAGGACATTCTGTGGTTCCGGAGCGGAGCCATTCCCCAGACAGCGGGCTTCAGTCTGCCTCGGGAGAACATCGCAGAGGTAAGTAGCTACGGCTACGAGGCGCAGGTGAACTTCACGCAGAACGTGACCTCGGAGCTCTCCTTCCGGGTGGGAGGCAACGTGACCTACGCCGAGAATGAAATCATATACTTCGCCGAGGCCGAGGGCCTACCGGAGTGGCAGCAAAACGAAGGGAAGCCCATGAACACGGGCCTCTACTACGTGGCCGACGGCATTTGGAGCACTCAGGACGAAATCGATCAGGCGGAGGTTCACCATCCGGAAGCCCGTCCCGGTGACATCCGGTTCAAGGACATCGATGGGGACGGCGACATCGACGCCGACGACCGGCGTCGGATGACGGAAAATGACCGGCCCGACCTCATCGGCGGCCTGAATCTGGGAGCGAGCTATCAGAATTTTGATCTGAGCCTACAGTTCCAGGGCGCGGCGCAGGTCCAGCAGTACGTGTTCAGCGGTGCTGTTGGCACCTTTGGGAACTACTACCAGGAGTTTGCAGAGGATCGCTGGACGCCGGAGAACACGGATGCATCTGGCCCGCGTGCCTACCAGCGGGTGAACCCGTACTGGGCTGCCTGGGCAGGGGGAGGGCAGCAGAACACGTACTTCCTGCGAGATGCCAAGTACATCCGCCTGAAGGCCGCCCAGCTCAGCTACACGGTGCCGGAAAGTCTCACGCAGACGGTTGGGTTCGGGCAGGTCCAGGTCTATCTGAGTGGGCGGAATCTCTTCACGCTCACGCCCCTCAACGTCTACGACCCGGAGATTCGTGTCAGTACGGGACAGGTGTATCCGCCGGAGAAGGCGTATACGTTCGGTATCCGAATGGGGCTGTAAACGGCCGTTGCCGGGGGCGCATGCGCACCTGAGCACGCTTCCATTCTCGTGCCCTGTTCGAGTCGAGAGGGTGGAGCACGACGAGGACTCTGAGATCTCTCACACATTACCGAGGGTAGATCCCAAAACCCATGAGAATATTGACACACATTATCACACTCTCCTTTGTTGGCTCGTTGCTCTTCCTGGCCGGATGTGATAGCCTGAATCTGAGTCCAAAGGACGAATTCCAGGCCGATCAGGTCTTCGAGGATCCGGCCCTTACCCGGGCGTACCTGAATGAGATCTACAGTCACACAGGACTGGGATACGGCGACCCGATGCAGACTCCGGGCGTCGTGGACGAGGCGCTAAATACCCACGACCATCCCGGCTCGCAGAACATTATGTCGACCCTGACGCCGGGAAATCGCGGTCAGTGGGATTCTCCAGGCGCTTGGAGCCCCGAAGATGCTCCGTACGAGGCCTATGACTGGGGCAGTGTCTATTCCTTTGTCCGTGATCTGAACCTCTTCATCCAGAACGTCAAGGGGAATGAAGTCATTCCCGCCAGCGAGCGGGAGGCGCTTCTCGGAGAGGCCTATTTCCTTCGAGGATACTTCTACCAGAACCTCATGAAGCTCTACGGAGGCGTGCCCGTCCTCACGGGGGTCTTTGAGCTGGGGGCCGGAGAAGCACAGTATCAGG
>CAZBIB010000058.1:0-15029 GCA_964491575.1 uncultured Salinivenus sp. | reverse complement strand
GTCCTCCACGTCCTCCAGGCGCCGCCCCTCCGCAAAGGTCTTCGTGTTGTAAAGGAAGTCGGGGGCGCGGCCGTCCAGGAAGTTGGCGTCGAGGCTGACGATGACCTCTGCCTCACCGAGCTCGTATCGGGGCCGGAGCGGGCGGCCGAACGCCTGCTGCATGCCGAGCCGGCGCGCGTTGGTGCCCTCCGGGGAATACGAGACCCACTGCAGGTTGGGAAAACGATCTTCCATGCGCTGCCGCATGGCCTGCACGGTTGGGGAAGAGGTCTCCTCCACCAGCACCGCTACCTGACGCTGCGCGGCCTCGGTGCCCAGCTGTCGGCAGAAGGACACGAAGTCGTTCCAGGACGCTTGACTCCCGTCTTTTCGGACCGACCGGGAGCGGTCGGGGTCGTAGAGGTTGAGCACCGAGGCCTGTGCATACGGGCCGGTGCCCTTCTGCCCCATCGGATGCTTGCCGTTGCCCTCGATCTTGGTCGGGCGTCCCTCGTGGCTCTCCGCAACGATCGGCCGCAGCACGCCCCGGAAGGGCATGCCCGTGGCGTAGTAGTCTGCAATGCCCGGCATGACCGTCTCCGGATTTTCGGCATACGGGAGAATTTTCTCCTCCGGACGCCGGCACCCAACCAGCCCCGCCATGGCCATGGCCGCCCCCATGAGCTGCAGGAACTGGCGACGCGACGCCCCGCTCGGGGGCTCGCTGTCCCCCGGCACAAACTCCGTGAGGTCGTTCCCCTCGGCATCGTCCGCACCCGAGCCGGCCGAATGGCGCCAGAATGTGGGCCCCGCCTCCTCGCGGTCGACCGATTCCGAGTCAAGAACGTCAAGCTCAATCATGCAGTGTCGAGTTGCGAATTTCGAATAGCGAATGAATGGCGGGCAGAGGGCTTGGGCGATCCTCCAGCATCAAACCCGAGCGCAACCGGGAGGGCTGTTCCCATTCGTCACTCGCCATTCGTCATTCGAAAGTGAATTAGTAGTGGCAGGCCGAGCAGTTGGTAGGCGGCTGAATGCCTTGGTCTCGGATGCGCTCCAAGTTGCGCTCGATGAAATTGGCCGGCTGGGTGTACCCCATGGTCGTAACCTCGTCGTTGGGACGCAGGTACTTCTCCGGCTGCCGGTGACAATCCAGACACCACCCCATCGATAGGGGCTCGGCCTGATACACGACCTCCATCTGGTCAATGCGGCCGTGGCAGGTTTCACAGCCGACGCCCTTGTTCACGTGGGCCGCGTGGCTAAAGCGTGCGTAGTCCGGAAGATGGTGCACCTTCGTCCATTCGATGGGCTCCTTCTGGGCCCAGCTCTCGCGCACCGGTTGTAGCTGGGGAGAGTTGGGCCGGACCTGACTGTGGCACGTCATGCACGTCTCCGTCGCCGGGACGTTGGCGTGCTTCGCGCTCTCCACGTTGCTGTGGCAGTACTGGCAGTCCATTCCAAGCTCCCCCACGTGGAGCTGGTGGCTGTACGAAACGGGTTGCTCGGGCTGGTAGCCGACCACCTTAAACTCCGGCGAAAAATAGTACCAGACCAAAAACACCAGCAGAACGCCTCCAAGGAGCGACGCCCCCAGTGAAAGGAGGGGCAGGCTGTTGGCCTTCTTGGGAAAAAGTTGCGGCATACCGATGGACCGTTCAAAAGTGAGCAATTGGGCCTCCCGCCCTCGTTCAACGGGGGCGAGATCCCACCAAGGTCGCTTTCCTTCAGGTGGAGTTTCGGCACGGGATGAACATACGACAGAGCAACCGGCAAGCCAAGATCCCGAGCGCCTTTACGTCAAATCCCACAGGATTTACGCCAAACCTTAACGTCTGCACTATGAGGGTGTTAGAGGCCTCATCGAGCCGAGCATGGGTGCCTACGTGCCGTTTTCGGAGGACCGCGGTCGGCCGTCCTCTACGTAGTCGGGACATGCATTCCGATGAAATGGCTGTACTCCGCAATTTGGATCAAGAAGGAAAACACGGACGGAAAGCGCAGCAGGGAATCCCTGGGAAGCACCTCAGAAGCTGTTTGGTGGATGGATTTGACGCCGAGACACAGTGGGCAAAGTCGCAACGAATCGCCCAAACAAGCTTTGTAGTGGAACTACCAGGCGATGTGCCGAAGATTCGTTGCGCGAGATCCACGAAGTCGGAGGCCAAAGACAGTCCGCCAAACAGCCTCTCAACCCCGAACGCGGGTGTACCCTTCGTCGGCCATCACCGCGCCCATTTCATCGTAGGCCGAAAGAGTGGAGGGCGCCGGGGTGTCCAGCCCGTCCACGTAGCGGTTGTACATGCAAAAGGCCGAGGCAATGAGGACGGCGTCGTGGATGGCCTCGTCCGTGGCTCCTTCTTCGCGGGCTCGCGCCACGTCGGCGTCGGCCACGTCTTGTCCGCTTTGTTGGACCTTGTCGGCAATCCGGAGCAGCGCCTTGAGCTTATCGCTGACGGGCGCACTGTCGGGGTTGGACCACACCTGCTCAATCAGGTCAAAATCGCTGTCGAGCAGATGCTTGGCCGCGGCTCCGTGCGAACCGGCACAGAACCGGCAGTTATTCCGGTTTGAGACATACGTGGCAATGAGCTCCCGCTCCCCCTCAGACAGCGGCGAGTCCCCTCGGAGTAGGGTCTGAGCGAGATCTAGGAGAGGCTTTGCCGTCTCCGGGTACGCATTCAGCGGGCCGCGGATGCCGGGAACGGCGTCGGGGAGATCGATGTGAGGCATGGCAGGTGCAGATTTAAGCGATTCGTGGGATACGAGAAATTCCGATGGTCAATCTCCAGTCAAGAAGCAGGCTCCGGGGCGATCGATCCCTCTCTCGGTTCGTCTGTCTTGGGATCGGAGGTGCTCTCTTCGTCGGGCGTCCGGTAGATGTTCACAAGCATGGCCGCGGGGCCCACGAGGAAGAGGGCGTAGAAGGGCGCCGCCACGAACTCCGCCAGCCGCAGAAAGAACTCGACGATGGCGATCAGAATCGTCACCCCCATCTCCCCCTTCGGCGAGGACACGGTCGTCTTCGGATCCGTGATCATGAACAGGGCGAAGAGCTGGTACATGGGACCGGTCAGGGGCGCCACCTCGGCCCAAAAGGCATCGCCGGTGATGAGGCTCCGGACAAACGAGAGCGCGATGAAGGCGACGATGTAGGTGGCTGTGATGTGGAAGCGCTTGACCTTCCAGATCGTGTAGAGGCCGATGATCCAGATCACCAGCATGGGCCACATGTTGTTGCCCCACTGCGTGTTGAGCGGGGCCACGTCAAAGAAGCCGTATGCTGCGGGGAAGAAGAGGACGCAGATGCCGAAGTTCGAGGGGTTCCAAAGGTGCTGGCCCTTCACGCGAAGCACGTACTTCGATAGGATGGACAGCGTGCTGCAGAAGGCAAACGGCCAGAGCATCGGTGACCGGACCAGAATCCCGACACTGATGCCCGTTGTGTAGGCGCTCGCGGGATGGGGCCAGGAGCCATACGTGAGGCGCCCCGCCACGATCTCCACCGCGACGGCCGTGCCGATGGCCAGCAGGATGGCATCGAATCCGCGGAGAATGCCGAAGGAGTAGTGCCCCGCAACGAGGATAAGCGAAATCAGGACCGGCGGGACCAGGCGGATGTCGACCTTGTCCATCATGGCTCCGTGATGGTGTGGATCGTGTTGGTCGCGGGCGACTCGATGGTCTGGGTCGTGCCGGAGGGCCACCGAATGACGGCTTTCTTCACCTCCGGCTGTTGGCCGAGCCCAAAGTGGAGGCGGCGCTGGTTTTGAGAGCCAAAGCCGCTTCCGCCCATGATCTGCTGGACCTGCCGCTGCGCAGTGCCCTGCCGGTCCGTCCAGTACAGCTCCATCCGCGCCCCGATGGCGCTGCGGTTGCTCTCGGTACCCGTTAGTTCAAAGGCGATCCACCGGTGCGTCGGGGCCACCGTATTCCGGTATACCTGCACTGGAGCCCGCTGATTGGCCACCACCGCGTCCAGCACGCCGCGATTCTGAAAGTCGACGAGCGCGACGGCCCGGCCGTCGTACGTAGAGGCGCCGCCCACCGCAGGGGCCACCTCTCGAAATTGCCCAGCCCTGTCGTTGAGCCAGATGTGGGTGCGCTGGTAGCCAGACAGGCTGCGCCCCTCCATGGCCGGCCAGTTGTTAGCGTCCTCGATGATGTCCTTGTAGCCCCCCGCAATCTTTGAGAAGTCGTACCAGTAGCTCTCGCGCGTCTCGCCGGAGTAGAAGCCGTTGACCACAAAAAGGTCTTGCCAGCCGTCGTTGTTCAGGTCGCCGAACTGAGCACCGTAGCTCCACCCGGCCTTCGCCACGCCCATCGTGCCGGCCAGGTTCTCGAATCGAGGAACCCCGCCGCCCCGCGTCGAGTCCGCCATCCACAGGTTGTTGCCCTGCACGAGCACCCCCTCCTCCGTGAGGTTGCTCACGTACACGGCCTGCCGACCGGTGTTCATCACGTCCCCCATCGACGCGTTCATGCCGCTCTTGGGAACCTGCCCCACGTTGGAGGCCGTGCTCGCGTTGCGGAAGCGTTTCCCGTTCTCGTTGATGAAAAACTGATCGGCCCCGAAGTCATTGGCGACGAAGAGATCCGGATAGCCGGAGCCGTTCAGGTCGGAGGCAGCTGCGGCGAGCGTCCAGCGCGTGCCCGTGAGACCCATCTCCCCGGACACCTCCCGGAAGGTCCCGTCGCCCTGGTTGAGAAAGAGGTAGTTGCGCCCGCCGTTGTTGGCGTACTCGTAGCTCTCGGGCATCACGCGGGTTGTCTCCAGGTTCCAGAGGTCGAACTGCTTCGGGTAGAACCCGCCGACGAACAGGTCAAGGTGGCCGTCCCGGTTCACGTCCAGCCAGATCGCCGTGTTGGCATTCATCCAGTCGGGGAGGCCCTTGAGGGCGTCGGTGACGCGCGTAAAGCCCGCGCCCTCGTCGTTGCGGAAGAGCAGGCACCGGCCCCACTTGTAAACGAAGAGGTCCTCGTAGCCGTCGTTGTTGTAGTCGCCCCACACGCTGCCCATCGAGGTGCCAGAGCCTGTCTGGTTCAGCGTGGCAAGTCCCAACTCCGGGGCCACATTCGTAAACGTCCCGTCGCCCCGATTCCGATACAGCGCATTCTCCGTGCCGTACTTGCTGTTGGTGACGTAGAGATCGGAATATCCGTCCTCGTTGTAGTCGACGACGGAGACGGAGGCGCCCATCGAGGCGACCTCGGGCAGGACATGGGCGAGCTTCGGGTCGAGGTCAGGCGCGTGGTGGTCAAAGTCGATGCCGACCTCGTGGGCCACTTCCTCAAGGACGAAGCCGTAGCGCTTCAGGGCCGTGTCGCGGCTGAGGTCGCCGCTGGATCCGTCGCCCGACCACATCTTGAAGGCCACGGGAGTGGCCAGCAACGCGACGAAAAATACCCCCAGCACGGAGCGGATGAGAGTGCGGTTGCTCATGGCGTCTCGGGGCGGTTGGCCTCAAACGACAACGCACGGTGGAAGCCGCGGGGCGCGACGTACCGGGTGTGGTAGGTCTCCCAGTCCTCCGGGTGCATCTGATATGCTGGATCCTCCGTCAGAGGTCCAGGCGGGGTCGAGTAGTCCTCCATTCCGTGATACGGGAGCGGGCGGACGGTCCGGGAATGGCCCGTGTTGTAGTCGCCGTCTTTTACCCAGCCGTCGCCGATGAGCACGAAGTCGCGGGTCCAGCCCTCCGGTGGAGGCGGCGGGGCATCGAACCGCAGCACCATTTCGTCGCCCGCGTTCATGATAACGTACCGGTCGTCCGTCTGCGTGACAAGCTCGCGCACGTCGCCGAAGCGGGTGTGGTAGCCCTGGAGGTCGCGCCAGAGGCGGGTGGTCGTGGCGATGGAATCGTACACGGGCACGGTGGGCAGGCGACGGTCGGTCTGGACGACTGCCGAGAAGCCGCGATCCCGCAGGCGGGCGGAGTCGGGCGTGAGGGTGTGCGTTCGGATCTTGCCCTCCGGACGACCGACGGCCCAGGCGAGTCGGTCCCAGTAGATCTCCATGCTGGTGCGGAGGCGCACGCGACGGGGCCCGTCCGGTCCGATTGCGTCGGAGAGGTCAATGAGCATCGTCTTCGATTTACCGGCGGGGAAGCCGATGTCTGATTTTGCCACCCGCCACCCGCCGTTCCCGTCCGGTACCTCCAGGGTGAGGCTCTTCGGGGGCGCGTAGTCGCTCTGGCCAATGGCAAGGTTCAGGGACGTATCGGTGGGATAGACCCATCCATCGGCTACGAGCCAGAGCGGCTTGTCGGTGGGCACGTCCTCGCTGAGTTTGATTTCCACAAAGTGGGGCTCGGCCCGCCCCTGGAAGGGCCCAAGCTCGAAGGTATCGAGGTATCGACCGTCCTTGGCCCGCACGAGGTCTGTCACGTCCCGCCCCTCCTCGTCCCGTGCCTGCGCCACGGGCTGCGGATCGGTGATCGGCGTCAGGGTCTGGTCGGGGGGTGGCAGGTGGAAGCGCTCGTCAATGCGCACCTCGGTGCCAGCCGGGTGGTCCACCGCCATCAGCTCCACGCGGTCGAAGAAGTGGCTCTCCCACAGCTCTCCGGTGATCCGGATGTCGTACATTCCATTCCGACGCGCTACGTGCTCGCCCGGAATGAAGATGCGGTCCTCGCTATGAATCACCTGCGCCTTGCCCTGCGCGTTGATGCGGAGGCCGAGCGCCGTGCGCCAGAGGAAATCCGTGGCGAAGCGCATTCCCTCCCCATCGTAGGTGTACACCCAGGGGCACGAGCCCTTCAGCCGCTGTCGGGCAAGGGCCATCTGGGTCGACACGAGGTCGAACTCGGCCTGTACCGTGCCGTTGGGCCAGATAATGCGCGCCACGTCGGCCCCGGTGCGGCGCCCGAGCCCGAAGTGCACGGTCGGCTCCGTGATGGGGCGCTTCTGGTAAAGGAGCCCCGCCCGGAGCTCAATCTCGCCCCCGAGCCCGAACGGATTGATGCGGCGGTCGCCTCGGGTGCGGGCGGCCCGCGGCTGAATGCGCTGCGACTGGTAGTTTTTAGTGCCCCGGTTCGTGAGACGCAGGGGCCGCCCGGACGCGTCGAGCGCCACAAGATCGAGACGGCCCTCCCCTCGCACGTCGGCCGCTGAAAAGACGGACTGGCGGATCGGCCCGAAGGGCTGCACAAAGGTTCCCGTCGAGTCTCGGAGCCAGACCTGGGTGGCCTCGGGTCCCGCCTTCGTCAGGTCGAGCGCGCCGTTGTTGTCAAGGTCGCCCACGAGCAGACGCGTATCGGCGACAGACGCGGCCTCGGGAAGGGAATCCGTGTCGAGGACCCTCGCACTCTTCCAGCCGGTGGGAGCCGCTCTGAGCTGATGAACGGTGCCATCGGCCTGAAGGACGAGCAGGGCCAGGGTGCCGTTTCGGTCGACGTCCCCGACTGAGAGGGCGCGGCCGGTCTTGAGCGTGTCGGGGAGGGCGCGGCGGGAGAAGCGGGGCGTGCCGGAGCGCTCGTTGTCGTAGACGTGCAGTCGACCGTCCGCACTGAGCATCGCCGCATCGGGCGTGCCGTCGCTGTCGAGATCGGCCCACGTGAACGCGCGGAGCGAATCGACCTCCGGAAAGAACGATCGGGTCGCAAACGTGCCGTCGCCGTTGTTGCGGAGCGTCACTGGGGCGCCCGACGTGCGGGCCAGCACGAGGTCCAGATCACCGTCCATGTCCAGGTCGGCGGGCCAGGCGCCTGCAAATTTCTGATCGCGCACGTCGCTGGGCACTGCATTCTCGGTCACGTTCTGGAACGAACTGTCGGCCCGCTGGCGGTAGAGACGCACGCCCCCCGGTCCTGCCGCGGCGAGGTCCATCCGGAAGTCGTAGTTCATGTCGAACGCCGTCACTGCGGCGCCGGCCGGAACCTCGTCGGCTGGTCCTCCCGGAAACGGCATCGTCCAGCGCTGCCCAAAGCCGGTTTCGATGCGGATCGTCTCCCCGTTGGTCATGATCACATCGGGGGGCACCCCCTCGGCAAGGGTGACGTGGTGAATCCACTCCCAGGACCCAGAAGACACCAGCGTGTCGGGCTGGACCGTGAGCCCCGTGTCCGCCGACGCCGGACGGGGATCGGGGGATGTCATGAGGAAGAACTGCATCACGACGCTGTCGCGGCTCTTGAGTGACGGCGGCTGCACGGCGGCCCGATCCGCCCGATAGGCGGGGAGGCGTTTCAAATCGTTCTTGAGATAGGTCACCTGCGAGGCGGCCTGTGACGGAGCCGACGCCGCGGCCCGGACGTCCTGAAGCGACGAGCGGAGGGACGACGGCCACGAGGAGGCCCGCTCGGTGAGCCGGTCGAGCGTTTGGTCGAGCAACTGTTTGTCCCCGGCCTTGGCCGCGAGGCGGGCCTGTTCCACGAGTACCACCAGATTCTCGGGATGCCGCGCGAGGAGACGGTCCATGAGCTGCAGGGCATCGGAGAGGGCCGTCTCGCCCCCCTGCTGCTCGGTCACCTGGGCGAGGGCGTAGAGAGCCGGGGCGTGCGTGGAGTCGATCCCCACTGCTCGCTCAAACTGAGAAATGGCGCGGTCGTAGCGGCCCTGCTCCCGGGCCAGCACGCCGGACAGAAGCCGGATTGTGGCATTGTCCGGCGCCAGCGACCGGGCCCGCTCAAGGCGCGTCGCAGCCGTTTCCAGGTCGCCGCGCTGCGCCGCGAGGAGGCCCCGATTGGCCCACACCGCCGGCTCCCCCGATGCCAGTTCGGAAGCCGTCTTCAGCGCCTGCTCGGCCCGGAAATTTTGGCCCACCTGGAGGGCCGACACGCCCGTGTAAAAAGACGTGACGGCGTTTTTGTAGTCGTCGGAACCGGGGGCCGGTACGCGCTCGGACTGGCAGGCCCCGAGCCCAACGGCGAAGCCAAGAAGCAAAAGGAATGGGAGTGGGAGGGCGACAAACCGCATCGCCAATGAAAGGACACGTTGGTGGGGAGAGGCATCATAGGCCCGAGGTAGAGACCGCCCTATACTACCGGATGTCGATGTCCTGGTTCAAAGAAATCGAGCCACGCGCCTCCCCTTAAGGCAAGAGGCGATGTCCTATCCTTTTTCAGCGTTCGCGCTTTTCATCTGTTCAGAGCTGTTCGGCGGACTGGCTGTGCCCCCCGGAGTACTCTGTCTCTACGCTCGTGTCGGCATCTCCCCCATCCACCAAGCGGCCTCTGCAGAAGCAATGCAACACAGCGGAAGTCACCGTCGACTGGCAGTTCACGACCAAGGGACCCGAGTTAGGCTCAGACGGCTCTGCTGCAGTTTGAGGATCGACGCAGCAGTAGGCCGTCGCTCAAGAAACTGTCGCTCACAGCCCCACGGACAGCCCAAGGTGCACGCGTCCGTTGGTCGGGCTCTGCACGTCGGGATTGAGGGCATAGGTGGCCGAGATGCGCCCGATGGCCGTCCGCAACTGGAGACCGAGGCCGTAGCCCGGATGCCAGCCCTGCGTAGCTCTCGTGGCCTCCACGGCGGGCCGAGCGACGTACCCAAGGTCGAAAAAAGCGTGGGCATACGAGGCGCGGTCGAGTTGCAGTCGATACTCGACCAGCCCGCGCGCCACGACGTTTCCCAGAAACCGGTCTTCGCCATACCCCCGGAGCGACGTGGCGCCACCCAACCGAAACAGATCGCTCCGATCGTAGTCCCGACTGAGCAGCACTGAGCCCTCGCTCCCCACGGCAAGCACCTGCCGGTCGAAGAGCGGGAGATACGCCCGGAGGCGACCCTGAAGGCGTTCTTGTCGGAAGGCGTCGGAGACCCGCGTCGTGTCCCCGTTGGCCGTGATGCGACGGAGCCGACGCTCCTTATGGCCCTGAGCGAACTGAACGTCGAGGGAGAGGCCGCGGCGCGGATTCTGGGACCGGTCGAGTTGTCGGTAGCGGATGCCCAACCCGTAGAAGAGGGTGGTGGAGCGGGGAATCTGCTGACGGTTGTCGAGAAACTGCGTGCCCGCCGGACCGGGGCGCACCACCTCGCGGCTCAGGGTGGCCGTGAGTTCTAGGCCGTTGCCCAGCCGGTACCCGCCTTCGAGTTCATAGACCCGCTCGCCGTACGTCGAGTCGCGCTGCTCTCCGCGGAAGTGGCCTCCAATCCGCAGCGGAAGGTCGAGCAGGTACGGATCCGAGAGAGACACGTCGAAGATGCTCGTCTGCCCGGGCTGCCGGTCGAGCGTGAACTCAGCCGTCCGGCCCTCACCGAACAGGTGCTTCAGGAGCAGGTGGCCGCTGCCCACGAGCTGTCCCGAGTCGCGCGTTTGAGACGGCGGAAGGTAGCCGACCATGAAATCGAAGGCACCAGGCGCGGCCTCCTCAACAGGCATCCGCAGCACGGCTCCGCCGTCAGCCGCAACCCGTAGCCTGGGCTCCTCGACCTCCTGGAAGAGTTCGTGCTCCTGGAGCCGGCGCTGGATGGCCTCCGGATCGTAGTTGCGGAGCGGTGCCCCGACATCCAGATCGGCAAGGTGCGCCAGCAGCTCCGGGGAGGTCCGGGCGTCGTCGGGTACCTCGATGCGTTTGAGCCACAGCGCGGGCCCCTCCCTCACCCGCAGCGTTACCCGGAGGGTTGGCCTCCCCTCCGTCGAGAGACGCGTCTCCGCCACGCGAATCTGGGCGAGCGGACGGCCGATCTTCTCGTACCGGTCCAGAAGAGCCTGGATGTCGGCCTCAAGGCGGTCCGGATGCAGACGGTCGCCCTCCTCGGTCTCCATCAGCGCGCGCAGTTCGTCCGCCGACACCGCACTGTCCCCCTCGATGCGCAGCGTCCCAATTCGCACCTGCGGGCCGCGGTGGACATGAAGACGGACGGAGGGTGGGGGGGCGCTCGTGTCGACCGTTGCAGAGTCGAGCTGTGCGTAGTAGTAGCCCTCCCGTCGCAGGTGAGTGAGGACGCGCCGCCCCACGACCTGCAGGCTGTCGACAGGCGCTGTCGACACAGTGTCCGGCCACCTCGCGCGCTGCCCGTCGAGGACGAGCTGCCACTGCACCGCCGTCGACTCAGAACCGGAGGCAGCCACGGAGGCCTGGGCCGCTGCGGACTGCAGCTCCCCACTGCCCAGCAGTCCCAACGCCACGAGCAACACCGCTCCGACCATCGGGTATACGACATGTCGTCGGTGACCACTCATCGTGTCGTTCCGCTTGATGACGCTCGTCCATCGCGCCGCCTATCCTCTCTTCGTCCTGGCCCTCCTGGGTGGGATGGGATACGGAGACGCACTGTCCTCAGGATCGTTCGAACCCATCATCAGCCCGCGGGTTGCACCGCCGCTCACTGCCCCCCCGGACACGCTGCGCACGTCCACCGAGCCGGGCACCCCACTCGTTCTTTCTCTTCCGTCCGAGCTGAACGGACGAACCGTCGAGCGCTATGGCCTCCTCCGAGGACCGGCCTTGAGCGGCGTCGCAGGTCGCTCGTTCACCTGGATCCCGCAGGGCGCCGAGCCCGGCATGCACGAGGCCCTCCTCCAGGCCCATGCCCCCGACGCGCCCCCCGACACCCTCGTTGTTCAGATCAATCTCCAGCCGTAGCCCTCTCCCTTTCTCCCCCTCGCCCAAGCCCTCCACGCACCCACGCCCCCATTCGCCCATTCCCGAACTCCCCCTCTCCCCCACCGACCGTCAGCGCACGGCGTTTCGCCAGGACCTGCTCGACTGGTACGATGAGCACAAGCGGTCGATGCCCTGGCGCAAGACGGACGACCCGTACCGCATCTGGGTCGCGGAGATCATGCTCCAGCAAACGCGGGTCGACACCGTGCGCGACTACTATCATCGCTTCCTGGACGCTTTTCCGACCGTCGAGGATCTCGCAGCGGCCGAGCGCGATGAGGTGCTGAAGCACTGGGAGGGCCTCGGCTTCTACGCCCGAGCCCGCCATCTCCACGAGGCCGCCCGGCACGTCGTCGACACACACGACGGCACCGTCCCTGACACGATGGACGCCATCGAGGACCTGAAAGGCGTGGGGCCCTACACGGCAGCAGCGGTCCTCTCCATCGCCTACCAGAAGCCGCACGCCGTGCTCGACGGCAACGTGACGCGCGTGCTCACCCGCGTGTTCGCAGTAGAAGAGGATGCCACCACCGGCACCGCCCAGCGCCACCTCCGCCGCCTCGCCAACGACCTGCTCGATCCCGACCGGCCGGGCGACTTTAATCAGGCTCTGATGGAGCTTGGCGCGCTGGTTTGCACGCCCCGCACGCCCCACTGCAACCGATGCCCGCTGCAAGAGGTGTGCCGCGCCCACGACGCAGGGACGGAAGAGGACTATCCCATCACTCCCGAGTCGGAACCGGTGCCACACCACGACATCGCCGTGGGCCTCGTGTTCGACAACGACGACCGGCTCCTCATCCAGCGTCGTCCCGACGACGGACTGCTCGGCGGGCTCTGGGAGTTTCCGGGCGGGAAGCAGGAGGCCGGCGAGTCGATGGAGGCGGCGTGCCGGCGCGAGGTGAAGGAAGAACTCGGGATCGAGATGGAAGGCGTAGAGCCGTTCTACACGCTCTCCCACGCCTACTCCCATTTCAAAATCACCCTTCACGCCTTCCGGGGCCGCCTTGCGGAGGGCCCACCCGTGGCACGAGAGGGCCAGCCGTTCCGATGGGTCTCCGTCGACGAGCTCGACGACTACGCCTTCCCGCGCGCAAACCGCCGCCTTATCGAAGAGCTCGAGCGGCGTCAGGCCGAGCCCTCTCTGTTCGACTCAGAGCCCCGGTCCAGCTCGCCTTGAGGCCCGTCTGACGGTCCCGACTGAACACCGCCCGGCTGAGCGCCTCCAGGTTGGGGGCCTCCGGGCTGTATGTCTCCACCCTGCTCGTCTCCACCGAAAATGGCAGCCCCAATTGCCCCCCCGATAGCCCCGAAGATCGCATATACAATGATGCCGATCACCAGATTGAAGAGGATCGCTCCGAGACTTGGACTGGTCTGCAACTGCTGCATCATTTCCGGCGACATTCCCGGCTGTCCCTGCATTCCTTCCATCATGCTCATGGAGATGTCTCGAATGCCAAGCCCAAACGGTCGGAGGGCCCAGTTCAGTATCGGCTGAAGAATGGCCCCGCCCGCTCCAGCCAGCGCTCCAAGCACGGCCCCATCGCCGGATTCAACCGGGGCCCGCGTCCGGCTGGTGTACTGCTGCATCGCCACGGCCCCGCCGATCATCACCCCGAGACAGCAAAGAATATTGATAAAGAAGAGGTACGACGTGCTGAGAATGCCGGTCACGACGGCGCCGATCAGAATTGATTGCTGACGGGCAGTCATGGGGATCGAGGGATTGGATGAGTGGAGACAAGGAGGAGCATGCAAAGACTTCGCAGACCCCAAAGAACGATCGCACGAAAATAGTCAAGAACGCCCCCAACCGAAAGGGTTCTCACGCCCGGTCGGGACCTCCGGAGGATGAAGTGCGTGCGACCCGGCGGAGCAACTGGTTCGTCACGTAGCTGGCCGCGACCACCCCGAACAGAAATCCCGTGAGGGCCCGGCTGATCGGCCCGTTGCTCCAGAGGCCCAGCATGGGCCCGATCCAGTCCACACCGAGCGGGACGAGCGTCCCCAGCAGCAGGTAGTGCCCGTGCTGCCCGAGCGCCGCCCATAGGCTGCGCCCCCAGCCTGTGACGGCCACGCCGACCATGAGCCCGAGATAGATGCCGCTACACCGATCGCAGATGGCAATCGGAACGCCGCCGATGTGTGGAGAGCGGCTCGGCATCTGGTGACACACCGGTGCAAAGCACCGCCGCACCACGCCCTGCATCTCGGCGGAGAGGAACGGCGGAAGCAGTGCGAGCAGCAGCACCCCACCCGTGCCTCCCAGCAGGCCGTACCAGATGAGACGCGTGCGGCGCATTCTGACCACGAGCGGATGGACGAATCGGGACTGTGAGCGCAGGACGAGTTGGATCGGACAGCCCTTTTCTCGCCGTCACCGACTCAACTTCAAACCGCCTGCGAAGGTTCACGGGACCCCAGTGTGCGGGATGCACTTTCCTCGGGCGTCGCTAAAGGATCTTCACCCTGCTCCCACCCCCTTTCTGGGAACACAGATCAGGAGGTCATGTTGGGACGAATGGAATTGTTATCACTCGTCACCGGCGAGTGATAACAACAATGAAGTCTCACCCACACATCATTCACAAGGCATTCCGAACACATCATGACGAGCATCAAACCTCTCGGCGACCGCGTCGTCGTCCAGCCGAAACCGGCCGACGAAAAGACCGAAAGTGGTCTCTACATTCCGGATTCGGCCAAGGAGAAGCCCCAGGAAGGGACGGTCGTCGCGATCGGTCCGGGCCGCGTTGAAGACGGCACCCGGATCGAGATGACGGTGGAAGAGGGCGACGAAGTCCTCTACGGCAAGTATGCCGGCACCGAAGTGACGCTTGATGGGGACGAGTACCTCATCATGCGCGAGAGCGACATCTTCGGCGTCGTCGAAGGATAACGACCCGGCCGTCCCCGCGGCGCATGACGTCGCGGTTGCACGATCGACCTCCCACTCCCGAATGATATACGAACGAAAACCTATAGACCATAACCATGGCGAAGCAAATCAAATTTGACTCCGAAGCGCGCAACGCCCTTAAGGAGGGCGTTGAGCAGATGGCGAAAGCCGTCAAGGTGACGCTCGGTCCGAAGGGCCGAAACGTTGTCCTTGACAAGTCCTTCGGCTCCCCCACAATCACGAAAGACGGGGTTACCGTTGCGAAGGAAATTGAGCTCGAGAAGAAGCTTCCGAACGTCGGTGCTCAGCTGCTCAAGGAAGCGGCCTCGAAGACCAATGATGCGGCCGGCGACGGCACCACCACGGCCACCGTACTCGCCCAATCCATCATTGACGCCGGCCTGAAGAGCGTGACCGCCGGCGCAAACCCGATGGACGTGAAGCGTGGCATCGACACCGCCTCGCGCCACGTGGTGGAGCACCTCCGCCAGCAGAGCGACCCGGTTGCGGGCAAGGGGCGCATCCAGAAGGTCGCCACGATCTCGGCGAACAACGACGACTCAGTTGGAAAGCTTATCTCCGATGCCTTTGAA
>CAZBIB010000057.1:0-15090 GCA_964491575.1 uncultured Salinivenus sp. | reverse complement strand
CGTTGTCGAAGTCCCACTTCGTCTCGGCGTCGTTGACGGCGTAGACCGGATACTGCAGCTTGCCGTCGTCGTCCATGGCGCGCAGGCGGTGCACGCCGGTCGTCGTCTCCTCGGAGCCGCCGATGATGTGGTCGGCCATCTCCGGGTGGTCGGAGTGGACCGTGAAAATGAGGTCGGCCCCGTCGTCGAGCGTGAGGTGCGGCGAGGTGTCGATAGTGCGCTCAATGCACCAGTAGAAGTCGTCGGTGTCAAGTCCGTGCCACGCATATATTTCGACACCGCTCTTGGCAAGGGCAGCAGCGATGTCGTCCTGCGTCGAGAGCGGGTTGCAGCCGCTCCAAGCCACCTCCGCGCCGCAGGCCTGCAGCGTCTCGACGAGCACGGCCGTCTCCTTCGTAACGTGGAGGCAGCCGCTGATCTTGTAGCCCTCAAACGGCTTCTCGTCGGCAAACTCCTCGCGGAGTTGCACAAGCACGGGCATACGGCTCTCGGCCCATTCAATGCGCTTGCGGCCCTCGTCGGCCAGGCTCAGGTCGCGTACTTTGTACTGTCCCTTTTTGTGGTCCATTTAGCTATAGAGTAAATGCGATTCAATAGATGCGATGGATCGGTCACGCTGCTCGGGTCAAAGCCCCCCTGACAACCCCTTCCTGTACAGACCCGCAACTTCGTTTCTGCACGTCCGGCATACGGGGGAATTTGGGCACCGCACTCTTCTACATGCTGTCGGGGAAACAGTTTGTTCGCCCAGAACAAATTTTTCCCGATTCCACGTTGTTCTGCGATCCCCAAGATCCAGGGCCAAATCGGGGCTTCTTTCGATCTATTGGGAGTGACACAAAGAATCGATGTCGGCCCGTCCGCGTTGAATTGTTGCGATGAATTCCTACGCCGACATGGGTTTCTTCAGTGATGGCTCTGCTGAGGCGACCGACCATTCTCATGGCGTTACTTCTTGGCCTGACCTGCGTGGGGGCTGGGTGCGACCTCACAGAGGAAGAGGAGGACTTCGGCCCCCTCCTCGGCTCCTGGCGGCTCACAGGCCTCTCCGTCGATGGAACCTCACTGAAAGCACAACTCGAGGCCCAGTACGACCAACTGGTCCTGACGCTTCGCAAGGGCGCCGCGAGCAGAGAATTCTTTACGATCATCGGCAGCGACGATGGACGCCCGAAGGACCTCGTGGTGCAGGGCACCTTCCAAGTGAACGGCGACGAGCTCGATCTTTATCCCGATCACGGACCCCAGGTCGAGTTCGATTATGCGGTGACCGACTCGCTGAACTCGCGTCTCCAGTTGAGTGCTGAGGAGGGCGCAAGTGAAGACCTCTTTCTGGAGCTCATCCATTTTTCATCCAGGGAGACGTAGACCGACTTGAGCTTCGCCTCTCGAAGGACGGGGGTTCAAAGGATGTCAGTCTGACCCCTCCCGGCAGCGGACAGAAGGTGCTTGCAGCAACGAATGCTCCTGTTCGCCCCTCTGGAAATGAGTAGAGGGGATAGAGTAGAGCGGCCCCAGTGCCAATGGGCGGACCTCGCCGACTTGGAGGGGTGAACTGGGAACCTGCTTCTTTTTCGATGATCAAGACGGAGCGTGCCGCGGAGAGCAACAACCGTCCCTACGCCAGCAACGCCGACTCGACGCGCTTCTGCTCGTCGGGACTGAGAGAGCGGTGCCGTACGAGCCGAAGACTTGGGGCATTGGAGGTCGCTTCGATGGCCGTGCCCACCGTTTCGAATGCACAGAGCACGGCGCTCCCATCATCCAATTTGCAGCGTCCCTGCATGGAGGGCGAATCGCGGTTGACGGCGTAAACCCTGTGAACGTCGTCCTGGGCAGTGGGACGGCGCATGTTAAGAGTCCTGGATCGAGCCATGGTCACAAGGTAGTTCGTTAGGAGTGAGTTCGAAGCAGGAGGTCGCATTCCGCCTGAGACGCTACCCTGCATTCCGCAGGAGACCTCGAAAACGAGGCGCACTCACAGGGTACCCGCGCGCGCTGGCCAGTGCCTGATCTATCCGTACGCGCAGGTATTCAGCTTTTCGCGGGGCGCTCGTTGTAGTTTTAGCGCACGCCCACCATATCTCAAAGCTCAATAACGAAACGCTCTTGTGTAGAACGCCGCACGTTCAGAAGGTCGCCCCAAAACCCTCCTGTTTGTCATTCCGCACCCCGATGCGGAATTCCCCAGGATCAGGCGTCTGCCAGGACTATGGAGATTCCCACAAGTTGGGAATGACGGTCTTTGGGGTTTTGGGGCGACCGGATCTCCAATGTGCAACAAGCTACATGAGAGCGTAACGAGAATCGTCTCCGAACAGGACGTTGGTCGGAAACCGACGACTCGGTGTGGAAAATTAGAGTTGCGATTCGCCCCCGTGACCCCAACATTTTGGGATACGCCCGTCCGACCATCGCCCCCGGCCTATGCCTCCCCAGTCGATCAACGAGGTTCTCACCCAGCTCGACCACGCGATTGTCGACGCGCGCCAGCGGCGGAGCCGGCTCGGATACTTTGCCGTCCTCTACCGGGACGTCACCGCGCGGGTGAAGTCAGCCATCGAGACCGGGGCGTTTCAGGACGGATCCCGGATGGAGCGGCTGGACGTTGCCTTTGCGCAGCGGTACCTCGATGCGCTGGCGGCGCGAGATACAGAAACAGGCCCGACCCGCGCGTGGGCCCGAGCGTTTGAGGCCGCCGAGCGATGGCAGCCGCTGATCCTTCAGCACCTCCTTCTCGGCATGAACGCCCACATCAACCTCGACCTAGGCATCGCCGCCGTCGAGGTGGTCGACGGGGACCAGATCGCCGACCTAGAGGCTGACTTTGACCACATCAACCGAATCCTCGGATCGATGATTGAGGACGTTCAGACGCACGTGTCGACGGTCTCGCCGTGGATCGGGGTGCTCGATCGACTGGGCGGAGAGGCCGACGAGGTCATCAGCAACTTTTGTCTCACCAGGGCCCGGGACGATGCCTGGGCATTCGCTCGAATCCTGGCACCCCTCAGCGCCGAGCGGCGCACCCAGGAGATTCGCGCCAAGGACCGGGAGACGGCCCAGCGCACGGAAAAGATTCTCCAGCCCGGAGGTCCCTGGATCATCCCCCCTCTTGCCTGGATCCGACTGTGGGAAGAGGACCACGTGCCGTCGGTGATTGACACCCTTTCCCAAACCAGTCCGGTCGTGTGATCGCCGATCGCAGACCGATCCAGCCTCAGCGTTTCCCCCGAGACCACTCCACACCCGGCAGCTTTCAAAACAGAACAGGGCGCTCGGGCTCAATGGAGCGCTCGGCTGAAGACACCGGCAGCCGGGTGACAGGCCAATGCACCGAGCTCCTCCCCAAACCGGTCCGCATACGCCTCCTGAACGGTGCGTGCATCCTCCTTCCCAAACGCCTCCCGGGTCCAGGCCATCGCCGCGCCTCCAAATCCGCCTCCTGTGAGCCTTCCCCCAAGGACCCGGTCGTTCTCCCTGAGGCAATCGACCACGAAATCCAGCTCCTCGGTGCTATTCTCATAGTCGGTGCGGGAACTCTCGTGGGAGGCAAACAGCAGTTCGCCGACTGCCTCGTGCTCCTCCTGTTCGAGAAGATGCACCGCCTCCTTCACCCGCCGGTGCTCGGTGCTCACGTGCCGGGCGCGCCGGTAGAGAACCCCCGAAAGCTGTCCCTTCACCGATGCGAGCTCCTCGGGCGAAACGTCCACGAGGGGCTCTCCCGTACCGAGCAGACCGTCGAGGTGGTCGCGGGCAGCCCGCGATTCGTCATGGCGATCCTGGTAGTGAGCCTCAGCCAGCGCATGAGACTGGTGGGTTTGGAAAATCCAAAGGCCTGTCTGAGCCGGAAAAGGGACGGACGAGACCTCCTCCGTGCGGGCATCGAGGCGCACGAGGCAGTCCTCGTCCCCGAAGGCGACGACCGCCTGATCGAGAAACCCGCAGGGCACGCCTACAAACTCGTTCTCGGCGCGCTGTCCCGCTAGGGCGAGTGCTTTCCGGTCGAAGCCGCCTCCGTACGCCTCGTTCAGCGCGAAAGCCGTCGCCAGCTCGAGGGCGGCACTACTGCTTAGCCCCGCCCCCACCGGAAGCGTGCTCCGAACCTGGAGGTCAAATCCAGTCTCTACGTCCAGACCTTCCTCCCGGAGTACGGAGAGCACCCCGAGCACGTAGTTGGCCCAGGTCCTTTTTCCGGTCTGAACCTCGATCTCGCCGAGTTGCACATGGACCGGCGCCACGTCCCCGTCGCTTTCAAGAGTCACCCCGTCGTCCTCCCTGTGGGACAGGCCCACAGCAACCCGCCGGTCGATGGTTGCACCGAGCACCCATCCGCCATTGTAGTCGGTGTGGTTGCCAATGAACTCGACCCGGCCGGGGGCCGAGGCGTACACGTCTGGATTGTCGAGGCGTCGTTCGAGAGGAAGGTTCATTTCACTGAAAATGTCACCATGTTTGAGCACCATGTTTGAGGGTATAGCCCCTTCTACGGAAGGGAAGTTCTTGAATCTTCCAACGTCCAACGGGGGACACGTGGCAACCTCCAGCTATTTCTGAAGTTCGCCGCGCGGGAATTTTCCGACGACTCCTCCGCGCCCCCGGAGCTCGATCGTGAGGGAGTCGGAGGGGCTTGCCTTCACGACGCGCCGTTCCACGCTGCGGAGGTCGCTCCCGTCTGCAAAGAGGGTGCCCGTGGCGGATCGGTCCAAAAAGTCCAGGGGCACCTGGACGGTCCGCTGCTCCGTCTGGCCATTGAATCCCCCTATGTACCACGTGTCTCCGCTGCGCCGGGCGAGCACGACGAAGCGGCCCGGATAGCCGTCAATGAAGTGAGTCTCGTCCCAGGCCGCGGGCACATCGCCGAGGAAGTCCTGCACGTATGCTGGCTGCCGACGAAGGCTGGACGGCGTGACACCAAGATGTTGCAGACCGGACTCGAATACCACGGTCATTGCCAGGTCGAAAGCATCGCTCGTGCGCCGCTTCGAGGCACCCACCGAATCGGTAAGCATCGTCGGCGTGAAGTCCATAGGGCCCACCGCGTTGCGCGTGAAGGGAAGCACCGTGGCATGGGCGGGGGCGCGGTTGGCGTCTTCCTGTCCAAAGGTGATGTACTCGTAGCCGCGCACCGCCTCCGACGTCATGAACTGCGGGTACGTGCGGTGCCAGCCGCGCGGCAGCGTGGAGCCGTGCACGTTCACCATCAGGTCGTGCGCCGCGGCGTCGCTGAAAATGTCCAGGTAGAGCTGGACGACGGACTGCTTGTCGCCCCCAAAAAAGTCCACCTTCACGCCTTCGACGCCCATTTTCTGAAGCCGCGCAAACTCCTCGCGCCGCACCTCGGCGGTGTGCATCCGATCCTGCGGGGTCTGGGGCGCCTGGTTGAATGACCCATTGGAGTTGTACCAGAGAAAAATGCCGATGTCCTTCGTCTCGGCGTAGTTGACGAGCTCCCGCACGCCGTCGTAGCCGATCTGCTGATCCCACCAGTTGTCGATCAGGACGTACTTGAAGCCGTACCGGGCAGCCATTTCGATGAAGCGCCGCTGGGTCTCCGCACTGATGGATTCATCCTTGAGCGGCAGCCAGCTCCACGCCACTGTCCCCGGCTGCACAAAGCTCGCGTCCTTGACCGTCGACGGCGGACTCACGTCTGTCACGAGGGTCGATTCGACGATGGGGCCCAGCCCCTCGCCGACCACGATCAGGCGCCAGGGCGAAGCGAACGGCAGCGTGAAGAACGGATCGACGGGATCTGCCGGCCCGGTGCCCTCCCCCGGCTCCGGACCAGCAATCCGGTAGCCGTCCCTACCGGGGACCGCGTCGAGGCGAGAGGCGTGGTAGGAGCCGTCGAGGCCCGCTTCCGTCACGAGCGCCCAGGCCCCGCCCGGAATCCGGAAGAGGCCGGGAAACGCCCAGTCGACGCCGGTGGGCGAGGACTGCCCGACCGGTTCATTTTTCACGTAGTGCCCCTCGTATGCGGGAAACGTCTGGCTCCACCCCGCATCCGGCGGATCCATGGGCATGAGCCAGGAGCGTGTGCCCTTGGCAAACCGGAAGCCCGTGTGCTCGTCTCCGGCCACCAAAGTGTCGGGCGCCGCCTGTGAGGGAATGCGGTAGCGCAGGGCGACCCCGTGATTCGACACCTGCGCAACGATCTCAATCGGTTGCCCGGCCCGATTGGTGAGCCGCAGCGTGCGCTGATGCGCTTCGTAACGGACCTCCGATTGCTTGCCGTGCCGAAGACGGTAACTGTCGGTCACAGTCGTCTCCGCGCTCGTGTCCTGCACCGAGAGGCCGCGGCGCCAGTCCCCCATCGAGGTCTCCAGGCCCAAGGGGGACGGACGGAGCACCGTCGCGCCGTCGTACTGCACTGTGTAGCGGGGCGCACCGTCGTCCGACAGGCCGATCTGCATGCTCACCGCTCCGTCGGGACTCGTAAATGTCATGGCCTCCGAGAGCGACTGAGCGTGCGCGGACGTACCTATCAGGAGGGCGAGGAAAACTGCCGGGAGAGACGTGATTCGGGCCATGCGTACAAGAAACGATGCGTACGGATCGGGAGCGCCATCCAGGAAGAAAGGGACGGATTACGAGGCAGCTTCTTGATAGACGACTGCCTTGATGATGTCGTCTTCGTAGCGCGACTGCAGTGCGAGGGCCTCCGGCCCCTCTTCCAGCGAAAAGCGATGGGTAACGAGCGGGTCGACTGCCACGCGGCCGTCCTGCACCATGCGGATGGCCCGGGGATAGACGTGGCCCATGCGGCGCGACCATTTTACCGTCACACCCTTCCGGCGGGCTGTAGAGGCCGTGAACGTGTGCTCGTTACCCTCGGGGATGCCCACCAGCACCACCTTCCCCCCGATCCGAACGCTCTCGACAGCGTGTTCGAAGCCCTCCGGGGCATTCGTCGCCTCGATCGCTACGTCCACCCCACGCCCGTCCGTCCACTCGTCGATGGCGGTGTGGCTCGGAGCGACAGCATCGGCACCGAGATCAGCGGCCACTTCGGTCCGGTAGTCGAGCGGATCGACGACGTAGCACGTGCCAGCCCCCACTGCCTGCGCCACCTGGGCGCACAGGAGCCCGATGGGTCCCGCCCCGAGCACTGCTACAGTGTCCATGGGACGAAGCTCGGCTAGGTCGAGGGCATGAATGGCGATGCCCAGCGGTTCGAGAAGGGCCGCCGTGTCCGGGCCAAACTCGTCCGGAACGGGAACGACCTGGTGCGGATGGACAGTGATGAATTCAGCGAGTCCCCCCTGATGCCCCACGACGCCCTTGAAGTCAACATTTGGGCACAGGTTGCGGTGCCCGCGGTCGCACCACTCGCACTCGCCGCACGGATCTGCCGGGTCGACGGCGACGACGGTCCCGGCCTCCAGATCCAGACGATCCGCGCTTTCCGGGGGCACTTCCGCTGAAATCTCGTGGCCTAGCACAAAGGGTTCGGCGTTTTCCTCGTCGCCCGTGCTCCCTTCCCGAAAGTGGTGCAGATCGCTGCCACAGATCCCCACGCTCCGCATCCGCAGACGAACCTGTTCGCTCTCGTCCATCGGCGGACGCGGAATGGACTCCACGCGCACATCTCCGGGCCCGTACAGACGCACGGCACGCATCACGTCCTGAAAGGTAGCCACGGCGGCCATAATCTCGTGTCTCTCGCTGTAGATGTCTCCCCCTCAACGCAAAACTCTCAAGGCCCACTCAACTTCCAAACTTACCCTTGCCCGTAGTACGCCTCGTCCCCGTGCTTGCGAAGGTAGTGCTTGTCGAGTAGGGTCTGATCGATGGACTCGGCATTGGGATTGATCTGACGTGTGTGGAGCGCCTTCTCGGCGACAGACTCCAGCACGATGGCATTCTCGACGGCGTGCTCCATGTCGTCCCCCCACGCAAACGGGCCGTGGCCGGCCACCAGGACGCCCGGCACCTCGGCCGGATCCGCATCGCCCTCGCGGAAACACTCCACGATGACCGCGCCCGTGTTGTGCTCATACTCGTCCCGGATCTCTGCTTCCGTCATGCGGCGCGTGACGGGGATTCCATCGTAGAAGTGGTCGGCGTGGGTGGTGCCCAGGCACGGGATGGGCTGCTCTGCCTGTGCCCAGCTCACAGCGTAGTTCGAGTGGGTGTGCACCACGCCTCCGAGCGACGGGAACTGTCGGTACAGCACCCGATGAGTTGGCGTGTCGGATGACGGGTCGAGGTCACCCTCCACCACCGCCCCTGTGTCCAGCGACACGACAACGATGTCCTCAGGCGCCATGTGGTCGTAGTCGACGCCGCTGGGCTTTATCGCCATCACTCCCGCCTCCCGATCGACGGCACTCGCGTTTCCCCAGGTCAGCTCCACGAGTCCGGCCTCAACAATCTCCAGGTTGGCGCGATGGACGGACTCCTTCAGGGCCTTGTATGCCATGGGCATCTCCTTGATGGACCGAGTTGACAAAAGGCAACAGAATGGCTCCTCCCGGCGCCCGCACGCAACAAGAACGGGACCAGTCACGAGACGGAACGCCTCCTCTATCCTCGCACGTCTTCGCGGATGTCGAAGAGGGTTTTCATCACGTCGTAGAGATCGTCCTCGTCGCCCTCAACCCCGAAGGCATCGTGGACCCGCCGGTACAGTCGGTAGAGCCGGTCGTACACCTCCTGATGCTCGGGAATTGGTTCGAAGACGGTCTCTTTTGTACCGGTCATGGCCGAGATGCCTTCGTGGAAGTCCGCATGCCCCCCGTTTTCCGCACCGGCGACGACACTCCCTGCAATCGCGGAGCCGAGGGCCGGGGTTTGCGTGCTGCGCGAGATCCGCTGGGGTCGCCCCAGCACGTCGGCGTAGATCTGCATGACCATGCGGTTTTTGACCGAGATGCCCCCGCAGTTCACGATCCGCTCCACGGGCACGTCGTACTCCTCGAACCGCTCCATGATGACGCGGGCTCCGAACGCGGTTGCTTCGACGAGGGCCCGATAGATCTCGGCGGGCGTCGAGTGAAGTGTCAGTCCCAGGATGCCGCCGGTCAGGCGCTGGTCGACGAGAACGGTCCGATTGCCGTTGTGCCAGTCGAGGGCGAGCAGCCCACTCTCGCCGGGCTTCAGTTGCGAGGCCCGTTCCGTGAGGGCGTCGTGGTCGAGGTTGTCCGGCTCCACGACATCGACGAACCAGTTGAAAATGTCGCCGACGGCAGATTGTCCGGCCTCCAGCCCGTAATGCCCAGGCAGGACCGACTCTGGGACGATGCCGCAGAGGCCCGGAATGTCGGGCAGGTCGCGCTCCATCGGCGCGAGCATCAAGTCGCAGGTAGAGGTGCCGATGATTTTCACGAGCGTGTCGGGCTCGATGCCAGCCCCTACCGCCCCCAGGTGCGCGTCGAAGGCGCCTACGGCCACGGGAATATCCGCAGGCAGGCCGAGCCGATCGGCCCACTCGTCCGTTAGCGTGCCAGCGGGTTCAGACGCGTTGTACGTCTCATCGGGCAGGGTGCGACGCACCTCCACGAGGCCTTCGTCGAGCCCAGTAAGAAACTCCTCGTCGGGGTACCCGCCCCACGCCTCGTTGTACATTGCCTTGTGGCCGGCAGCGCATACGCTGCGCTTGAGGTCGTCGGGATGATCAGTACCGGTGAGCACCGCCGGCATCCAGTCCACGTGTTCTACCCACGTGTGGGCCGCCTCAAAGACCTCCGGGGCGGCACGGCGACAGTGGAGGAGCTTCGACCAGTACCACTCCGAGCTGTACGTGCCGCCGCACTTGGCCAGATACTCCGGCCGCAGCTCCTGAGCAGTGTCGGTGATCTCCTCCGCCTCGGCGTGCCCGGTATGATCCTTCCACAGCCAGGCCTTGGCGGCAAGGTGGTCTGCAAACCGCTCGTCGAACGCCAGCGGCTCGCCTTCCTCGTCGACTGGAATCGGCGTTGAGCCCGTGGTGTCAATGCCGATCCCAACGACCGCCTCGGGCCGAAACGCGTCGTGTCCCTCTGCGTCGTCGAGCGCCGCCTGAATGCTTGCTTCGAGGCCGTCCAGGTAATCCTGGGGATCCTGACGGGCCAGATTCGGATCGTCCGGGTCGACAAAGATGCCGTTCGTTCCCGATGGATACGAAAACTCCCCCTGCCCCACCTCCTCCCCAGTCTCTACGTCGACCATCAGCGCTCGGACCGACTGGGTTCCATAGTCCAGACCAACGGCGAAGGAGGAATCCGACATTGGCACACGCGAAGAGCTCATTCAGGAACGAACGAAACGGGAGGGCTACGTAGACACCGTCGTCTCTAGGGGCGCTGTGGATTCCCGTACGGTCATTTCGGCCTCCAAATTCACCACCTCGGGCTCATGCTGGTTCGAGGCCTCAATCTGACGGATGAGCACTTCCATCGCCTTCCGCCCCATCTCGGTGGTCGGCACGCCCATGCTCGTCAGCGGGACGGGCGCGTAGTCGCAGGGTTCGATGTTGTCAAAGCCCGTCACCGACACTTCACCGGGCACGTCGATGTCGAGGTCGCGGAGCGCGCGGAGCAGCCCGATGGCGACGAGGTCGTTGTAGCAGGTGACGGCGGTGGGCCGCTCGGAGGCAGACCTGTCCTCAAAGTACTCGACTCCGGCCTCGTACCCTTCTCGCAGGCGGGCCCCGGCCCGCACCACAAAGTCCTCGCTGTAGACCTGATGCGAGTCGAAAAAGGCCTGCCGAAACCCTTCCACGCGCTCGTCGCTGTGCATCGAGTATTCCGGCCCCGCGAAGTGGATGATATCCTCGTGGCCGAGATCGATGAGGTAACTCGTGATTTCCTGCGCGGCCTTCACGTTGTCGACGTCTACGAGATTGGACTTCAGGCCGTGCACCTCTTCGAGCAGGACGAACGGAATGTTGCGGCGCTTCAGATTGAAGAGGTGCGAGAGGTCTGCATCGTGGTCGAGGAGCGGGTTAATAATGATTCCGTCGACATCTTTCTCGACGAGAAGATCAACGATTTGTCCCTCCGTGCCGCGCCGCCCCTCCGAGCTGGAGAGCATGATCGCATAGCCTTCTTCCTGAGCCTTCTCCTGGGCTCCCACAATCACGTCCGCGAAGTACGGATTGTGAATCTCCTTAATGACGAGCCCGATGCTCTTCGGGCCCCGTGATTGCAGCTTCCGTTGGGCGGAAGCATTCGGGCGATAATTGAGCGCCTCAATCGCGTCGAGCACCTCCTTTCGTGTGCTCTCACTGACCTTCCCCTTGTCGTTGATGACATTTGAGACCGTTGCGTTGGACACGCCGGCCCACTCAGCCACGTCTCGAATCGTGGTTCGTGATCCCATCTCGGGTGAATATGTTTATGAAGTTAATCGGTTCAAACGCACAACAAAGGTGGTTAACAAAGGCCGTTTCCGAATAGTTCAGTCTGTTAGTTGACCAGCCGCCGCGCTTTTTCGGCCACATGCTCGGCGGTAAACCCAAACTTCTCCATGTTGACCGATCCGGGTGCCGACGCCCCAAACCGGTCTATGCCAATGGCGGTGCCCTCTGGGCCTACGTAGCGCTCCCACCCTTGGGTCACCCCCGCCTCCACCGACACTCGCGCCGAGACGTCGGGCGGCAGCACTTTCCGTTGGTACGTTTCGGATTGAGCCTCAAAAAGCTCCCACGACGGCATCGACACCACCTGCGCCTGAATGTTGTCCTCCTGTAGCCGCTCTGCCGCGCCGAGGGCCCGCTGCACCTCGCTCCCAGTCCCAATCAAGAGCACGTCCGGCTGTCCCGTAGCCTCCTGCAGAACGTACGCTCCGCGGTGCAGTCCTTCGGCGGAGGCCAACTCCGTGCGGTCGAAGATGGGCAGCCCCTGCCGCGTCAGCGCCAGCGCCACCGGGCCTTCTGTGTGCTCGATAGCCGCTCCCCACGCCTCGGCCGTCTCATTGGCGTCGGCCGGGCGGATCAGCGTGAGGTTCGGAATCGTCCGTAGCGCCATCAAGTGCTCGACCGGCTGGTGCGTCGGCCCGTCTTCGCCGAGCCCAATCGAGTCGTGGGTAAAGACGTATACGACCGGCTGCCCCATGAGCGCCGCCAGCCGCAGGGACGGCCGCAGGTAGTCGCTGAAAATGAGAAACGTCCCCGCGTACGGCTGAATGCCCTCATGAAGGGCCATTCCGTTGGAAATGCCCGCCATCGCGTGCTCCCGCACCCCGAACCGAAAGTACCGGCCTTCGGGTGCGTCTGCCTGAAAGTCCGCCCGTCCCTCCACGTCGGTCTTGTTCGAGCCGGTCAGGTCCGCCGAGCCGCCAATCAGGTAGCCGATCTCGGGGGCTAGTTCATCGAGGGTAAGACCGCTCGCCTTGCGCGTGGCCATTTCCTCTCCGGCTTCGAACGTCGGAAGCGCCTCTTCCCATCCTTCCGGCGGAGTGCGGCTGAGCCACCGCTCGTACTCGGCGGCCTTCTCCGGATGGGCCTCCTTGTACTCGTCAAACTGGTTGGCCCACTCGGCTTGTCGCTCCTGGCCCTCCGCCACGGCCGTGCGCATGTGGTCGTAGACCTCATCGGGGACGTAGAACGTCTTGTCCGGCGGCCAGCCGAGGTTCTCCTTCGCAAGGCGCACCTCCTCTTCCCCTAGCGGCGATCCGTGGGCCACGGCCTTGTCCTGCTTGTTCGGGCTTCCGTAGCCGATGTGCGAACGGACCACGATCAAAGACGGGCGCCCCGTCTCCTGCTTGGCTGCCGTGATCGCTGCGTCGATCGCCTCCAGGTCGTTGGCGTCCTCCACTCGCTGGACGTGCCAGTCGTACGCCTCGAAGCGGGCGGCCACGTCCTCCGAAAAGGCCAGGTCCGTGTCCCCGTCGATCGTGATTTGATTGTCGTCGTAAAGGTAGACGAGCTTGCCGAGCCCAAGGTGGCCCGCCAGCGAGGCGGCCTCGTGGGAGATCCCCTCCATCATGTCCCCATCGGAGCAGATCGCGTACGTGCGGTGATCGACGATGGGGTGCCCCTCGGCGTTGAACTCGTCGGCCAGCACCCGCTCGGCGAGGGCCATGCCCACCCCGTTGGCAAAGCCCTGCCCCAGCGGGCCGGTCGTCGTCTCGATCCCCTCGGTCAAAAAATGCTCCGGGTGGCCCGGCGTCCGGCTTTCCCACTGGCGGAAGTTTTTGATCTCCTCCATTGGCAGGTCGTAGCCGGTCAGGTGGAGGAGGCTGTACAGAAGCATCGAGGCGTGGCCCGCCGACAAGACAAACCGGTCCCGGTTCGGCCAATCCGGGTGCTCCGGGCTGTGCCGCAAGTGGCGGGTCCAGAGCACGTAGGCGACCGGAGCTAGGCCCATCGGCGTGCCCGGATGGCCGCTCTCGGCCCGCTCGACTGCGTCAGCCGCCAAAAAGCGGATCGTGTTGATGGTGCGGGTTTCCAGGTCGGCGTCGTGAAGGGTGTCAGTGGTCATAAAGATCTGCGGTTGTGATCCAATGGGGGTTGGCATTCGAAGTGGTGTGAAGAGACGCCCCTCGGATCTGAGAAGGGATCGCGGGACGGGAAGGGATATGACAACCTACACGTGGACGACGCCAATGTCGACCATGTCCCCGAGCATCTCCCAGCGGCGGCTTACGTCGCCGAGGTGGAGACACTGATGATGAGTGCCACCGTTTTCGAGCCACCCGTCGAGGCAGTCGCGAACGCCCGAGTCGGGTCGGAAGTGAAAGTAGGGCATCTCCACGTTCGGGAGCTCGTCGGTGTCAAGGATCTCGCCGGTTGCGACGATCAGGCGATAGTCCCCATCGGCCACGGGGGCCAGAGACGTGAGGGTCGCAGGCCCCGGCTCTACCATGAAGAGGACCGTCGGCGGATTGTCGAGTCCCCCGATGCCAAGCTCGCGGTCGATGAGCCGGACCGGCCGATCGGACCGTGCGACGCGCCAGTTGCCCTCGCCCATGTGGCTCTGAAGCACGGAGTCCCGCTCAAAATCCATCGCGTACATCTCCGTGAAGTGCGGATTCGGGGCGAGGTCGTGCCCGGCCGTCATGAGGCTCGTGCAGAGCATGTCTCCCTCCGCAGCGTAGCCGTACCCTTTCGCCATCAGATTCGACGCCGCCAGCATGTGCAGCTGCTCAAACCGGCCGTCGTCCCCGACCGCGTCGAAGTACATGCTGAATCCCTCGTACCCCTCGTCCTGGAGCAACTCCTCGATGGCCACTTGGAAGCGGGACGCGTAGCGGTGGGCCTCCGGAGACAGTGCCTCGTCGATCTCGAACCGCTCTACGTCGGTCGCGACGGCGGCGGACACCTCTTCTTCCGACACCACTTCCATGCGCTCCTTCACGCGCCCCATGCTCAGCTTGTGCACCTGCGGCCCCACGCCCTGCATGAACGTGTGCTCGTTGGTCACAATGTCCCCCATCCCCGGCATTTGCCCGAACTGGGCAAGCTGCATGCTCTCCAGCGCCTGGGCCGACTGGGCAGCGTGGGCCCAATCCTCCACGAATTGCTTGAAGCGGTCGGACCGCCAATCCTCGGAGATGACGGGCGCGTTCACACCCAATCGGAGCAGGGTGTTGGCCATGTCCTGCGCCCCGTGCACGCCCTGGTTGTACGTGAGGTCGGCCATGTCCCACTCCTCGGTAATGGACCGCTCGGGCTGAACGTTCGCCAGCATCACTGGGAGCTGGTTCTCCGAGAGCGCCCGGACGGTCCGCATGGCCGGTCCGTAGGTGAGCATCACGATGATGATGCCGTCCAGATCCTCGTCATTAAAGCGTCGCACCTGCCGCTCGATGTCGCTCCGGTTGCGGGCTGGCTCCCGAAACGTGACCTCGATGGTGTCGCTGAGATGATCGGCAATCTGTTGAGCGTAGCGTCCCTGCCGCTCGGTAATTCCCGGAAGCATGTCGTCGTACAGCTCCTGCATGATGCCCAGGAGTCCAACGCGGGGCGCCTCTCGAGACGGAGCGCCGTTCGAAGTCGGCTTCATCGTGTTATTAATCGATTCAAGCTTTATTTTACTGCTTTATTGTGAAAGTCACTGCCCGGAAGCCCCCTCGTTCCTGGGGGTCTTTGAACCCTCAATTAGAACGCCCTCGAACCGAGAATCGATAGACGGTGCGCGAGGTGTAGGTCTCCTCCGGCTCAAG
>CAZBIB010000056.1:0-15291 GCA_964491575.1 uncultured Salinivenus sp. | reverse complement strand
CACTCCAGCACCGGCGCGTAGCCGCGGCGATTCTGGAGCAAAATCACTTGCTCGTCCCGCTCCACCCGCTCCCAGATGGCCTCGCGCAGCGGGTCGGCCAGGGCGCCCTCCAACTGGTGCTTCTTGCGCTGCCGGGTGAGGTCGAGAACCTGCACCTCCGGCAGCGTGGCGGTCTGGCCCGATGCGTCGGGCACCCGCTCCGGCAACTCCAGCCGCTCGTACTTGCCCCAGCGCGCGTTCATGGTGCTCTCCAGGTTGGGCGTGGCTGAGCCGAGAATGCAGACCGCATCGTTCCTGTGGGCGCGCATCACCGCCACGTCGCGGGCATGGTAGCGCGGCGCCGGGTCGAACTGCTTGTACGAGGTTTCGTGCTCTTCGTCCACCACGATCAATCCGAGATTTTCCAGCGGGGCCAGGACAGCCGAGCGCGGACCGATGGCGATTTTGGCCTTCCCGGTGCGCAGCTGCCGCCACGCGTCGTAGCGCTCGCCCACGCTCATCTGCGAGTGGAGCACGGCGATTTTGTCGCCAAAATGCGACCGGAAGCGCTGGACGGTCTGCGGGGTGAGCGCGATTTCGGGGACGAGGATAATACCGGTGCATCCCTGCTCCCGCACTGCCTTGAGGGCCCGAATGTAGACCTCCGTCTTGCCGCTCCCGGTGATGCCGTGAAGGAGAAAGGTGCCGTATCGATGATCGTCCACGGGGGCGGTGATGGCGTCGAGGGCCTTCTGCTGGGCCGGAAGCAGGTCGTGGTCGGGAGGCGGGTCGGGGGGCGGCAGGTCGTCGAGAGGGGAGCGCAGAACCTCCTTCTCCACGCGCTCAATCATCCCCTTGTCCACGAGGCTGCGGATGGTGGAGTAGGGGGCGTCGGTGCGCTCCACCACGTCGGCCTGCCGGGGCTCTGGGGTCCCCTGCGCCCGAAAGCCCGCGAGCGCCTCGATGACGGCCTGCTGCTTCTCGCCTCGAAGCTGTTCGATGAGATCCGACGCGGCATCCTTGTGCTGAAACGCCGGGGCGAACCGGAGGTGCGTCTCCGTCTTGGCCTGTACCCGTTCGCCAGAGAGCGTCGTCTCCATTTCGATCACGCCGTCGGACTCCATGCGGCGAATCAGCGAGAGTGGCACCGCCGGACCCAGGCGCTTGCGGACGGCTGCGAGGGTCGTCTCGGTGCGCTCCGCCAGGTCCTCGAGGACGGCCTGGCCTACGTCATGATCGGCCCACGCGCCCGGATCGGCGTCGGTGCGGACGAGGGTGCGCTGCGACTCGACGGTGGTGCCGGCGGGCAGGATCGCCTTGAGCGCCTCCCCCCAACTGCACACGTAGTAGTCGGCAATCCACTCCGCGAGGTCGAGAAGCTCCGGCGTGCAAACCGGCACATCGTCGAGCACGTCGAGTACAGCCTTCACCTCGAAGTCGAGCGTGTCGGGCGGCGGGCCCTCGTCCACGATCACGCCCGTCAGACGCCGGTTGCGGAACGGAACCAGTACCCGCGCGCCCACCTGTACCGTATCGGCCTGGGCGTCCGGCACGCGGTAGGTGTAGGCCTGGTCGAGCGGGAGCGGCAAGACGACGTCGACGGTCACAGGGGTTGTGGATGTTGAGTTGAACGTTGGGAATCGAGAGGTCACGCAACATGTCTTGCACGTCACATTTCACGCCTCAGTGCCGCTCCAGCACGAACACGTGCGGATAGAGTCCGCCAATTTCGATCACCCGCACGTGGCGGATCGTGAAGTGATCGGTCTCACGAATCGCCGTGTTGAACGGTCCCTCGCGCAGCACCAGCATCACGACCTTTCCGCCGGACCGGAGCACCTCGTAGAGTTGCTCCAATACGCGTCGGTAGAACGGGAGAAAATCCATGCTGCTGGCCATGCGCACGCCGAAGGGCGGATTCGTCACAACGAGGTCCACCGTCACGTCCTCGAACCGCTCGGCGAGGTGCCACACGTCCCCCTCCCGAACTGTGATGCGGTCGGCAAGGCCCGCGCGCTCGACGTTTTCGCGGGCGCCCGCCACAGCCTCTTCGTCCCAGTCGTTTCCGTAGCCGCGGGTGTCGGGCCACAGGTCGGCCGCCTCCAGCAAGATGGTGCCGGAGCCGCAGAAAGGATCGAGCAGCACGCCTGGCGGCGGGTCGAGACGGGCGAGGCGGAGCAGGGCGTACGCCACGTTGGCCTTGAGGGCGGCCCGCGGCTGGTAGCCCTCCAGTTGCCGCCGACTCAGGGCCTCCCGCGTGTGCTGCACACTCACGAGACAGCGGTCGTCGTGCACGTCCACCCGCACCTCCACGTCGTAGTCCTCCAGGTCCACGGCAGCGTCATAGTGAGCGTCGAGCGCCCCGCCCGCCCACTTTTGCACGTCGACGCTCGTAAAATCGTGGTCTCCCTGCCGGATCGACGTTGCGCGGAAGGTGTCCGCCGACTCCATGGCCTCAATCTCAAGCGATTCGACGGTCGCATGGATCGTCCGAAGGGCAGTCTCGCCGTCGCTGGGTAGCGAAAAGGTGTAGAGGGGCGCCAGCACGTGGTGCACCGAGCGCATCCGGCGGGCCACCTCAAGCGCACGCTCCGGAACCGCCTTCACCTCCACAAGCGCGTAGCTCTGCAGGCCGAAGGGCGCGTCGTCGGCCTCGATCACATCGAGATCCGCTGCCTCGGCTCGCTCCCGAAACTCATTCACGGCCACGTCCTCCAGCCCCATGTTGATGGTGAACAGGAGGGGCGTGTGCTCTGCCGAGCGAAGGGACGTAACAGCAGGGCTCGACGGCGTAGTGGACGGCATGTGCAGGCGGTGGAGGATGGGAGCGACAGCACCCGGTTCTACCGAATCGTAAAGGACGGGATTCGACCGCACAGGGGGATACGCGTGAACATCAAAGTGAGGAAGTGGGACCCGTCTTGGAATGCGAAAGTTGGTAAAGCTTCAGCGCGAGCTGGGCGATCAGGGATTGCTGTTTGTCGGCGTGACCCTGGAGCGGAGCGCCGGGTCAAAAAGGGGCGGGCCTTCGCGGAGAAAATGAACGTGAACTATCCTGCAGGACTGGGCGACGGCTCCATCGCGCAGAAGTATGGCGGCGGGCGGATAATTGTCGGCCCGCAATCCGTTGCAGTCTCCCAACAAGAGCACCCGTCCTATGCCTGAATCAGAATCTTCCTCTGCCTGGAAAACGGTGTGGACCTACGTCAAGCACTACTGGCACTGGCCCGTGCTCCTGGTGGTGGGATTCTATGCCTATCAGCAGTACATGCCGAACATTGACGTGTCGACGGTCGAAGGACAGGCGCCCAACTTTGCCGCGCAGACGCTGGAGGGGGACCGCTTCCGGCTCGGCGAACACAGGGGCGAGGTTGTGGTGGTGAACGTGTGGGCCACGTGGTGCCCGCCCTGTCGCATGGAGATGCCCGGCTTCGTGAGCCTGCAGCGCGAGTTGGGGGACGAGGGTGTGCAGTTCGTGGGCATCGCCGTAGACCGGAACGGAGCCGAGGCCGTGCGGCCCTTCGTGGAAAATCAGGGAGTCAACTTCCCGCAGATTGCGAACCCGGCCGTGGCCGCCCGTCACTTTCCTGGCGAGGTAGTGCCCCGCACCTACGTGATCGACAAACAAGGCCGCATCCGCTACCGCCACAGCGGCGTGCTCCTGAAGTGGGCACTGCGGGACGCGTTGGAGACGCTGGCGGACGAGCCGATGCCGGACAAGAGATAACTATTTGAGGCTGGTTTGGGATCAAGAAGCTGCGGTGTGGACGGTGTTCTCCTCAAGCCACGTGGTGAGTTCCTCTTCGTCACAGTCTCCCTGAGCCACAGCCTTCATCAGGTCAACTACCGCCGTCTCTTCAGCGACAATTCGGTACCCGTTAAGCCGCAGAAATGTGTACATGGCCGCGAAGGCCGTTCGCTTATTGCCGTCGCGGTATCCGTGATTGCGGGCGAGTCCCACACCATACGCCGCAGCGAGGCGCTCAATACTCGGATCATCGCCGTAGGTTTGGAGGTGCTTCGGGCGAGCGAGGGCCGACTCGACCGCCCCCTCGTCGCGGACCCCAGGCAGGCCGCCATGCTGCTTCAGCTGATCGTCGTGAATCGCATCAACAAATTTCCGGGTGAGCCAGCGGGGATCGTCCATCTCAAGTGCTACGGCTACTGATCAGAAAGCGCACGGAGGGCATTTCGGTAGTTCTTGGCTCCCTCCTCATAGGCCTCCATCGCCTCCTCGAAGTCGGGATCGTAGGGCGTGATGAGGAGCCCCTCTTCAGTTTCGACGAGGTGTACGCGGTCGCCCTCCTCCAGGTGCTGACGGTCGAGGAGGTCCTTCGGAATGGTGAGCCCTGACGAGTTTCCGATACGTCGAATTTTGGTCTCTTCAGACATGACAGGAGAGGAGCAGATTGACTCGGTTGTGATTACAGATGTTATAACGTCAAAGGAATACGAAAGTTCGATCGAAGTCCGGATGCACCTCTCGTCGACAGTACCTACGTTGTCCTGTGCTTCGAACCCTCTCCCATACGGGTCCTTGCGTCATGCTCCGGTTTCTGTTCCTTCTGCTCGCTGGTCTTCTCGCACTCCATCCCGCTGCTGCACAACCAACAGCCCTCGTCGGTCCCACGGCGCTCAACCCTGCCGACTCGACGGTCATCGAGGACGCGACGGTCGTGTGGAAGGGCGACCGCATCGCGGCGGTGGGGCCATCAAGCGAGGTCACGGTTTCAGACAGCGCCACTGTCCACAAGATGCCGGACAAGTACGTGATGCCGGGGCTCGTCGACGGGCACGTTCACTTCTTCCAGAGCGGCGGGCTCTACACGCGGCCCGACATCATTGACCTGCGGGCGGTGCGCCCCTATTCCGAAGAGCTGACCCGCATCAAAGAGCGCCTGCCCGACACCTTCCGCCGCTACCTGCGCAGCGGGGTCACGAGCGTGGTGGACGTGGGTGGGCCGATGTGGAACCTCACGGTGCGCGCCCGAGCCGGCACCACGGCGATGGCGCCGACCGTCGAGGTGGCCGGACCGCTCATCTCCAGCGTCTCGCGGCCATCGCTGGACACGGGCGACCCGCCCATCCTGAAAATCACGACGCCCCAGGCCGCTCGCGCAGAGGTACAGGAGCAGGTCGACGCCGGGGTGGACCTCATCAAGATCTGGTACATCGTGGGCCCGAACGAGACGCCCGCCGACTACCGGCCCGTGGTGGAGGCCACCGTCGACGAGGCGCACGCCGCCGGAAAGCGGGTGGCCGTGCACGCGACCCAACTCGAAACGGCCCGCACCGCCGTCGAGGCCGGGGCCGATATCCTCGTTCACAGCGTCTCCAACGAGCCGGTGGACGAGGCCTTCATTCAGCTCCTGCTGGATAATGACGTGCTCTACACCCCAACTCTCATGGTGGGCGAGCGCTACCGGGAGACGTTCGCCCAGCAGCTCGACCTGACGACTGCCGAGCACCACATTGGGCAGAAGGACGTGATCGCCTCGCTGTTCGACCTGCGCACGCTTCCGGACTCCCTCGTGCCTGCCGGAATCCGCCAGCGCATCAAGAAGGCGCCCACGGTTCCCTCCGATACCACGGCGATGCGCAACCTGAAGCGCCTCCACGACGCCGGCGTTCCTATCGCCGCGGGCACCGACGCGGGCAACATCGGCACGCCCCACGGCCCGGCCCTCTTCCGCGAGTTTGAGCTCATGCGGACGGCCGGCCTCACGCCCCGAGAAATCCTCGCCACGGCAACCGCTGGCGGCGCTCGGCTCATGGGTCGCGACGACCTCGGTCAGCTCACACCCGGGATGCAAGCCGACCTCGCGGTGCTTGACAACAATCCATTCGCGGACATCTCAAACACTTCTACCATCCATCGCGTCGTCAAGGACGGCCGCGTCTACACGCCGGACACGTTGACGCCGCGCCCCCCAGAGGCCGTCGTGCAGCAAAACGCCAATGCCTTCAACGCCCGGGACCTCGGCGGCTTTCTCGATGCGTTTGCCCAGAACGTGAAGGTGTACGCGCATCCGGATTCCCTGGTGACGGACGGCCGAGACGGGCTTCGAAAACAGTACGACTCCGTCTTCAAGACGGCGGAGAACCTGACCGTGCGCATCCACCACACGGCACCGATGGGAGACACCGTCGTCCTCCATGAGACCATTACCGGCGGACCGGGCTCGTCGCCCAACGAACAGGTGGTGCTGTATCACGTCGCGGACGGGGCGATCAACCGCGTGTGGATCGTGCCAAAGGAGTAGATCCTCAAGGGGAATATGGAATATATGGCCGAGACCAATTATGGAAGCGGTTCCGACCCGAAACGAGTTGCACCCTCCGGGCATCAGGCATAGCTTTACATTTCCGTTCTGCCACCGGGGTCTCGCCCCTTCCCGAGTCCTCCCGCATCGACGATTCCTTTGAAGAACTGCCCCGCCCGTGTCACCTCCCGCTGAACTTCTATGTTCATGACAGATTTTCTGCCAAGCGGGACGGCGCCCTCGATCCGCTGCGGACTTTTCCTGAGTCTGTGGCTCCTCGTCGGGTGTGGGGCCTCGGAGGCGCCCCCCGAATACAAGCGAATCGGCTACGTGCACGGGACGGTCGACGTGACTCCGGACGAGGCCCGCCAGCTTACCCACGTCAACTACGCCTTCGCGAACGTCACCGAGGACGGGCGTGTGGTCCTGGAGCAGAAGCAGGACTCGGTGAACCTCGCCAAACTCCGGGCCCTTAAGTCGGCGAATCCGGATCTCAAGATTCTTCTCGCGGTCGGCGGCTGGGCGTGGTCGGATTACTTCTCGAACGCTGCCCTCACCGACTCCTCGCGAGCGCGCTTTGCCCGCACGGCCGTCAACCTCCTGCAGAAGCACAACCTGGACGGCCTGGATATCGACTGGGAGTACCCCGGTCAGCCGGAACAGGACAATGTCTACCGGCCCGAGGACAAGAAAAACTTCACCCTACTGCTCCACACCGTGCGCCGGCACCTGGACGAGCTGGGGCAACGAGACGGACGGACCGGCGACGACCGATACCTGCTCACGATCGCTGCTGGTGCCGACGCCGACTTCGTCAAGCACACCAACATGGTCGCCGCCCACCAGCCGCTCGACTTCGTGAACCTGATGACGTACGACTTCCACGGGAGCTGGGCACCCCACACGGGGCATCTCGCCAATCTCTATCCGCCCGCCGAACCCGACACGGTGCAGCGCTCGGCGGCCGCGGCCGTTGACCTGTTCGTCAAGGCGAGCGTGCCGCCGCACAAGCTGGTGCTCGGCGTGCCCTTCTACGGTCGGAGCTGGACCGGCGTCGAGCCGAAGAACGACGGCCTCTACCAGCCCTACGACGCGTCGAGCGGGAGCTTTTCCTACGACACGCTCGCCAACCACCTCGCCGAGTGGTCCGGCTTTACGCGACAGTGGGACGAGGCCGCGCAGGCACCCACGCTCTGGAATGCCGACTCCTCACTGGTGATTACCTACGAAACCCCACGGTCGCTCCGAGCGAAGGCGCATTTTGTCCGATTGCGGGGACTCGGCGGCATCATGTACTGGGAGCACAACGCTGGCGACGGCACCCTCCTTCGTACCCTGCACGAGCACCTTCCATAGCGCGCTCTACCCCGATGTCCCCTCGTTCCCTTGGACTTATCCTGCTGGTCGTCGCCGCGGCGGCGTGCTCTCCCGCAGAGCGTCAATCCGAATCGTCCACCCTCGCCTCCGTCGACTCGTCGGACGTCTTCGTTCGAGTGAACCAGGTGGGATACCGAACGGACGACGCCAAGGTGGCGGTTGCCTTCTCGCACCAGTCGGCCGCGGAGAGCTTTTTGGTTATTGACGCTCAGAGCGGAGAATCTGTCTATGAGGGAGAGGCCGAGCCAGCGGAGGCGGAAGGATGGGGCACGTTCGCGCACTACTACCGGCTGGACTTCAGCGCCGTCACCGCACCGGGTCGCTACTTCGTCGAGATGGGCGACGGGAACCCCCGCTCGCCGCCCTTCACCATTGGGCCGGACGCCTACGGCACCTACCAGGACACCGTGCTCGCCTTCATGCGGCAGCAGCGGTGCGGCTACAACCCGTTTCTCGACGTCGTCTGTCACCAGCGAGACGGCCGCACCTTCTACGGCCCAATGCCGGACTCGAGCTACGTCGACGCGAGTGGGGGGTGGCACGACGCAGGCGACCAGCTCAAGTACCTGATCACGGCCAGCAACGCCACGGCCCGCCTGTTGATGGCCTACGAGCTGGAACCGGACAAATTCGGGGATGCCGTCGACCGGTGGGGGCGCCCTCATTCCAACGACGTGCCCGACGTGCTCGACGAGGCGCGCTGGGGCCTTCGCTGGCTTCACAAGCTTCACCCGAAGCCCGATCACCTCTTCCACCAGGTGGCCGACGACCGGGACCACATCGGGTGGAAGTGGCCGCAGCACGACAGCTCCGACTACGGCTGGGGACCGGACAGCTACCGTCCGCTCTACTTTGCGACGGGCGAGCCGCAGGGACTCGGGGAGTACAAGAGTGAAGCCACCGGCATTGGCAACCTGGCCGGTCGCTACGCCGCTGCAATGGCGATGGCCGCCCAGATCTGGTGCGAGCGGGGCAACGCGACCTACGCCCAGCGGGCCCTCGACGCCGCTGTCGAGGTGTATGAGATGGGCCGGGCCAACGAGGGCTTCCAGCAGGGAAATTCCTACGGCGCCCCCTACCGCTACAACGAGCGCACCTGGACCGACGACATGGAGTGGGGCGCCGCCGAGCTCTACGCCGCCACGGGTGAGCGCCGCTACCTGAAGCATGCCAAGGAGTATGCCCGCGAGATAGGCGCGACCTCCTGGATGCCCCGCGACACCACCGAGCACTACGAGTACTATCCGTTCGTCAACGTCGGGCACTTTGCGCTCTACCCACACGTCGACGCGGCCTTTCAGGACACGCTGGCTCGCTACTATCGCGCCGGGCTCGACGCTGCCCGGGAGCGCGCCCGACAGAACCCGTACCGGATCGGCGTGCCGTTCATTTGGTGCTCGAACAACCTGACGACGGCCCTCATCACGCAGGGCCTCCTCTACGAACGAATGACGGGCGATACGCAGTACCACGACTTCATTATCGCCCAGCGCGACTGGCTCCTCGGTCGCAATCCGTGGGGCACGTCCATGTTTACCGGCATCCCCGAGGACGGCGACTATCCCCGCGACGTGCACACCAGCGTGTGGGCCCTCACGCACCGAGAGGCCCAGGGCGGGCTGGTGGACGGACCTGTCTACGCGACCATCTACAACAGCCTCTCGGGCCTCGAGCTGAGCGAGCCGGATGAGTTCGCGCCCTTCCAGACCGACTACGTCGTCTACCACGACGACATCGGCGACTACTCGACGAACGAACCGACGATGGACGGCACGGCCGGCGCGGTCTACATGATGGCCCACTTCGGCGCGCCGGTGTCGGACTGAGGACGGTAGCGGTAGAGGGGACGGTCGTCCTGAGGCGGGTCACGGTACCCGCGTGATGTGGGCGGTGCCCGACTCCGTCTCGGGAACGGAGCCGATGAGGGCAATCCGACCGTCGAGGTCGAGCGCGGCCCCGAAATGCACCGTGCCAAGATCGAGAATTGTTCGCTCCCGCCAGGTCCCCCTCTTCCGACGGTGGAAGACGTAGACGACGCGGTCGATGTTGATCTCGTTGCCGAGCTGCTCGTCGTAGCCCGTTACCAGGGCCCGCCGACCGTTCACCGACACCGCTGAACCGAAGGCCCCGGATTCGTACGGGATCGACGGACGGAGCATCGTGGACTGCGCCCAGGTCGTGTCCCCCCGAGTGTACACGGTCGCCCTCCCTGAGCCCTCGTCCCCGGCTCGGTTCTCCCCTACGACCAGTGTGGAGGCGTGGAGGTCGAGGTCAATGAAAAACGCGTCGATGCCCGTCAGATGCGCATCTTCCCGCCAGCGGGTGGCCGTCGGATCGTGCCGAAAGACGTAGACGGACCCCGGCTCTTGCTCGAAGAAGGTAGACGCCGCCACAGCCAGGTGTGGGCCGTCGAGGGCCACGTCGCCCCCAAGGCTGCCGGACTGGAGAGTGTGCGTGGCCTTCAGCCGAGCCGTTCGGCTCCACGTCTCAGTCGTCGGGGCGTACTCGAAGACGTACACGGCGCCGCTGTACGCGCCCTCCGGATTCCCGGAGGTACTCACGGCGGCCCGGTTGCCGTCGAGGGCCACGCCCGCTGCGAAGAGGCCCTCCTTCTGATCCTGGCGACCGGTAAGGCGGGCCGTCTGCTGCCAGGTGCCCGCTGCCGAGCGCTCAAAGACGTACGCCGCGTTTTCACCCTCGCCGGCAAAGTGCTCACTCGACGCGCTCACCAGAATGCGCGAGCCGCTGAGCGCCACGTCGGCTCCGAAGAAGGCCTTGGCCCGGCAGGGACGGGGGACGAGGCGAGCAGTGAGGGTCCACGACGTGACCAGCGGCCCGGGCCGACGCTCGTACACGAACACGGCACCCGCATCCTTTCCACACACCGTGGCTCCGCTGGCCCCCACGACGGCAATCGAGTCGTCGATGGCGACGGACACGCCAAACGAGGCGGACTCAAGCGTGTCGGGGCGGGGCAGCGCCTCGATCTGAGCGGGGGCCTCAAGAGGAACGAGGCCTACGAGACCAACGAGGAGAAGGGCGAGGGCGCGAGGCGGAAGCATGCGAGCATCGATTCAGAACAGCTGTTTGGACACCAACGAACGGACGAGGCCAGCGGTCCGTGTTTCCCGGCTTCCAAGCAGTACGCAGGCGCGAAGAACGTTCAACATTGGGGAAGTCGATTCTGTAGAAAAGGTCGCCCTCTCGAACGGCAGAGCCCACCGGCTTAAGGGTCAGTCTTCCAGCGCCATGACGTGCTCGGTGAGCACCTCCCACTCCTCGTAGAGATCGGAGAGCTCTTTCTTCAGCGCGTTGTATTCGTCGGACAGTTCGCGGGCCGCCATGCCGTCTCCGTCGTAGGCCTCGGGATCGGCCATGGCCGCTTCGATCTCCTCCTGCCGCTCCTCAATCTCCAGAATCCGATCCTCCGTCTCCTCCAGCTTCTGTTTGATCTGGTACGAGTTGAGGTCGGCAAAGGGCCCCTCCTGGAGTGGGTCGGGCGTATCGTCCGTCGGCTTCTCTTCTGAGTCGCCCGGGGGAGCGTGACCGTTTTCAGATGGAGAACTCGGCGCGTCCGTCTCCCGAACGTCTTCCAGCGGCCGGGCCGAGCCTTCCTCCACCTGCCACCGAAAGTCGGAGTAGTTGCCGAGGAAGGTGCGCACCGTGCCCCCGCCCACGCGCCACGTCTTTTCGGCCACCGCATCGAGCACGTGCCGGTCGTGGCTCACGAGGACAAAGGTGCCCTCGTAGGTCTGAAGCGCCTCGATGAGCACCTCGCGCGACTGGATGTCGAGGTGATTGGTGGGCTCGTCGAGGATGAGGAGGTTGGCTGGCGACAGCAGCGTGCGGGCGAGCGACAGACGGCTCTTTTCGCCGCCGGAGAGCACACGTACGTCCTTAAACGCATCCTCGTCGGTGAAGAGAAAGCGCCCAAGCAAGCTGCGCAACTCGGTGGCCGGGCGGTCGGGGGCTGCCTCGCGGACGGTGTCGAACACCGTCTGATCGGGATCCAGCATCTTGGACTGATGCTGGGCGTGGAAGGACAGATTGACGTTGTGTCCTTCCGTTCGGGTCCCCTCGAAGTCCTCGGTCCCGCACAGGATGCGAGCGAGGGTGGACTTGCCCGCACCGTTGGGACCCACGAGAGCGATCTTGTCGCCCCGCTCGATGGTGAGGGGGCCGGCGTCGGTGAAAACAGTTTCGGTGCCCTGCTCCGTGTCGTAGGTCTTGCTGAACTCGGAGAGCTCCAGCACCACGGCGCCGGAGCGCGGCGGCTCGGGAAACTCGAACGACATGGTGGGAGCCGAATCGGGCGGCGGCGGAATCCGGTCCATCTTCTCCAGCTTCTTGATCCGGCTCTGCACCTGGCTGGCCCGGGCGGCGTTGTAGCGGAACTTGGAGATGAACTCTTTGATCTCCTCGATGCGTTTCTGCTGATTCTCGTACTTGCGGCGCCAGCGCTCGTAGCGGGCCTCGCGCGCCTCCAGGTAATGGGAATAGTTGCCGTCGTAGTGGAGGAGCCGCCCCCGCGTCAGTTCGGCGATGGAGGTGACCATGCGGTCGAGCACCGAGCGGTCGTGGCTCACAAGGATCACCGCGCCGGGATAGGTCTCCAGCGTGTCTTCGATCCAGTCGATGCTCTCGATGTCGAGGTGGTTGGTCGGCTCATCGAGCAGCAGCACGTCGGGCTGCTTCAGGAGGAGACGGGCCAGAGCCGCCCGCATGCGCCAACCGCCCGAGAAGGTGCGGAGGGGACGGTCGAGCTCATCGGGCGCAAAGCCGAGCCCGGTGAGGGTAGCCTCGGCGCGGGGCCGCACGCGGTGCGCCTCACGGATGTCGAGTTTTTCCTGCACCCGGTGCAGTTGATTCAGGAGCTTTTGGTGGCGATCGGTCTCGTGGTCGGTCGCCTCCAGCTCTTCGCTGATCTTCTGCTCCTTTTCCTCCAGGTCCAGCACGTCCTCAAAGGCACGGAGGGCCTCTTCCCGCACCGTGCGGTCGTCGGGCAGCTCCTGCACGTCCTGCTCCAGGTAACCAATGGAGACGCCCTCCCGGGTTACCGCCCCTGAATCCACGCGCTGCTCCCCGGCAATCACCTTGAGGAGCGTCGTCTTGCCAGCACCGTTGGGCCCCACGAGGCCGATGCGATGCGGCTCGGGGGTAATTGTCCACGACAGGTTGTCGAAGAGGGGCTCGTCCCCAAACCGGATGGTGACGTCCTCGATCTTGACCATGCGGATACTGGTATCCGTCCCTGCCCGACGACGTTTCTCTTCGGGGGAGTTCCAAGTGGCGGAAGCGATCGCGACCGTCAATACAGAAGCTCCACCTGACAGAGGCGTGGATCGCCCCTTCCCGACTACTCGTCCTCTTCGGGGACTGCCGAGGGGGGCACAGCCTCCTCCAGCCGCTGTGAGAGATGGTCCAGTTCTTCTTTGAGCACAGTCGTGCTGTCCTCGTGCTCTTCGCGCTGGAGGGACAGCTCTTCGGCGAGGGTCAGGGCCGTCATGACGGCCGTTGTCAGTTCGGCCTGCTCGGGGTGAGCTTCATTGAACTCTTTCATCCGCGCGTTCACGGACGAGGCGATGCGACGGGTATGGGCCTCGTCGTCCTCCTGCACCCGCAGGGCGTACTCGCGGCCCAGAATCTGTACACGAATCGACTTGGTCGGCTCCGGGTCGGCCATGGGAGAGGAGAATTGGAGAGAGGGAGCACGGGAGAGCGGGAGCGTGGAGAATTGTCAGGAGGACGCGTCGGTGGCGGAGGGAGTTGTCTCCGAAGCCGATGTCCCGTTTTCGAGATACAGATCAATGGCGTCGATGAAGGCCGAGATGCGGTCTCGAAGAGCGTCCGGCTCGTCGTCGAGCACGAAGGTCGTGGTGTCCGGCTGAAGGGCCGGGCGCTGCTCCAACTCCTCCACGCGGCGGCGCAGGCGCTCGTTTTCAGCCTGAAGGCGATTCAGGGCCGTTGTGGCGCGCTCTACCTGCGCCCGAAGGCGGCGGACCACGGCCCGATACTCGGGGGGCAGGTGCGTGAGTTCCTCATCGTTCGAATCGGGGGGGCGAATCGAGTCTGGCACGGGCGGTGCAGGGTTGGAGTGGGGCAGCGGTGCGCGTGTCGGGGCATCCATAACGCATCCCGCGCTGGTGTGGACGCAAAACCGGCGGCTCCATGCAGTCTCTTGAGCCAACGCTGTGTCTCCGGATCCGTTCGAGTGATCCTCCAAGCGTACATGAGTCACGATAGGGAACAGTCCCCGGCAACTCAAGGCGAGAAGGTCAGCGTAACTGTGTTTTTCCGTCTCCGACCGACCGCTGGTACGTCTGCCGCCCGTTCGAGGTCGTTTCGACAGTCGTTACAGACGCGAGAGTAGAAGACGGTCCAGGCCTGTTACCCAAAGATCAGCAGTACGACCACGAGGATGACGATTACGAGGTAGGGGTACAGCAGGCGGCGGTTCATACTGTGGAGGGAACGGAGGCGTGGGAGCGTGGGGACGTAGGAGAGAGAAAGGGAGAGTGGGGGAATGGGCGATAAGCGCTCCTGCTCACGTCCTCCCGGCTACTGTCGGAGGCGGGCGTCGTAATTTTGTTCGAGTGCCTCGACGATCGTGTCGATCTGGGCGTCCACCTCCTCGTCGGTCAGTGTGCGGTCGGCGCCGAAGCGGAGGGTAAAGGCCACGCTCTTGGCATCTGCTTCGATCCCTTCCCCCTCGTACACGTCGAACACGTCGACGCGGCGGAGCAGGGACGCCTCGGCGTCGCGAATCGTGTCCTGGAGCGGCCCCACCGGCTGATCGGTGTGAACGAGCACGGCGAGATCGCGGTCCACCACCGGGAAGCGGCTCACAGGCTCGTAGTCGCGGTGCTGCTCCGCCTTTGCAGCGTCAACGAGGGACTCCCAGTTGAACTCGGCGACGAAGACGGGCGTATCGAGGTCAAAGTCGACGGCTACGTCGTCGTCCACGCGGGCGACGGTGCCGAGGGGCGTCTCCCCCGCCGTGACGTCGATATGGTGACGGGTGACCGGTGGGGCGCTGTTCGTTGCGGCGTCACCGTCGCGGGGCGTCAACCGGAGGTCGGGCACGCGCAGGTCTTCCAGAAGAGTCTCGACGGTGCCCTTGAGGTCGAAGAGGTCGGCAGTACGGGGCTCGGTGTCCCAGCCCGTGGGCGCGTGGGGGCCGCTGAGGGCAAGCAAGAGGGCCGGGTGCTCGCAGTAGCCGGGCACGATCGGATCGTCGCTCTCGGTGGCGCGCCGGAAGACGCGGCCAAATTCGAACACGCGCAGGGCTTCCTGCCCGTGGTTGCGATTGTGCTGCATCACCTCGAGGGTGCCCGGCAACAGTCGCGGGCGGAGAGCTGCCATCTCCTCGGAGATGGGATTCTTCGTCTCTACCACCGCCGCCCGGTCGCTCCCGGCAGGCGGCACGTTGAATCGCTCGGCGCGCTCGGTCCGCAGCATGCTATTGGTGTAGATCTCGCGGTAGCCGAGGCCCTTCAGGAGGCCGCGGGCCTGCCGCTCCAACGCCTCCTCGGGCGGCTGGCGGGGCGTGCGGCTCGGCACCGGCACACGCTCCGGCTCCGGAATCTGGTCGTAGCCGTGGAGGCGCGCCACCTCCTCGATCAGGTCCTCCTCGATCGATACGTCGGGGCGCCAGGGGGGCACGGTGCAGTGC
>CAZBIB010000055.1:0-15597 GCA_964491575.1 uncultured Salinivenus sp. | reverse complement strand
ACTGTGGACCAATGCCCGGTGACCATGCCTCCCGATCCGGTATTGACCTCGCTCCGCGACCGCGCGCAGCGATTTACGACACGTGCCTACGTTCCCTTTTCCGAAACGCCCACGGCGGCCGTGCTCCTGCTTAACGACGGCCGATGGATCCCCGGCGTCCGGGTGGAGAGCGCGTCGTACTCGCTCACGCTCCCGGCCCTCCTCAACGCCTACACCACCGCCGTGGCCGCCGGGGTGGCCGACGCTGTCGCGGCCGTCGTCTTGTCGCGGCCGTTCCGCCGCGAAGAGGCGCTGTACGTGGAGGAGCTGGCGCAGGGGACCGAACGCTTTCGGTCCTGCGGCGACGACGCCTGGCTGCGCGGTGGGGGAACCGGAGACGGCGCCCTGCCCACCGTGGGCGACCTGCTCTCACCGGTGCTCGATGAGCACATCGACGACGTTGAGGACGGCATACAGCTGGCGCGACGAGTGGCGGAGCGCGCCTACGTCCCCGCCTCCGAATACGCCGTTGGGACCGTCCTCGACTGCGACGACGGACGCCTAGTGCCGGGCGTCAACGTGGAGCACCCCGACTGGGCGCGCATCCTCTGCGCCGAGCGCAATGCCCTGGGCTCGATGCAGTCGTATGCCCTCCCAACCCCTGAGCACCTCTTTCTTACGTGCAACGAGGATCCACACGGGACGCCCTGCGGCGCCTGTCGGCAGCTCCTGACGGAACTCGCCCCCGACACGACGCTTTGGATGGATCGGCATCGCGACGCCCCTGAGCAGTCTACTGCCTCGGCGCTGCTGCCGGGCTCGTTCCGAGGACAGTCGATGATTGCAGAGGCATAAGGGCTCGTCCGCACACTGTAATGCAGACCTCGGGACGCACCCTGCTTCCCGTTTTTGAGGCGACGACAGATCACAGGCAAGTGAACGCCTAAACACGCCATCAGTGGCATGTACCGTGGCTCGCGTGACGCTCCCGAGGTCGGACCCAAGCGTTTCATGCAGCCGCCTGCGGTCGTCTGTCTCTCCAGTAACAAACATGACTCTGTCCCCTCCGCTTTGAGAACAGCGATCCGATAGCACGAACTTCCGAACGCCGAGGCTCGGGTCGCCTTCAGCGATTGGCCGGCGATTCATCTGAATTCCCCTGCATGGTCCTTTACGTCTTTCTCTTCTTCCTCGGCCTCCTCGTGTTGTATCTGGGCGCCGAGGGCCTCGTCCAGGGAGCCTCCAGCATTGCCCTGCAGTACGGCATCCGGCCCGTCATCGTGGGCCTCACCATCGTCGCACTCGGCACGTCGATGCCGGAATTTCTGGTCAACTCCTTTGCGCTGCTCTCGGGGTCGTCGCCCCTCGCCATTGGCAACATCATCGGCTCCAACATCAGCAACATTGCGCTCATCCTCGGGGTGTGCGCCGTGACGCTTCCGCTGACCGTGGGGCCCGATGTCTTGAAGCGCGAATATCCGGTAATGCTGGGCGTGATGGTCCTGTTTTACGTCTGCGCTCTCGACCGAGTGATTGGCGCCATGGACGGCATTATCATGGTGATCCTGCTCTTGGGCCTTGGGATCTACGTCTTTTACGACGCCCAGCGCACGACGACGGCCACCATCCTGGAGAGCATGGAGGGCGAACTCGACACGGCGGACCCCGAGCTCTCGGCCCTCGCGAAAGGGGCCTATGTATTCGGCGGAATGGGCGGGCTGGCGCTCGGGGCGCACCTGATGGTGGACAACGCCGTGGCCATCGCGGACCTCATGGGAATCGACCACGTGGTGATTGGGCTGACGGTGGTGGCAATCGGCACCAGCCTCCCGGAGCTTGCCGCCTCGATGGTGGGGACGCTAAAGCAGGAAACCGACATGACGGTGGGCAACGTGGTGGGGAGCAATCTCCTGAACGTGCTGTTCGTGGTGGGCACGCTGTCTATCGCTGAGCCCATTACAGTGGATGCTGAGACGATTCGCCTCCACTTTCCAGTGATGCTGGGCTTTTGCGCCCTCATCGTGCCACTGACCTGGACGAAGAACGAGATTTCTCGGATCGAAGGAGCCTTCATGGTGGCCTGTTTCGTCGGATATATGGTCTTCCTGTACGTGTGATTTCTTCCCTCCGCGAACTGTCGTGCTGTCCTTCTTGAGGTCTGTCCATCCCCGCACAGTCCGCATTGGGGTGCACGTTGACCGCCACCCCCTGGAACGCTCGAACAAACTGGCGGACAGAGCCCCTGAACCGAGGTTGTCTCTATGATTCGGATGTTCTGTTCCCATTCCGACGACCGCTGCGCTGGAGACGGGGGAGTGATGAGCAGATGCTCTCGGTCGTGGGGGGTGTGGAGTAGTCTTGTCGTGCTGTTCCTCGGAGCAGGATGTGTCTGGGGAATGCCACGGGCGCACGCTGCGGTCCCACCGAGTGACAGCAGCGCAACCGTTCAGAAATACTGGATTTTCTTGGAGGATCGCCCGGGGTCAGTGCCCGCGTCCGTCGAGGAGCGGTGGACGCGTCCCGTTGCCCCCTCCTACGTACATCGTCTCCAGAACGCCGGAGCGCATCCCCTCGTCCGAAGCCGCTGGTTTCACGCCGTGAGTGCGCTCCTCTCGGACACGGAACGAGCCGTCGTCGCGGACCTCCCTTTTGTTCGAAAAACCCGGCCCGTCGCGTCCCTGACCCCGGCGGCCTCTTCTGCGGAGGCGAAAACCCAACCTACATCCGCCACGCGGCGGCGTAACACTCGCGGGACTGCTGCTCCAGCCCTCGGCGCGTCGGAGGGGCTGCTTTCCCGTATCCACGCGCTGCCGCCCCTGACACGAGGGCTCAGCGGGCACGGCGTCCGCGTCGGCTTTCTGGATGCCAACTTCGCAGGCCTTCGTCACCCCGCCTTTTCAACACTCCGGACCGACGATCGGCTCGCGGGCCTTCGCAATTTTACGGACGGGCGGCAGGGGGGCAATCACGGATCCGGCGTCGTGTCCGTGGCTGCCGGCTACGATCCCCAGGCGCTCCTGGGACCGGCCTACGGGGCGACCGTACTGGGAGCCACGACGGAGTACACGCAGTTTGAGCGCAATGTGGAGGAGGACAATTTCGTGGCGGGGCTGGAATGGCTCTATCGGCGGGGCGCGGACGTGGTGAACGTGTCGATTGGCTACACGACCTTTGACGAGGGGCAGCACAGCTATTCTCCTGCCGACCTAGACGGGGACACGGCCCTCACCACGAGGGCGGTGGACCGGGCTGCACAACTGGGCGTGACGGTGGTCGTGAGCGCGGGCAACAGCGGCTGCGCCGATCCGGACTCGTGCTGGTTCTACGTGAACACCCCCGCCGACGCCGACTCGGCCATCGCGGTAGGAGCCGTCGCGCCCGACTCGTCGCTGGCCTCCTTCAGTGCCCGTGGCCCCACTGCTGACGGTCGCCGGAAGCCGGACGTGCTCGTGCAGGGGAAGCAGGTTCCAGCCGCCTGGGAGGACGGCGGATATGCCCGAGTCGGAGGGACCTCGTTTGCGAGCCCGCAGGTAACAGGCATCGTGGCCCAGATGCTCCAGGTGAATCCGTCCCTCGGTCCCATCGAGGTGCGCCGGTTGCTGCGGCAGACCGCTGGGCAGGCCCACGCCCCCGACACGACCCGCGGCTGGGGCATTGTGAACGCCGAGGCGGCTGTTCGGGGCGCCGAGTGGCAGGCGCGCCAGACCCCGCCGTCCGCGCTGCAAGTGTCTGCGCCGTACCGCGCCGTTGCCGACTCGTCCCTCGTCGTTCCAGTGTCGGCCCCGGCTCACACCTCCACTCTTCGCGTATTCCTCGTCACGCCACTCGGGCGGCGGGTGCGCTACGTGGAGCGGATGGGACACCCTGGCCCCAATCGGATTGCCTTGGACGTGTCCTCCCTTCCGCCAGGACGCTACCGCTACGTGGTGGAAACAGATACGGGCCACCGCTCCGCAGGCGCTGTTACGATTACCGAGTAACCACACTCCGAGCTGCATGGCCTTCTCGTTTGGGTATTCCCCCTGGCTGCTCCTCCTCTGCATGGCAGTGGCAGGGGGACTCACGTACTGGACCTATCGCTCCACCGTCCCGCCGCTGAGCGCAAGCTGGCGGGGCCTGCTCGGCGGCCTCCGGTTCCTGGCGCTGGCGCTGATTTGCTTTCTGCTGTTCGAGCCGGTTCTGCGGCAGATTCAGTCGACCGAGCGCCCCCCGGTATTGGCGGTGCTCGTGGACGAAAGCGAGAGCATGCGTGTGGTGACTGCGGGCGACCAGTCCCCCAGCGCCACGACGGCCCGCGACTCGGTGCGGCCCATCCTGGAAACGATTGGGGACGAAGAGGTGCCGGGCTCAGCCCAGTTCTTCGGAGTCGGGCAGCCCCTCCGCGCCCTCCCGGGATCCGTCGCCGATTCCCTCCGGTTCGACGGCGCTCGCACGGACCTGGCGAGCGCGCTGCAGGCGGTGCCCGAGGAGTTCCAGGAGGCGAACCTGAAAGGCATCGTCCTTGTCTCTGACGGCCAGTACAACACCGGGCGCAACCCGCTGCGCGTGGCCGATCAGTCGCCCGTGCCCATCCACACCGTCACGGTGGGCGACACCACTCGTCGCCGTGATCTCCGCATCCGCAGTGTGGCGACGAACGAGCGCGCTTACCTCGACTCGGAGGTGCCCGTTCGGGCCACCCTCTCGGCGACGGGCGGCCAGGGGGAGCCGGTGACGGTCACCCTCGAACAAAACGGACAGACGCTGGACCGGCGCGAGGTGCGGCTGCCGAACGGCACGGGCGAAGTATCCGTCGACCTGACGTTTGAACCCGAGGAGGCTGGCCTCCAGCAACTGACCGTACGTGCCTCGGAGGTGTCCGGCGAGGTGACGACCCGCAACAACGTGCAAACCGTTTCCCTGCGCGTGCTCGAAAGCAAACGGCAGGTCCTCCTGCTGGCCGCAGCCCCCTCCCCCAACGTCACAGCCATCCGCCGCGTCTACGAACGCAATGCGGACACGAAGGTCATCGCCCGCATCCCGCAGCAAGACGGCTCCTTCATCGGCGGGTCCCTCCCGGAGGACCTCTCAACACTCGACGTGGTGGTGTGTGTGGGCTTCCCGAGCGACCCGGTGCCCGAAGACGCGGTAGAGCGCATCGCCACGCTGATTGAGGACGGCACTCCGGCGTTGTTTTTTCTGGATCGGCAGACGGATCTCGGCGCCTGGGCCGAGCACTTTGAGCCGGTCCTGCCGGCCACACCGGGTGCGGCGAACACGGGGTTCACTCAGGTCTCGTTCAACATAGTCGACAGTGAGCGGCAGCACCCCGTCTTTCGCATCGAGGACGCCGACGCGGCCCTGTTCGACCGCCTCCCACCGCTCCAAGGCAGTGACATCGAGTGGTCGCCCACACCCGACGCCCGGGTCCTGGCCACGGCGTCGCAATCCTCCAGCTCGGCGTCCAGCCCCCTCCTCGTCGTCCGAAGCCGAGCGGGCCTCCGCACGGCCGCCTTCCTGGGCACTGGGGTGTGGCGGTGGGCGCTCCTGCCGTCGCAGCTGGAGCCCGCCGATCCGCTGTGGCCCGGCCTCGCCTCCAACCTGCTCCGCTGGGTGAGCACCGAGGCCGACGACTCACCCGTCCGGGTGCGGCCCGTGGCCTCCACGTTCGACGGCGGCGAGCCGGTCTCCTTTACCGGGCAGGCGTACAACGAGAGCATGCAGCCAGTTGCCGACGCAACCGTCGAGGTGACGGTCACGGACTCAACCGGCACGGACTACCCCTACACGATGGAGCCGGTGGGCCAGGGCCGCTACACGCTCGACGTGGGCACGCTGCCCGAGGGGAGTTACCGATACACGGCAGTGGCCCGGTTGGAGGGCACCGAGCTAGGCACCGATCAGGGCGAGTTTTCCGTGGCCCCCCTCCGGCTTGAATATCAGGCCCCCCGCGCCGATCCCGTTCTGATGCGACAGTTAGCCGCCCGGTCGGGCGGCACAGCCTACACGGCGCAGTCCGTGCAGCAGCTCCCAGACGACCTAGCTCGTCGCTCCTCGTTTTCGAGCGAAGTGATTCAGCAAACCTCTGAAGCGGAGCTTTGGTGCACGTCGCTCTTCCTGATCGCCATCCTCGTCCTGCTGGCGGGCGAGTGGACGTTGCGCAAGTACCTCGGCCTCACCTGAGCCGTTGATTTCACAGATCTCGTGCAGACTAAATTCTGCGAATCTCTCTGGGGCTCGATTCGTAAAGACAGGGTACCGGCGATTGCGTTTTTCGCAAGCAGTTTGCCGGACGCCGTTCGTTCCGAATGAGGCCTACTGCTTCGCATGCTCTCCAGCGTTTCCCCTAAAAAATCCTCTTCTCTTCCAGACTCAATCACGGACATTGCCGGCGAGGAGCAGTCTCTCGCCCAGGTACTCGTCGGCGTCCGCCGCCATCTCCACCAGCACCCAGAGGTGGGGATGAACGAGCATGACACGGCGCGCTTCATTCGTCAGACGCTAGAGGGATATGGTCTCGACGTACACGGTCCTATCGCTGGCACCGGGCTGTACGTTGAGATTGAGGGCGAGGCCCCTGGTGGCACGGTCGGCTACCGGGCCGACATTGATGCCCTTCCGACCCAGGACCAGAAGCGAGTTCCCTACCGCTCGCAGAGACCCAACGTGGCTCATCTCTGCGGCCATGACGCCCACACAGCCATCGCCATCGGCGTAGCGCTGGTGCTCCAGGCCAATCGGTCTGACCTCCGTGGACGGGCTCGCGTCTTCTTCCAGCCGAATGAAGAGAGCCTGCCAAGCGGGGCCCCCCTCATGATCCGGGCGGGAATTCTGGACGGGCTGGATGCTGTGTACGCAGTGCACGTGGATCCGACGCTGGAGGTGGGGCGATACGGCCTCATCAAGGGCGCTGCAACGGCCTCGTCCGATCGGTTCGAGCTCAAGGTGCGCCAGGAAGGCACCGGACACTCGGCCCGGCCTCACGAAGGTGTCGACACGGTCTGGGTCGCCTCCCAGCTCATGAATCAGTTCTACCAGGCAGCCGGGCGAGTGACGGACGCCCGGGATGCCAGTGTCCTCACCGTCACGATGCTCGACGGGAGCGAGGCCCACAATGTCATCCCCGAGCAGGCCTCGCTGGGAGGAACGCTGCGCACCGTCTCCCCGGACGACCGCGAGACAATCCGATCGTACATGCGCCAGGCGGTCCAGCGGATGACAGACCTGCACGGGGCGCACATTGAACTTGATTTTGAGGACGGCTCGCCCCCGGTCGTCAACGACGAAGCCGCAATCGAGAACGTCGACGCTACGATTCGGCAACTGTTTGGCGAACAGGCGGTCTACAAGATCGAGCGGTCAAGCATGGGGGGCGAGGACTTCGCCCACTACCTGAAGCGCGTTCCCGGCGCCTTCATCCGGGTCGGGACGGCCTCGGGACCGGAGACGAGCTACCCCCTCCACCACCATCGGTTCGACATCGACGAGACACCGCTCGCGCCCACGGCGCGCCTCATGGCCCAGACGCTCATGAATCACCTCGAACGCGGTCTCGCCGAAAACGACGAGTCGATGCACCCCGACTTCACGACCTCCGGCAACGGTACAACGGACGATCAGCGGTAATTCGCTGCTTGACGCCCATACGTCTCGGAGTTATATTTGAACACTTCTAAATGGGGAATACGTATCGCCCCTTCTTCCGTGTCCGGACCCGAGACCGTCCATGCCCCGACTCATCCTCGGCGTTCTTCTCACCGTCCTCCTCGTCCCAGTTCCTGCCAACGGACAACCAGATCCAGGGGACGTGGTCATCAACGAGATCATGTACGCCCCGTCCCCGTCGACGAACGAGTTCATCGAGCTCTACAATCGGACCAACACGGCCGTCGCGCTGGACAAGCTGGAATTCGCGGACGCCAACCGGGAGTACGAGCCGGTGACGACGACCGACACGGTGCTCACCGCCGGAGAATACGTTGTGCTCGTGCGGGACGCGGAGTCGTTTGAGGCTGCCTTTCCATCCGTCGACTATCTCGCCCCCGACGGCTGGGCGGCCTACAACAACGGTGGCGACACAGTGTACCTCCGCCATTCGCCGTCGGGCACCCCGCTCGATTCAGTGCCCTACGATCCATCGTGGGGCGGAAGCGACGGCCTGTCGCTGGAACGCATCGATCCGGCCGGGCCGCCTGACGTCGCTTCCAATTTTGCGTCGTCGGAGGCCGATGCAGAGGCGACGCCGGGCCAGCAGAACAGCGTCTATGATCTGGATGAGACGCCCCCGGTGCTGGAGACAGCCACGCCGTCCCAGAACGGAGACTCGCTGACGGTCGTCTTCTCTGAACCGATCGATGCCACCACCGTCTCGGCGGACGCCTTTCAGTTTGCGGCCGTGGACGCCCCGTCGATCACAGCGGTCCAGGTGGACGCGTCGGCTCCGCACCGGGTGCGGTGCGCCCTGAGCCCATCGCTTCCGACCGGCGACTACACCCTCGTCGTCACCGCCGTGGCCGATCGGCGAGGCAACGTGCTGGGGGAAAGCCAAGTGTCATTTTCGTACTTCGTGCCGGAATCTCCGGCTCCGAAGGACGTTGTCGTGTCGGAAATCCTGTACGCGCCCCCCACGGCGTCGACCGAATTCGTCGAACTCTACAACCGCTCCGAGAAGACGATCGACCTGGGGGCACTCCAGCTTGCCGACGCGGACCGGGACTTCAATGCCGTTGCTCCGCCGTTGACGCTGCTGGCTCCGGACGAGTACGTCGTTCTCGTTCGGGATTCCGACGCGTTCGAGGCTGCGTTTCCCTCCGTCAACTATTTTGCTCCCGAGGGCTGGGATGCCCTTAACAACGGCGGCGATACGGTTGTCCTGCGGCACGGCCCCTCCGCCACCGAGCTCGATGCGGTGCCCTACGGCCCATCGTGGGGCGGCAGCGAGGGCCGGTCGCTGGAGCGCATTGACCCGTACGGTCCCTCGAACCATGCATCGAACTTTGCGTCGTCGACAGCACCAGCGGGAGCCACGCCCGGTGCCCAGAACAGCCGCTACGCCCCCGACACTGCCCCGCCCCAGCCCACGTTCGCCGAGCAGGCCGACTCGATGATCGCGGAGGTGGTCTTCGGGGAGCCCGTACAGGCCGAGAGCATTCAACCCGGCGCTTTTCAACTCGAAGGAACAACGATCACTCAGGCCACGCTCCAGGCCGACAGCATCGCCCGCCTAACACTCTCGGGCCGCCCGACGGCTTCGTCGGTGGTCGTGACTGACGTGCGCGACCTCGTCGGAAATCGTCTTGACGAAGCCACTCTGCCCTTTGCCCGGCGACCCACACCCGGTGCGGTGGTCGTCAACGAGATCCTGTTCGATCCTCGGGCCGACGACTTCGACGACCGGCCGAATCAGGTTGAGTATGTCGAGCTCTACAACCGCGCCGACCATCCGCTCACCCTCAACGGCCTCGTCCTCACCGACCGCCCCACTGAGCAAAGTACGGCGGACACGATCCGGGCCGGGCGGCGACGGGCCTTGGCGCCGGGCAGCTTCGCGGTGGTGGCCGCGGCGCCCAACGGTGCGACTCAGCTCTCGCAGTCCCAGCTCGTCACCGCCTTCCCAAACGCGCCCCTGTCGCCGGACTCGGTGGCCTACCTCCCGGTCGACGCTAACCAGCTTGGGCTCCGCAACGACGGCGATCTCGCGCGGGTGCATCGGCGGGACGACACGATCGTCGCAGAAGTCGATTACGTGCCCGACTGGCATGCGGCCGGCCTCGCGGAGACGAAAGGCACCGCGCTGGAGCGGATCAGCCCCACGGGCGAGGCCGACGCGGCGGATAACTGGACGAGCAGCCCCGCCTCGGCAGGAGGCACGCCCGGCGCCACCAACGGGGTCTCCCTCGCGCCGCCCGACGATGCCCCTGAGGCTGCGGGCCTCCGCATCCGACCCGACCCTTTCTCCATCGAGCGGGACGGAGCGACCCGCATCCAGTACACGCTCAACGACGTGCCCAACCTGGTGCGGGCTCGCATTTACGACGCGCGGGGCCGCAAGGTACGCATCCTGGAGGAAGCCCGCCTCACCGGGCGCTCCGGGGAGCTCGTGTGGAACGGGCGCGACGACACTGGCGACCGCGTCCGCATCGGGCCCTACGTAGTCCTCTTCGAAGCGGTGCGGGCCGAGGGCGGCACCGTCACGCAGCTCAAGGAGACAGTGGTGCTGGCCCGACCGCTGAACTAAGTGCTCTATCTTCAGATCCATAAGAGCCCCATTGAGGTTGCACTGGTGACTTCGAACGCCCTTCGGACAGGCGGCGCCGACGACCTGGCTCAGTCTCAGGGAGCAATCCCAACGCTCGGACGTGGCAATGAGGACGCCTGTTGTTCCCGACATGCCTCCTTCTCGACCGACCCGCGCCGATGACATTGCCCCTGTTTTTCTCCCGACGACCTCTGCTGTGGACCCTCTTTTTGGGTCTCGCTCCCCTCTTTCTCTTCGGCGGCTGTGAAGGCGACTTCCGTCCTCGGGCCTCGGGACCCGACGGGGAGATTACGGTGGTGATGGACAGCTCTCTCTGGACGGGGGCTCCGGGAGAGGCCCTCCGCGAAAACGTAACGCCCTGGGTCCAAACCCTGCCTGTGTCGGAGCGCTACTTCCAGCTACGTCACCTAGAGCTGGACGAACGAACCTTCAGCCGCATCAAGGACGTGAAGAATGTCATTATCGCAGCTTCCCTCAGCGACTCAACAAACGCGACGGCCTTCCTGCGGCGTCGGCTGTCGGACAAGGCCGAGCAGGCCATCATGAACGGGCAGATGGCGGTGGTTTCTAAGCCCGATCTGTGGCGACGAAGCCAACAGATCTACTACGTGGCCGCCGCGACGCCAGAGGACCTCGCCGAAACGTTTCAGAACCAGGGTTCGGAGATCCGAAGCACCTTTACGGAGACGACCCTGGACCGCCTTGAGCGAACGATGTACGAGGACGGGCGAGAGACGACCATCGAAGACTCCCTCATGGAGCGACACGGATTTGCCATCAATGTCCAGTCTGACTTCCAAACAGCCATCGACACAACCACCGAGTCGGGGGGCTTTATCTGGCTTCGCCGCCTTCTGGCCCAAACCCGCCGCGAGTTCTTCATCTACTACACCGACGAGATCGGTCCGGACGAGATTACGCCCGAATGGATCTACAACACTCGCGACTCGCTGACCCGAGAGTACCTCCGAGGCAGCGCCACAGGCTTTGTTCGAATTGATTACAGGCGCCCCTTGGAGACCGAACAGATCACGTTCCTGGATCGGTACGGATTCGAAACGAGAGGCCTGTGGTATATGGCGACTCCCGTCGAGGGCGAGGATGGATTCCGGCCTGTAGGAGGGGGCGGCCCATTCATCAACTTTACCTTCTACGACCAAGCCACCGACCGCGTCTACATGCTGGACGGGTCGGTCTTCGCCCCCGACTTCGATAAGCTGAGCTTCATCCGGCACATGGAGGTCATGGCTCGCACCTTCCGCGCCGCCGAGGAGGCTCAATCCTCCGAGGACAGTCCCGTTGCCTCAAAGTGATTCCCTCCATCGATCGACTTCGCGTCCCTCTCTCTTCCGTCCCTCTCCACGCGAGGCGGGGCCTCCTCGGAGTCGTGCTCGGCCTTGGCCTCCTGGCCGGGTGCTCCGGTTTTTCCTCCGAGGAGAAGCCCCTTCCCGACAGCACGTTTACCCAGGTGTTGACCGAACTCCAGGTGGCGACAGTTCGCCAATCCCAAGGGATTGCTCCCTCCCCGAGCTTCCGGGACTCAATCTTCGCGCACTACAATGTGGACTCCTCGGCGTTTGAGGCCACCCTGCGCTACTACAGCCGTCACCCGAAGGCCTTCCAGTCGCTGTATCAATCCATCATCGATACGCTCCAGGCCCAGCAGTACTCCAACCGGGGCCGCACCATGCCCGAGGGCGCTCCCGACAGTCTCGCCGAAGACAAACGACGAGAGGAATCGTCCCAGTAGTTCTCCGCCGCCGTTCGTCAGACCCAGTCCTCGGCTTTCTCAGTGAGCCGGAACGTGCCCTCCAGGGGCTCTTCGAGCGTCAGGTACCCCTCCGTGACGAGCCAACTGATTAGCTCCTCGACCCGATGCGGCGGAGCGGGAGGCACCTCGAACCACTCTTCTCGGGGCACCGAGTCGCTCACCCGTTCCAGAATGTCGCGGAGCACGGGCTCTTCGTCTGGGGTGACGGCAGCGGGCTGATGCCGCCCGAGACACACGTCACATGACCCACACTGCTCCTCGGTCGTCTCACCGAAGTACGTGAGCAGGGCGTGCCGCCGGCAGGTCACCGACCGGGCGTACCGCAGCATGTGCTCCAGTCGCGTCTCGGCCCGATCACGTGCATTCTGAACGGCCCGTCCATCCACAGGCAGCTTCGCCGCCCTCGGGAAGGAAAATTCCACCCGGAGGGCCGCGCCGGGCGGCTGCCACCGCAGCAGGCCCCGCTCTTCCAAATACGTGAGGCCGCGCCCGAGCCGCTCCCGCGAGAGATCCGTTCGCCGCTCCAGGAGGCGGAGGTCGAGCGGCCACCACTCGCGAAAGGCATCGGCGTGCACGACCCGGAGGAGAGTCCGCACGAACTCGCCGAGCGCCAGGTTGTCCACGGTGTCGGCGTACTGGCGTACCTCGCGGGCGGTCGATTCAAACTGGAGGAGGCCGTAGTGCTTGCGGTGTGGGAGGACGGTCCAGGCCCCTTGCCGATCGATGAGATCGACGGCGGTTCGAACCTTCGTCCGCGAGAAGCCAGTCGTCTTGAGGACCGCCTCGAGGTTCACCACGAGGGGACCATCCGGCTCCGAGCCGACCGGAACCTGGCCCACGCTGCAGACGGCATCGTACACTTCTCGCACCTCCGTAGCCGTGGGGTGGGACGCTTCGATAAGGGAGGACTGCGTGTCGGCATCGGGGGGGCGGAAGAGCAGGACTGCGTGGGCGGTCTCTCCATCCCGCCCCGCCCGACCGGCCTCCTGGTAGTAGCTCTCCAGCGACGACGGGAGGTCCACGTGTACCACGAACCGCACGTCGGGCTTGTCAATGCCCATCCCGAACGCGTTCGTAGCGACCATGACCCGCACGTCGTCCTCCACCCAGGCCTGCTGGCGCGTCTCTCGGGCCTCTGCGTCGAGCCCGCCGTGATAGCCCGCCGCGGGGACTCCATGATCGAGGAGGCGGTCTGTCCACCGCTCTACGGCTCTTCGGGTGGCCGCGTACACGATGCCGGTCCCCGGCACCGCCTCGACAACCGCGCGGAGCCGCTTCCATTTATTGTCGGTTCGGAAGACCGACCACACGATGTTGGGACGGTCGAAGCCCCGCACCACCTCGGCTGCATCCGGGATGTCCAGAAGCTCAAGAACGTCGCGCCGCACGGACGGGGTGGCCGTGGCCGTCACCGCCAGGATGGGCGGAGACCTGAGGTGCTCCCGCGCTGGCGGAATCTCCAGGTAGTCGGGTCGAAAGTGGTGCCCCCATTCGCTGACACAGTGCGCCTCGTCCACTGCCACGAGCGACACGTTGAGCCGTCCGGCCCGTGCCTCAAAAACATCGGTGGACAGGCGCTCGGGGGCCATGTACACGAGGTCGTACTGCCCGTGCTCCGCGTTCGTCCACCGCTTCTCCACCTCGTGTGCGGGCAGCGTGCTGTTGATGAAGGTGGCGGCGACGCCCTGTGCCTGCAGTGCCTCCACCTGATCCTGCATGAGCGCAATGAGCGGCGACACGACCAGCACGAAGCCATCCGTGAGCACCGCCGGGAGCTGGTAGCACAGGGATTTGCCTCCACCGGTGGGAAGTACACCCAGCACACTCTGTCCCTCGAAGAGCGCACCGAGCACGGCCTCCTGCCCGGGCCGGAAGTCCTCGTATCCCCACCGGCTCTGCATCGCACGGCGAGCCTCCTCAATCGTGAACGAAGATAGATCCGGCATTGGCCGAGAACCGAAGAAGAATCATGGAGAGGCGAGACGGCAATGAACGCCGCATTCCATTTTCGACGTTCACCTGTTATGTTTGGCCCCGGGCGTCGTTCGGCCTGCCCTTTCCGCACACCGCACAACGTACAACTTACACCGCAAAAATGGCGGCCCCACCCGTCTCCATCATCATCGTCTCCTGGAACGCCAAATCGGTCGTCCAGAAGTGTCTCCCCTCAGTTGTGGCCACCGACTATCCGAACGTCGAAATTATCTTCGCGGACAACGCCTCGACGGACGGGACCGCGGCCTGGATTGCTCGGGAGTACCCGGAAGTCAAAATCGTGCGGCATCCCGACAACTGGCTGTTCTGTCGTGGAAACAAGGCGGCGGTCCCCCACGCTACGGGACGCTTCGTCGTGCTCCTCAACAACGACGTGGAGGTGCCGCCCGGTTGGTTGCATCCCCTCATCGACGCTGCAACTGAAGCGCCCGACGTGGCCGCCGTGCAGCCCAAGATGCTCCAGTACGACGACCGGGGGCGGTTCGAGTACGCCGGGGCAGCCGGCGGATACCTTGACCGGGCGGGCTATCCGTTCACCCGAGGCCGCCTCTTCGACACGATGGAACGGGACCGGGGACAGTACGACGACGCGCGCGATGTCTTCTGGGCCACCGGCGCGGCCCTCCTATTGCGACGCTCGGCGCTCGACGAGGTGGGGCTCCTCGACGAGCGGTTCGAGATGCACATGGAAGAGATCGACCTCTGCTGGCGGTTGCAGCGGCACGGCTACCGCATACGGGTGGCGCCCGAGAGTACCGTCTACCACATCGGTGGGGCCTCCCTGCCTCAGTCCTCCCCGCGGAAGACGTACTACAACTTCCGCAACAGCCTGCTCATGCTCTACAAAAACCTGCCGCCCGCCGCGTGGCGCCGCACCCTACCGCTTCGCATGGCCTGCGACACCGCCGCCCTCGGACGAGTCCTCGCCCTTGGCAAGATGCAGGAGGCTAAAGCCATGCTCCGGGCCTACCGCGACGCCTTCCGCATGCAGCGCCAGTACCGCGACGATCGTCCGGGACCGTCCGACCCAACCGTGCTGCCTCCCTACCGGGGCCTCATCCCGGTCGATTACTTCCTGCGGGGCCGGCGCACGTTCGCCGATCTTCCAGCCTCAAACTTCGAGGCCCTAGGGTGATCCCTCACGGTGCATCCCTATTCACTGACCGCCGTCACGACGACCGGAAACGCCCCACCGCTCAGGCATCGCGCTGCCACACAACCACTGCCACCGCGGCCACCACGACAATCATGCCAATGATTGATGCCGGCGGGGGCACTTCTCCGAAAAACACGTAGGCCAGGATCGACGCCCCCACGGGCTCCAGCAGGGCCAGCAGGCCCACGAGGGCGGCCGGCACGTACTGCAGCGCGTAGTTGAACGACCCGTGGCCCAGCACCTGCGGGCCGATCGCCAGGCCCACACACAGTCCGTAGACCGTCCAGGAATAGCCAAACAGGGGCACGCCCTTCACCCCCGCGGCGACAAGGGCCGTCAGGGCCGCCACGGTGTAGAGCGGCGTCACGTACGCCAGCCACGACACCTTCTGCCGGACGACGCGCCCGATAAGGAGATAGACGCTCACGAGCACAGCTCCCCCGAGCGCCAGCGAGTTGC
>CAZBIB010000054.1:0-15616 GCA_964491575.1 uncultured Salinivenus sp. | reverse complement strand
AGGCGTGCCGGATTTCGCGGGCTTTGTCGCGATTGAGGGGGGGGTAGGTGCCGGTGAGGGCGCCCCAGGCTTCGGCTGCGGCCCCCACGAGACCGACGAGCGGTCCTGGCACTGGAACGGTGACGGCCCACGTGTCGAGTGCTGCGGTTGCGGCGTGCTTCACCTCGTTCCAGGCGTAGGGACGCTTGCTGCCGAGGAAGTACGTGTCGCCGACCGCGTCCGGGTGGCGACAGGCGTCGACCATCCCGGCGACGAGATCGCGGACGTGCACAAGGCTCAAGGTCTGCGCCGATCCGCCCCCGACGACGGGGCAGACGTGTCGCTTTACGGCCTGGAAGAAATCGAGGATGTCGCGGTCGCGGGGGCCGTAGACCGCCGGCGGGCGAACGACCGTGAGGGGCAGCGCCTCGGCATAGGACTCCGTCATCTCGTGCTGTTCGCAGAGTGCCTCTTCCATCTGCGCCTTGCTTCGGCCGTATTGGCTCACTGGTTGGAGCGGCACGTCCTCCGTCGCCACGTCCTTCCCGCAGCGTCCCACCGCCGCGAGGCTGCTCGTGATCAGCACGCGATCGAGATCTGGGGCGGCGTGCTTGACGGCCCCCAGGAGATTGAGCGTCGCCTGCACGTTGGCCTCGTAGAAATCCGCCTCCGTCGGGGCCCGCGTCCGCCCGGCCACATGATAGACTTCATCCACGCCCTCGAGCGTCTTCCACAAGACCTCCACGTCCGACAGGTCGCCGTGCACGGTCGTCACGTCCAGGTCCGCCAGCCACTTCGGGTCGGTGCGCACGAGACACCGTACCTCGTCAACCTCGCGGCGCAGGAGCTCTTCGACGAGGTGGCTGCCCACGAAGCCGGTGCCGCCGGTTACGAAGGCTGTTTTTTTCACATCTGAGGCAGTTGGTTAGGGAGAGTGAGGGTCGTGAATCGTAGGGGGTGAGAGGCGAAGGGGAGAGGAGCGAGGAGGCGAAGAATTGAGGGAAAGAGGATCGAGAATCGAGGATCGCATTGTCGCCAGTGCGGCTCGACGTTAGAGGATGGAGACACAATCGTGGCTCGACAATGCTCGCTCCTGCGGATCCCTCAACGAAGACGAGTACACCGAACTCGACGATTCGTGGGCGTACATCGGTGCCATGCTCCGACGAATGATTCAGCGCGCCGACGGATTCTGCAAGACGGATTCGTAATACACTTTCGACTTCGCTACCTCAATGTACGCTCCACCATAGAGGGGAGCTTCACGGCGACGCCCGGCACGCTGTCCAACGAGGTAACGCGGCCCCAGTGGGGCTTGAGTGGTGGTCTGGTTCGCCCGTAATCTGGATCCGAGGGGACGAGAGTGCAGGCCTACTCCGGACGTGAGGGGGCAGAGACTTAGCCGTCCTTCGAGGCTGGGGCCACAGGAGATTCGGAGCCTTCCTCGGCCACGAACTTGTACCCGATCCCGTACACCGTCTCCAGATAGGTGGGATCGTCCGGGGTGGGCTCGATTTTCTTGCGCAGCGACGCCACGTGGCGGTCGATGGTGCGAGTGGTGATGTCGCCACTGATGCCCCACACGTCGCGGAGCAACTGCTTGCGGCTCACCGTGCGTCCTCGGTGTTCGATAAAGTACTCGAGGATGTCGAACTCCAGGTCGGTGAGTTCGATCTCCTGGTCTTCCTTCGTGACCCTTTCGTCAGGGAAGTGGACGGTAATGTCCCCAAACGAGTACACGTCGCCGGTGTCGGGGAGGGCCAGCTCGCTTCGGGAGAGCACGGCCTCCACTCGTGCGGCGAGCTCTGCCGGGTCGAAGGGCTTGGTGACGTAGTCGTCGGCGCCGAGGTCGAAGCCCCGGAGCTTGTGCTTGTGCTCGTCTTTGACCGTGAGCATAATGACGGGCGAGTCGACCCCGGCCTGGCGCGCCTCGCGGAGCACCTCGAACCCATCCTTTCCCGGCAGCCTCACGTCGAGAAGCACGACGTCGTATGGCGGAAGGGTCGTCATTTCCTGCAGGGCGTCACCTCCGTCGGTCGTGTGCCATACCTCGTATCCCTTTCGGGAAAAGAGGTCTTCCAATCTACCGCCGACCTCGGGGTCGTCCTCAGCGATGAGAAGGCGGGCGTCGGAGGCATTGGTCAGTGCGTCGTCGGGCGAAGACATGGCCGTATGGGGAAGTGGGATGACGGGAGAATGGGCGATGAAGGGTAAGGGGCACAGCGTCCCTCCCGCTTAAAATTACACTACCGACATGGAGAAGGCAAGATTCGTGGAGAATCCGCTTTCGCGTCGAAGTACAGCGGAGGAATCGAACGGAGACTCGACTGACAGGTATACATCACCACTGGTTAGCAACCCTCTTCCCGGACGGAGCCTTCACAGTAGCATGGACGCCTCCCCACTGTTCGATCCCCAGTACCTGTCCGTCATCGTCGCCACCCTGGTGGGATTTGCTGCGCTGGCGGCTGTACTGCTCGTGCCGATCTCCCGGTTTCTTGATCGGGAACAGGAGGTGGCCGAGGACTGGACCTCGGAGGCCGTCGCCGAACGGATGCGCGAGCGGCAACAAACTGCTACAAATGGGGAAGAGGCCTCCGAAGAGGAGCATTCTCCCCGGCAAGGTGACGCGACATCGAGTCCGTCTGCCTCATAGAGGTGCGGCGGTGCGCTACTCGGACGCGTCATTGTGGGGCGCCACCTGGATCATGGGTCGGAGGGTGGCCAGCGTCTTCGGGCCAATGCCGCTCACGCGCCCGAGCTCTTCAACGCGCTGAAAGGACCCCTTGGACGATCGATACGCCTCAATACGCTTCGACAACGCAGGCCCGATGCCGGGCAGGGCTTCCAGGTCCTCGCGCGAGGCCGTGTTTACATTGATCGGGTTCTCCGCAGAGGGGGACGCGGTCGCTGGCTCGGGAGAGTTCGCAGAAGCGGTATCCGCGACCGGCTGGGCGACGAGGGAGTCGGTCGCCAAGGGCGGCACCTGTTGCTCCTGGATGTGACGCACCCCGAGGCCCAGCAGGAACAGGACGACGAGCGTGATCACCGCAAGGCCTTCGTGGCGCGTGATGGAGAGTCGTTGCTGCAGTCGGTAGAGCCAAATCATGGTGGAACGACGATGGTTGGCGACGGCACAAAGCACAATGACCCGTTGTAGGTACAGAGACACATTCGGTGCCGAAATCTAACGTCTTTTACTTCGAGGACTGAAGACCGCCGGCAGAGGGAAGGTGCGAGGCATTGCGTAGCGCGTATTGCGTAAAGCGTGACGCGTGATTCGTGACGTGACGGGGAGCAGCCCTTCCTCACGCATCACGGTGCGAGGAAACCCAGCGTTATTCGGGGAATCAGGCTTGACGTGACACTGGAACTTTCGGGTCCTTCTCCCAACCATGGCACAACGCTCCATCATTCGCACCGAGGCCGTCGTCCTGCGGAGCCTCGACTACGGGGAGACCAGCCAGATCGTCACCCTCTTTACGCGGGAGAAGGGCAAGCTCGGCGTGATGGCAAAGGGGGCGCGGCGTCCGAAGAGCTCGTTCGGGGCTACCCTTCAGCCCATGGCGTACACGCAGGTGGTGTTCTATTACAAGCCCACCCGCACCCTTCAGACTCTGAGTGAGAGCAGTCACGTCGAATCGTTTCATCGACTCCGGCGCGACCTGACGTCCATCACGGTCGGGCTGCGCATCGTGGAACTCGTGGATGCCTTGATGCAGGAGGAAGATCCGCAGTCTGACGCCTTTGCGCTTCTCGTTCGGGTGCTGCGCCGTCTGAACGCGAAGCCGCCCCGCGTGACCAATTTGTGGCCGTACGTTCAGCTCCAGCTGGCTCGGGTGCTGGGCGTGGCCCCGGCTGTCGATCGGAATCGGGTGGAGGCAGTGACGGGGGAGGAAGGACTGCTCTCGCTCGTGGATGGAGGGGTGTATCCCGACAGTGGTCGGGACCGAGCCCCCGACAGGGATCGAGCCACGGTCCCGGAGGAGTCCCGCCGCGCCTCGCGAGCCGCCCTGCGGGCCTACGCCGTGTGCGCGCGGGCCGACCTCGACACGGTGATGCGCCTGGAGATGACTCCCTCCGTTCGGCGTGAAGTGGAGGCCCTCGTGCGCGACTTTCTCCGGTATCAGTTCGACGACGCCTACCCGGACCGCAGCCGCTCGGTAATCACGCAGATTGAGCGGGGGAGCGACACGGCGACCGCTTGACCTTGTCCGGCGCCCTCGATACCCTTACTGTGTGGAATATATGTAGCCGGGGGTGGCCGGTGTCCGTCGAGGGGGCCGGCGCCGCCGTTCGCCAGCCGTGCGCTAACCTGCCTCCGTCATGAGTCGGAAAAAGCTCACCGTCAAACAGCACGAATTCCTCCAGTTTCTCATCGATCACACGCATGAGACGGGCGTTTGGCCGACCTACCGGGAAATCATCGACCACTTCGGGTACAGCTCGCCCAACAGCGTCACCCAGAACCTGAAGGCCCTCCACCGCAAGGGTCATCTCACGCACGACGATCAGGGGTATCACCTCGCTCCGCGCTATCGGGAGCAGGAGGAGCCGGGAATTCCGGTGAAAGGGATCATCTCGGCCGGCACCTTGCAGGAGGCCGTCGAGGCCGACCTCGGGACCATCACACTCGACATGCTCTTCCCAAACCTCGACGAAATCTTCGCCATTCGCGTGTCGGGCCAGTCCATGCGAGGGGCCAACATTCACGACGGCGACTACGTACTGCTCATCGATGAAGACATCCCCGAGGGAGGCATCGGAGCGGTGCTCTACAACGGCGAGACCTCGCTAAAGCGAGTGCATCACGACGAAGACGGGCTCCGTCTGGAGCCGTGCAATCCGGAGTACGACAACATCCACATCCAGCCCGACGTGTTCGAGGAGGTGACCATTCTCGGTCGGTACGTCGGCCACGTCAACGACGACGGAATCTACAAAAAGAGGCATACTGGAACACCTGCGGCACGGTAGCGTCGCCGCATCGGACGTTTCCGTCCTCATTTCTTCGTGGCTGAATTGTCAAACCGGGGGTAATCTGTGGTCCCGCAGGTGGAACTCGTGTGGCTCGTCGAAGACGTGGATTTTCTTGCCGTTTGAGAGCGACGCTCGATACAGGCAGCGATCCGCTGCCTGTCCCGGCCACTGTCGGGATCGGCGGTCTATTCATCAGGCCCCGTATCTATGGACACGCTTCTTTCTATCGGATTGGGCGTCGGGCTGGCGGCAGCATGTGGCTTTCGTGTCTTCGTGCCGCTCCTGACGATGACGCTCGCGGAGCGCGTCGGCTACCTGGAGTTGTCCGAGAGCTTCGCGTGGCTGGGCGGCGAGGGGGCGCTCTGGATCCTGACCGCCGCTACGGGGCTGGAGATCCTGGCCTACTTCATTCCCTTCCTCGACAACGCGCTCGACACCCTCGCCACTCCGGCAGCGACAGGCGCAGGCATCCTCGCCAGCGCCTCGGTGCTGGGTGACTTTTCGCCCGCGCTGCAATGGGCGTTGTCGGTTGTGGCGGGCGGCGGGACGGCGGGCCTCGTGCAGAGCGGGACCGTGGCGGCGCGTGCGACGTCCTCGACGAGTACCGGCGGACTGGGAAATTTTCTCATCGCCGGCGGTGAATCGCTCCTCTCGGCACTCACGTCGCTGCTGGCCCTCTTTGTGCCACTCGCAGCGCTAGTGCTGGTGGTGCTTCTGTGCTTCTTCGGGGCGCGTGCTCTGATGCGACGACGCACGAAGACGGCGCGTGAGTAGATGCAAGGATTGCCGAAGTTGCAGGAGGTGGTCTGAGTAGACGCAAGCCGCAGGTTCACTTTAGCACTATGGGATTATCAGTATTGGAAACGAGGCTACGATCGGAGGTAATTTGTCGGCCGCAGCGCGTCGTACACGTACACGAACCCCTCACTCCTTCTGCCAGGGCCAGCGGCCGGTCAGTTCAACCTCCAGGGTGAAGCTAAGGAAGGTGCGTATAAGCACAATGATGGCTAGTACGCCAACCGTCTTGAATGTCAGTTCGACTGCGACGGTATGAATGATGTCCGCTGCGACAAGGAACTCTAGGCCAAGCAGAATGCCTCGTCCGAGGTGCTGACGGAGCTGATGAAATGCCGTTTCGGTGGTATCTTGCTTGAGGAGCCGAATCGCTCCAAAGATTAGGGCATAGAGTGCAAGTGCGACGATAATGAAGATCCCAAGCACCTCCATAATTGCCGCACACCATTCCGCAATTGGCGTTACACGCTCGATCATATTCTTCCACTACGTATGAGTGCTAACGGGAGAATTCGATCGCTAAGGGCGATGACAACTCACGAAAGAGAACCGAAGTGCTGCCGGGCGAAAAAGAAAGTCATCCCACGGTTTAGCTGTAAGGGTTAAACGTTCTGAATTGATCGATGGGAATGCTTCAAGACGGTCTTCTGAAGTTGATTCAGGGACCCGGAGGGTCATCCACAATGAGAATTTCAATGGGCCAATCTGTCTGTTCAAGGAGATTCCCCACAGGGGATGACGCTCCGCATCGGGGTGCGGAATGGCACACAACTTGGGTTGTTAGTAAGTCAAGTTGCGACCGATGGTGCTCTTTTCGGTGAGACGGTGGACGGATGACCAAAGACCTCGGGAAAGGCTCCTTTTGGCGGTCTGCTGTCCGTCGTCCGCCGTCATTGAGGAAATACACTTGTACTCCGCAGCTTGAGTTATTTACTCGCGAATCTCCGCCTCGTCCCACAACGCGTAGCCACTCGTCGCCGTCTCCTCACGGTAGAGCTCCGACAAGCGCTGCGTCATGGGACCGATCGTCCCCTCCCCGATGGTGCGCCCATCCAGCGTCGTAATGCCCGCCAGCTCGCCCATCGTGCCGGTGCAAAACATCTCGTCGGCGCGGTAGGCTTCCATTACCGACACGTCGCGCACCGCGTGGTCGATGTCGTTCGCGGCACAGAGGTCGAGCACCGTCTGCCGCGTGATGCCCTCCGGACACGCCTTTGTGGTGCCGGTGACGACCGTCTCGCCCTCCACGATGAAGACGTGCGTGCCGTGCCCCTCGGCGATAAACCCGTCCCGATCTAGCATGAGCGCGGCGTCGGCCCCGGCGTGGTTGGCCTCGATCTTTGCGAGAATCGACTGAAGCAGATTGTTATGGTGGATCTTGGGATCGAGGCAGTCCGGCGGAAAGCGGCGGATCGAGCTGGTGACAAAGGAGAGCCCGCTCTTGTCGTAGACCGGAGACTTGTACTCCGGCAGTACGATGAGGGTAGGGCCGGACTGGTTGAGCCGCGGGTCCATGCCCGACGTGATCTTCTCCCCACGCGTCAGCGTGAGGCGGACGTGGACGCCGTCGCGCATATCGTTGGCGTCCAGCGTGCGCCGAAGCTCGTGGATGATTGTCTCATGCGACGGGATCGTGTCGAAGGCCAGCGCTTTGGCAGAGTCGCGCAGGCGGTCGAGGTGGGGCAGGAGGCGGAAGATGCGCCCGTTGTAGAGGCGCAGCCCCTCCCAGACGCCGTCGCCCCCCTGCACGACGCTGTCGAACGGACTCACCCCGGCCTCGTCTCGGTGGGTGAGCTCTCCGTCCACGTTCATGATGAGGTCGCGGTTACGGTCGTCGAAGCCTTGCTTCATGGGAAGGGCGAGAGAGAGGAGTGAGAGGAAAGAGGCGTGCGGGTACGTTACGCCGTACGATTCAGTAGGCGGTGCTCGTGCAGGCGGTCGTAGTAGGTCTGGCACTCGTCGAGGAGTACCTGGAGCCGGTCGGGGACGGACACGTCTTTCGGCTCGTAGGGTTGGAAGCCGGTCGATTGCTCCACGGCGTCGTACCAGTACTCGGCCCAGAGGCCGTCGCTCTCGCGGCGTCCCGGCTCCCACGACAGCATCGTTTCGCGGAACGGCACACCGAGCGCGTCACAGAGCGCGCGAAGCGTCGATTCGGGATCGATCAGCACGTCGCGTGCAGTCAATACGGGCGGCGTCTCCCCAGTGGCACTGCGAACGCGGTCGAAGAGGGTCCACTGCTGCTTCAGACCCGTGTCGACGAGTGTGGGGTCCGGCAGCACCTCCATCAGCGACGTCAGCATGGCCGAGGGCTCGCGGATGAGGAAGGCGTTGCGGAGATCGAGCACCCAGTCGAATGTCATTTCGGGGAGGAAGTGGTGCGCCATGTGCTTCTGATAGAAGATGGACGCCTCCTCCGGCACCGGCCCCGTCAGGCCTTCCACGACGCGGTGCCAGTTCGTGTCGTAGGCGTCGATGATGGCCTCGCGTCCCGGGTGCTCGCGGCCCGTCGCCTGCAGGTAGTGCGCGTAGAGCGGCTCGTCGATGACCACCGTGTCCGGGCGCGTCTCCCACGCCCGCATCAACGCTGTCGAAACGTTGCGCGGTCCCGACCACATTGCAATGCGCACGTTCGACGCCACGACTTACCGGTGTGTTCGTCCTGAGAGTATCCGTTTCAGCGGAAAGATAACTGCCGCTTCATTCGATGACAACCGGACGGTCGCTCAAGGACGACTGCTTGTTGTGAGATTTTCCTACCCGGGACTCCAGGCTTTGCGGATCGGTGAATCCGAAGTTCCGGTTTTCGCGAAAACCGCGAAAGGGCTATTCTGTCTATCGAAGCGTTGGGTTGTTCGCGGCCTCGCCGCTTCTTCCAACTGGAGCCACTTCGAACAGGTCCTTAGGTGGGGACCTCTAGCTCCGGGCGGAAGGAGAAAATGCGGCAAGCACGCGAGGCCCAAGGCGCTGAGTCTTCCATTTCTCTTTCCGGCGTTTCACTTCTGCCGGTGCCCGGTTTCTTGGTGGGACCGGGCATTTTTTATGGACGTGGGGGCTGCACTGTCTACACGCTCGTCATGTAGCGGACCTTCGCACGGTTCTCACGACAGACCCCTTGAAAGACCGCGTCGTGGCCCGGCCAGGGAGGAACAGATTGCGAAAAGGGGCCGTAGCTACGGACGGTCATTTAGTGACGCGCAGCGGCCCATCCGCTGTAGATTGCTCCAACTGGGGCCATAGCTCAGCTGGTAGAGCGCTGGAATCGCACTCCAGAGGTCCTGGGTTCGAATCCCAGTGGCTCCACTTCGGATCGGCCTATACAAAAAACCCCGCTCCGTACCGAAAGCTTTCGGTATGCGAGCAGGGTTTGCTTTTTTGTCGGAGGAGGATGTGGCTATTCCTCCTTCAGGTGGTCGGGGATCGTCTCCGGAATGGTCCAGAGGTAGAGCACATCGTCATTGACCTCCACGGTCGAGTCGGGCTCCCACTCGTTCATGTCGAAGCTGTGGGAGACGATGCGCGTGCCCGGCTCCAGTTGTTCGAAGAGCATGGGCCGGAGCTTCATGTTGACCTCCGGGAAGAGATACATGGTGACGACCGTGGCCTCGCTGAAGTCGGCCTTGTAGATGTCCTGCTGGCGAAATTCGACTTGGTCGCTGACGCCGGAGAGCTTGGCATTCTTTCGAGCCCGGTCGATGAGGCTCGGCTTAATTTCGATGCCAACCCCCCGGGCGCCGTAGCGATTGGCGGCCGCAATGGGGATCCGCCCGTCGCCGCTCCCGAGGTCATACACGATGTCGTCCTTCGACACGTTGGCGAGTTCCAGCATTGCCTGCACGGTTTCTTGCGGGGTGGCCACGTAGGGCACGTCCGCGTCCACAGTGGTGTCGCCGACCGTGGTGCCGGGGGAGGTGGACGATTGGGCTTCGGGCGTTTGGATCTCCGTGGTATCCGTGTTCTGCGAGGCATCTTGGTCCTGGCCACAGCCCGCGAGGGGGAGCGCCCCAGCGACGAGGAGCGCGCACGCGAGAAGGTGTATGAGGACAGGACGAGTGGAGGAGGGCGATGGGCACATGAGAGAAAGGAGCTCGTGAGGAGAAGGATGGACGCGCATATCACGGGGAAGACTCAGGCTTTCAGATCCGCGACACCGCAGTTGGGTCGTGGGTAGAAAGCAGCAGTCACGGAATGGTTCGCGACCTACGGAATCCGGAGGGACCGGGACTCACGCCCGCCGCGGCTGGAGGGTTGAGTCGGGGAGCCACGACCAGTCCGGCAGCTTCGAGCGGATGCTGCGGGCTGTCAGTTCGAGGCTCACGTAGGCGGCGGGAATGAGGACGAGCGTCACCAGCGTCGACGCCAGAAGTCCTCCGATGACAACGCGGGCGAGGGCGGCCTGAATTTCGGCCCCGGCGCCCAGGCCCAGTGCCAACGGCCCGAGTCCCAGGATGGTCGTGAGGGTCGTCATGAGGATGGGCCGCAGCCGCAAGCGCCCGGCCTCGGCCACCGCCGGCAGAAGATCCATTTCGTGCTCGCGGCGCATGAGATTGATGTAGTCGACCAGCACGATGGCGTTGTTCACCACAATGCCGATAAGCATGACGATGCCCATCACGCTCTGGATGTTGAGCGTCGTGCCAGTGAGCACGAGTGTGGGCAGCACACCGATGAGGGCCAGCGGCACGCTAAACATGACAACGAAGGGGTCCAGGAAGCGCTCGAACTGGCCGGCCATCACCATGTAGATGAGCACCAGCGCCATGATGATAGCGATGATGAAGTCCTGCTGTGCCTTCTGCTGCTCGCGGTACTGCCCCCCGAACACGATCGTGAAACCTTCCGGTAGATTGAGGTCGGCAAGGGCAGTGCGCGAGCGTTCCACCACCTCGCCCAGCACGGCGTTGCTCGTGAGAGTGGCCGAAACGTAGGTCACACGCTGCCCATTGATGCGCTGGATTTCGGTGGGGCCACGGCCCTGATCCATCGTTACGAGCGACGAAATTGGCACGGCCTGGCCGCTGGGGGTGCGGATCGACACATTGTCCAGGTCTTTCACCGAGAGCCGGTCTTCGGGGCGAAGGCGCACCGTGATTGGGAATTGGTCGCCGCCGTCACGGTACGCGGCAGCGCGGCTGCCGCCCACGTTGGTCTGCACGGCGCGGGCCACCTCCTGCGTCGTTAGTCCCAGCGACGCAATCTTGTCCCGCAGAAACCGGATATTCTGTTCGGGCCGCCCCTCGCGCCGGCCCGTCCGCACGCTGGCGACGCCGTCGACCGTCTCCAGGCGGCTCCTCATGCGCTGTGAAATCTTGCGGGCCTGCTCCAGGTCGTAGCCTCGAAGCTGCACCTCCAGGTCCTCGGCGCCGCCCCCGGCGCTGAAGACGCGCCGGAGAATCCAGAGCCCCGACTGCGCATCCACCCGAATGTCGGCGCCCGGCACCTTGCCCACGACCGCCTTGCGGACACTATCGGCCAGCGCAAACGTGTTGATGGAGCGCTGGCTGGAGGAGACAAGCTGAATCTCCACCTCCGCGCCCCACGGCTGTACCTGCTTCGCGAAGTTCTCCACATCCTCCATCGGAAGCACCGGCTTCACCCGCTGCTCCAACTCCTCCAGGTACTCCATCGTCACGGCGATGTTGGTGCCCTGGCCCATCTCCAGGTCCACGTCGATCTGATTGGCGTCGGTCTGGGGTGCGAGCTCAATCGACACCATCGGCCAGAGCGCAATGGCACCGCAGAGGAGCACCGCTGTGGTGACAAACACGATCCAGCGCTGCTTCAGCACCGATTCGATCAACGACGAGTAGCGGTCCTCGAGCTGGGCAAAGGCGCGCTGGAACCACGACTTCGAGTCGTCCTGCTCGTTGCCCTGCTCGCTGGCATCGATCGTGAGGAAGCGGCTGGCCATCATGGGCACCAGCGTAAGGGCCACTAGCAGCGAACAGATCAGGGCGAAGACCACCACCAGCGCCATCGACTGCAGTAGCGCCGCCGTGGTGGTGCGGGCAAATACAAGGGGAAGGAAGATGACCGAGGTCGTGAGCGTGGAGGCCACGATGGCCCCGCCCACCTCACGGGTGCCAATGGAGGCGGCCTCTTTGAGCGATCGTCCGTTCTCCTCCCGTTGCCGGACGATATTTTCTAACACCACGATGGCATTGTCGACGATCAGGCCCACTCCCAGCGCCAGCCCGCCGAACGTCATCTGGTTCAGCGTCAGGTCGTTGAAGTAGAGGAGCGCAAACGTGGCGATAATCGAGATCGGGATCGACAGCGCGATGATGAACGTCGTCGATCCGTTGCGGAGGAAGAGGTAGAGCACCAGCACCGCCAGCAGCGAGCCCCAGATGGCCGAATTCTGGACGTTGTTGATCGACTTGCGGATGAACTGGCTCTGGTCGCTGATGATGGTCATCTTCACGTCGGACCGCGTGGCATTGATGCGGTTCACCTCCTCGCGGATCCGCTCGGCGACGCTGACGGTGTTGGCACCACTTTGCTTCTGGAGGCCGAGACTCACGATGGGCATCTCGTTGAGCTCCGAGACCTGCTGGAGATCCTCGTACCCATCCACCACCTTTGCCACGTCCTCTACCCGCACCGGATCACCGTTGACGGTCGTCACGATGGTACGGCGGATCTGGTCGATTGACTGGTACTCTCCCTGCGTGCGCACGTAGAGGTCCTTCAGGCCCTGCTTCACGTTGCCCCCGGGCAGGGCCACGTTTGCTCCCGAGATGGCCTGCTGCACCTGAGCGGCGGAGAGGTCGTACGCCTTCAGCCGATCGCGCTGGATGTTGACCTGGATCTGACGGTTGATGCCGCCCTGAATCGAGATGCTCCCGACACCCGGGATTTGCTCGAAGCGACGGCTCAGGTCGCGCTCCAGCATCCGCGTGAGCGATTGCAGATCGCGTCGCGACTGGACGCCGATGGAGACGATCTCCTGGCTGCTTGGGTCAAACTTCCAAATGCCGGGCGGTTCGGCCTCCACCGGCAGGTCGTCGCGGATGCGGTCGAGGGCGGCCCGCACGTCGTTGGTGGCGGCGTTGAGGTTGGTGCCCTGCCCAAACTCCATGCTCACGCGGCTCTCGCCCTCCTCCGAGGTCGAGGTCATCCGCTCCACGTTCGGCACGCCCGAGAGCGCGTTGGCAATGGGGTCGGTGATGATCTTCTCCATCTCCTCCGGCCCCACGTTCCCGTAGTTGGTGTAGACAGTCACTCGAGGGTACTCAATCTCCGGCAGGAGGTCGACCGGCAGGTAGTAGAAGCTGACGATCCCCACCACCAAGACGGCCAGGAAGGTCATCGCGGTCGCGACCGGGCGGCGGATCGACGTGTCGTATAGAGCCATCGGACTGAGGCGAGAGGGATGAAGCGGAAATTATGGGAGCGAGGCAGTGTGGGGCTCGGACGCATCGCCGGTGTCGGGGGCGGGGGCGCGCTGGGCGGCCGACGACTGGACCGTATCGGCCTGCGTGGTGTCGGCGTTGCCGAAGCGGCGCTCGGCCATGCGCTGCTGGTTCTTGAGGACGCGGCGGAGGAGGTCGGTGTCCTGGAGGCGTTGCAAGGCCATCAGGCGATTCCACGACATGGGCCGCACCCGAGCCCGCACGCGCTCGGCAGCACTCGTGCTGAGCAGGTTCTGCCCCACAGTCACGACCCACGCGTCGGGCTCGATGCCGCGAACCCCCGCTGTCTGCTGTCCCTCCGCCACAACTTCAATGTCGCGAAACGCCGTGGGCGTGGGCTGGGTGAGGGGGGGCGGGTTCTCCGCGCTGTACGACTCCGGCGTTTCGACCGGAATTTCGGTGCCCAGCGTGGGGGCCACGAAGACGCCGCGCGTGCCGGTAGTCGGGTCCTGGTAGAGGGCGCTGAGGGGCACGATTGTGGCCTGCTGGCTCTGGGCATAGGCCACGTCCACCTTCACGAACATGCCAGCCTTCAGAAGACCACCGGGGTTGGGCACCTCGATCTCGGCCTCGGCGCTGTAGCTCTGGTTGCTAATAAAGGGCGATATGCGCGAGACCTCCGCCGTGATGGTGGTGTCGCTCAGAGACGGAGCGGTAATGCGGGCAGTTTGGCCCGGCTGTATGCGGCCCAGCATGCGGTCCGTCACTGCTACGTTGATGCGTACCGTGTCGAGGTTGCCCATCGTGTAAAGCTGCGTGTTGGGGCTCACCCGCTGGCCCTCCTGCACGTTGCGGTTGCCCACTTGACCGCTGATGGGGGCGCGGACCACCGTGCCCCGTAGGTCGGCTTGACGCTCGTCGAGCGTGGCCTGTGCCTGGTTGACCTGTCCCTCGGCCTGCTGGACCTGCGCTTCGGCCTGCTGGACTTGCGCCTGGAGCGATTCGAGTTGCTGTTGACTCTGAAAGTTCTGCTCCGCGAGGCGCTTGGTTCGCTTCAACTGAGACTGCAGTTCCTTGAGGTTGGCCCGGGCGCTGTTGGCGTCGGCCTTTGCGATTTGAAGGGCGGCCTCGGCCTGCCGCACCCGCTCGCGATAGCGGTCGTCCTGCAGGCGGAGGAGGGGCTCGCCCTTCTGCACGTAGTCGCCGTTCTGAGCCAGTACCGCTTCCACCTGCGCGTTAATCTCAGGGGTGATGACAACCTGATTGCGCGCCTCCACCGTGCCGCTCATTCGTTCCTCCAGCGGCAGCGAGCCGTACCGAGCCTGCACGGCCTCCACAGCCGGGGTCGATTGTTCGCCGCTTTGGGAGCCTTGTTGCTGCTGGCTGTCTCCCGACGATGAGCCGCACCCACTGAGCAAGAGGGCGGAGGAAAGAAGAACGCAAATCAACCGTGTCATTGTGGACGGTGGGACGGCCATAAGCGAATTGGGAAAGGCGAAACGATTCATCTCAGGCAATGTGTCCCCCGACACGGGGTTGGACAACATCGTTGCGGTTGGAAAAATGAGGGGTGGACAATCAAGTACAAGCAGTCCATGCACCGTGTCCCGCCGGAGGGGTTTCTGGGGGAAGGATCAGTTGCACGCGCAAAGTCCCCAACAACACCTTACTGTTGCGAAGTGCCTCGAGCCGTTTCAGGCTGCGCGGGAATGGAGTTCAAGTCTCGTACAATTTGACCGCTTCGATTCCTCCATGACTGACACGTACCGCACCATTCGGGCCTCCGCCCGGGCCGAGCGCACGGTAGACGGCTCCCGGTTTCTCGCCGACGCGGTGCCGGTCTCAGGTCGGGCAGCCGTGGAGGCGCAGATCGAGACAATTCGGGAGCGGGAGCGCAAGGCCACGCATCACTGCTCGGCGTACCGCCTGGGGCAGGAGGGCGAGGACTTTCGATACGACGACGATGGGGAACCGAGCGGGACGGCGGGACAACCCATTCTCCGGCAGATCGATGCGCGCGATCTCACCAACGCGCTCGTCGTGGTGACTCGCTACTTCGGGGGGACGGAGCTGGGAACCGGTGGGCTCGCGCGGGCCTACGGCGACACGGCCTCGGCGGCTCTTGATCGGGCGACCCTCGTCGAGCGCGTCGTTCGCACCCCGATCCGCCTCCGGTTCGAGTACGACGACACCTCGCCAGCCCAGCGGGTGCTCCAGCAGTTCGATACAGAGGTGCAGGACAGCGAATACACAGACGTGACGACTCTCACAGTCGGTGTGCGTCGCTCCGAGGTGGATTCGTTCATCGACGCCTTTACCAACGCCCTTTCTGATCGGGGAGATGTGTTGAGCGTTGGGCGTTGAGAGTTGTGCGTTGGGTGGGTGCGCCCACTCTCCCATTCTCCCACGCTCCCATTTCCCCTTCATCCTTCCCCCCACGCCCCCGTTCACCCGCGCTTAAATGCCTCCATTGCGGTCACGGCCCATTCGTCGGCCCGAATATTCAG
>CAZBIB010000053.1:13123-15979 GCA_964491575.1 uncultured Salinivenus sp. | reverse complement strand
TCGACTCCACCGCGCCGGTACAGGTCATGTCCCCAATCGTGCGGAAGCGGACCATCTTTTCCACGTACTCCTCGTCCTCGCGAAGGTCGTTGTAAGGGGACTTCGGGAGCAGCACGCCGTCCCGCTCGAACATCGTCCGTTCGTGAGCCAGGTAGAGGCTCGGGATCTCCACCCCCTCCTGCTCGATGTACTGCCACACGTCCAGTTCCGTCCAGTTACTGAGAGGGAAGACCCGAAAGTGCTCGCCCTTCCGGCTCCGGCCATTGTAGAGGTTCCAGAGCTCCGGACGCTGGTTCTTCGGATCCCAGTTCCCGAACCGGTCCCGGTGGGAAAAGAAGCGCTCCTTGGCGCGGGCCTTCTCCTCGTCACGGCGCGCCCCCCCGAGAGCCGCGTCGAAGCCGTACTCCTCGATCGTATCGAGCAGGGTCACAATTTGGAGCTTGTTGCGACTCGCGTCCGGCCCCTGCTCCTCCTTCGCCCGGCCGGATTTGATCGTCTCCTCGACGCTGCCAACAATCAGGTCCAGGCCGTGCTTCTCCATCAGGTTGTCCCGAAAATCGATGGTCTCCGGGAAGTTGTGGCCCGTGTCCACGTGCAGAATCGGGAACGGCACCTTCGCCGGGTGAAACGCCTTGCGGGCCAGGTGAATCATGGTGAGCGAGTCTTTCCCACCGCTAAACATCAGAACGGGATTGTCGAACTGGGCCACGGTTTCCCGAATCACATGGATCGCCTCCGACTCCAGCCAGTCGAGATGTTCGGAGGTATCTCTGGCAACGGTCATGGATGGTAGATCGAGAATTCTGAAAAGTCTGGTGCGAAAAACAAGAGTGCTGACCACAAAATGCCGACCTCGCTCCAGCGCCCACCGACGACGAGGGCTCCCGCACATGTCGCTCCCTGCACCCGTCAACGCAATGCAAGGACCTTGCCTCACGCCCCCGGTCTAGGGAGTCGCTCAATGCACTCGTATCTGTCTCCGAAGCGGAGCGGCTGCATGTACCGAACGCCTGACGCTAAAACGGAATGGCCATAGATACCGAACGTCGGAGAGGGCGCGACGAGGGAGAGGAGCTGGCCCTGCCAAAATGAGCACAAGGCCTACTGAACGTCGGGCACGACATTCAGAAAAGCAATGCCTGGTTCCCGACATTGATGCTTTCTCGCTGCGGTGGAGGGACCTTTTCCGCCTCGATCCGTCGTTTTTTCACGCGATCTGTTCGGCATTCCCGACCGATTTCCACTTCCCCTAGTTCCTTCCTACGTTGATTCTGGGCGTTCGACGGCCCTCGTTCCGCCACCCGGCACTCCTCGTCTCCCATGCCTTCTCGCTCTCCCGCATCGAGTAGCACCTCGACAGCCACCGAGGATCGAAAAATCCCCCTCGCCCGCCCGAGCGTGACTGAGCACGAGCGAGAGCATGTGCTAGACGTACTGCATTCGGAGCGGCTGGCCCTCGGCCCCTATCTCGATGCGTTCGAGGACGCGATGGCGGAGCAGTGCGGCACGGAGCACACCGTTGCGGTGAGTAGTGGGACCGCCGCGCTGCACTGCATCGTGTCGGCCCTCGATCTGGAGCCGGGCGCCGAGGTGGTTACGACGCCGTTCAGCTTCATCGCGTCGAGCAACGTGCTGCTGTACGAGGACCTTCGGCCCCGCTTCGTCGAGATCGACCCGTCGACCTACAACCTCGACGCGGACCGCGTGGCCGACGCGATCACGCCCCAAACCGAAGCGATCCTCGCGGTCGACGTGTTTGGCGTGCCAGCCAACTGGCCCGCTCTCACAGCGCTGGCCGACGAGCACGACCTGGTGCTCATCGACGACGCTTGCGAGGCCCTCGGCGCGTCGGTACAGGGACGGCCGATCGGGAAATGGGGCAACGCCGCAGCGTTTGGATTCTACCCGAACAAGCAGATTACGACGGGGGAGGGAGGATGCATCACCACCGACGATGCGACACTGGCCCGCCGCTGCCGGTCGCTGCGCAATCAGGGCCGGACTGGCGATGGGCAAATGCATCACGACCGGCTCGGATACAACTACCGACTCGATGAGATGTCGGCTGCACTCGGGCATGCACAGCTGGATCGCCTGGAGACTCTCCTCGACCGACGCACCGATGTTGCCGACCTGTATCGGGAGGCCCTCTCGCCGCTGGCCGACGACGTGGCGCGCCCGGCGCGACCTGTCGGGGCTGAGCGTAGCTGGTTCGTGTACGTGATCCGTCTGCGCGACCACTTTGCCGAAGGCGCCCGGGACCGGCTCATGGATCACCTTCAGGCGAAAGGAATCGGATGCGCGCCGTACTTTCCGGCCATTCACCTGCAGCCGTACTACCGCGACCGGTTCGGTTTTGCGCCGGGCGATTTTCCAGTGTGCGAAACGGTCGCGGCGCGGACGCTGGCCCTTCCGTTTTACGGCACGATGACCCGCGAAGAGGTCGACCGCGTGGCCCACGTGCTCACCGAGGCACTCCCCGACCTTCCCCGCCAGTAACGCCAATGTCCGCACCCGCCTGCTCCCATTCCGCGGCAAAGCGCACCCTCGACCTCCTGGGGGCGAGCCTGCTCCTGGTAGGGCTGGCACCCGTGCTCGGGCTCTTGGCGCTCTGCATCTGGCTGGATGACGGACTGCCGCTCCTCTTCATCCAAACCCGAGCCGGATGCAATGGAGAGCCGTTCCGCATCTTCAAGTTTCGCACGCTGACGCACGAGCCGGACGATCCGACGCGACCCTCGGCCCACACGACGCGGATTGGGGGGCTCCTCCGGCGCTGGGCCCTCGACGAACTGCCGCAACTCTGGAACGTCCTGCGCGGCGAGATGAGCCTCGTCGGCCCCCGCCCCACGCTGC
>CAZBIB010000053.1:11666-13023 GCA_964491575.1 uncultured Salinivenus sp. | reverse complement strand
CCATCGTTTCCCTCTGCCTCTTCCTGCTCCGATTCCCATGCCTGACCGTCCGTCTCTCGCCATCGTTGGGGCGGGGGGACTGGGCCGCGGCGTCGCAGCCCTCGTCGAAGAAATCAATCAGCCCACTCCCACCTGGAACCTCATCGGATTCGTGGACGACGACGAAACTCTGCACGACAACACTGTGCTGGAGTATCCTGTGCGGGGGGGCGTAGACTGGCTGGCTCAGCACGAAAACCTACGGTTCGTCATCGCCGTCGGGGATGGAACGGCTCGCCGACGAATTGCGGAGCAGCTCCGGCCGTCCAGCGTGCAACCGGCCTCCCTGTGTCACCCCTCAACCTCCCTCCACCGCACGGCCAATGTTGCCGCAGGCGCCATTCTCCGTGAGGGCGTCGCGACAGCCGTAAACTTTCAAATCGGCCCCTACGTCGTTCTTAATCTAAATTGCACGATCGGCCACGATAGCCGGCTTGAGGCGTTCGTCACGCTGCATCCAGGCGTGCACATCTCCGGAGAGGCTCATCTCGAACCAGGCGTCACGATGGGCACCGGATCGGTCGTTCTTCCGAACACGCGGATCGGACGGGGAAGTACGATTGGGGCCGGTGCGGTGGTCGTCGATGATCTTCCGGCGGAATGCACCGCTGTTGGCGTCCCCGCACGGCCCGTATCCTAGCGTCCGATTTCGTGTCGTCGTGCCCTACGTCTCCACCTGTGTACTCTCGGGCCTAAATGTGTAGGAAGAAAGGCCTTCTGAAGCCCTCCTCCCCCGTGAAAATTGCCGCCTTCCTCCAGTACTACCACACGCCCGATTGCCCCACTGCGGCACGGCCGTATGCGCTCGTCGAGCGGCTGGGCCAAGATCACGACGTGACGGTGATTACGACCCGGGCGTGGGAGGAGAAGCGAAAGGCACGCCGGTTTCCGTGGGTGCCGCCGGGCGTCGACCTTGTTCGGTTCGACGTGCCCTACGACAACACCATGTCGGCCCCGCAGCGCCTTGCTTCGTTCCTGTCCTATGCTGCCCGGGCCGTTCGGTATGGACTGCAGATGCCGCGGCCAGACCTCATTCTCGGGTCGTCGACCCCGCTGACGGCCGCCGCAGCGGCAGGAACGGTGGCTCAGCTTCGAGGCATTCCGTGGATCTTCGAGGTGCGTGACCTCTGGCCCGCGTTCCCCATTCAGATGGGCGCGGTGCCGGACTACGGCCTCCACAGTCTGCTGCGGTGGGGAGAGGCGGCGCTGTACCGGAGCGCGGCGCAGGTCGTGACCGTGTCTCCAGACATGGAGCAGCACGTCCGCGTCCGAGCCCCTGATGCTTCAGTGACGACTGTGGAGTACGGAGCCGACTTCG
>CAZBIB010000053.1:0-11566 GCA_964491575.1 uncultured Salinivenus sp. | reverse complement strand
CGGCCCGTGCTGGCGTCGAACTCTCCCGGCAAGTTCTTCGACAGCCTCGCCACTGGCACACCCGTCGTGGTAACGAACCCTGGCTGGACAAAGCGGTTTGTGGAGCGGCATCGGTGCGGATGGTCCGTTCCGCCTGAGTCGCCGGAGATCCTTGCGAATCGCCTCCGGACCGTGTTCGAATCGCCCGAAGTCCTAACCACTGCGGGTCAGCATGCCCGAGACGCCGCCCGCCGGCACTTCGATCGCGCAGAGATGATGGATCGATACGCGACCCTCGCCAAACACGCGACCCGCCCCCAGCCCCTTCCGTAACGAACGAGACACTCCGCAACCGGACTCCTAGCGTTTCCATCGCGTTCGACCCATGACGGCCCCTCTTTCTGATTCGGAGAATTCCTCTTTCTGGACGTGGCTCCGCGGGCGGATCCCCCTCCTGCTCGTGCTGCCGGATCTGCTGGTGCTGTACGGGGGCCTCCTCCTCGGCTACCGGATTCGACTCGGCCAGTGGCTTTTTCCCCACACGACGGAGTGGGGCGTCGCGTCCTTCCTCGTGCTGGGCGTCTATGTGGCCGCGCTGGTGGCGAGCGGCGTGTACCGCCTGTCGCCCCGGCTGATGCACCTATCCGAGTTTATGCGGGTGGGGGCGTGGCTGATTGGGGCGTGGGGCCTCTCGATCACGCTCACCTACCTGGTAATTCCCGCCGACGTGCTGCCCCGCGGCGTGATGGCCGTGCTCGGCCTCGCGGCCCTGGTCGGAGTTCTGAGCGTCCGCGCGGGGGCGCGCCGTCTGCTGGAGCACCTCTCGACCTCGCCCGACGAGCCCGCCTCCGGCATGGCATCGACGACCCTGCGGCTGGACGACCTCGTGCCCCGCGATCCAGTGGAGATCGACCGCTCGGGCCTGCGCGATTTTCTGTCCGACCGGACCGTCCTCGTCACAGGAGCCGGAGGCTCGATCGGGTCGGAACTAAGCCGCCAGCTGGTGTCTCTCGATCCCTTCCGACTGGCGTTCGTGGACGTCAGCGAACACAACCTGTACCGGCTGGAAACCTCCCTGCGCGCCGAGCGCTACGACGGCGACATGGACTTTTGCATCGCCGACGTGCGCGACGCCGCCTTCATGGACGACCTCTTCGCCACCCACCAGCCCGACGTGGTGCTCCACACGGCGGCCTACAAGCACGTCCCCCTGATGGAGCGCCATCCCGCCGAGGCCTTCCGCAACAACACCCAGGCAACGGTCAATCTCCTCACCCTCTCCGAGCAGCACGACGTGGACCGGTTCGTCTTCGTCTCCACCGACAAGGCAGTCAACCCGGCGAGCGTGCTCGGTGCCACCAAACAGCTGGCGGAGTGGTACGTGCGCACCAGCGCGGGTGCCACGCAGTGCACCACGGTGCGCTTCGGCAACGTCTTCGGAACGCAGGGGAGCGTCGTCCCGCGGTTCGAGAAAAAGCTCGCGGAAGGCGAGCCGCTGCCGATCACACACTCGGACATGGAACGCTACTTCATGAGCCCGGAGGAGGCCTGCGGCCTGATCCTGCAAACGCTCCTCCTGAATGCGCATCCCACCTGCATCTTCCGAATGGGCGCCCCCATCCGCATCCAGTGGCTGGCCGAGCGCCTCATCGAGCACTGGTACCCGCACGTCGACCCGGAGACGATGATCGAGTTCGTGGGACGGCGCCCCGGGGAGAAGATGAGTGAGCAGCTCGTGGGGGAAAACGAAACGGTGCATCCCACCGGCCATCCCAGCATTCTGGGCCTCGACGGGCCCGCGCCGTACACCCGCATCGAGCTCGACGCGCACCTTCAGCGGCTCCAGTCGGTCTCGTCCCCCACGCGCGAGTCGCGGGAGCAACTGCGAAAGCTGCTGCTCAACACGCGCCCCGACGGCCGAAAGAAGACCGAGACGTCCCCGCCCGGTCATTCTTCCATCGAATTGTGACGTTTCAGATGGAAATCGCACTCTAAATCAAGACATCACCCCTCACAGCACTCTCGCCCGCGCTCCCACGCGCCCACTCACCCTCTCCCCCATTCCCCGATATGCACGTCCTCGTGGTTCCGTCCTGGTACCCGACCGCCGAGGCGCCGCTCCGGGGAATTTACTTCGCCGAGCAGGCCCAAATCCTCCACGACCACGATTTCAAGGTTGGCGTCGTCTATCCCGAGCACCAGAGCCTGCGCCATCTTTCGTGGCAGGCTCTTTGCGAGAAGCACTTTCAGACGGCGTGGGCGACCGAGCACGACATTCCGACCCTCCGCCGGTACGGCTGGAACGTGTGGTGGCGTTTTCCGCCCGGGATGCGCCTCCGCGTTCGGAGCGCCGTTCGCCTTGCTGACCGATACGTCGATCGGCACGGCGTACCCGATGTGATTCACGCCCACAGCGCCCGATGGGCCGGAGCCGCTGCAGCCCAGATGAGCGACACGTTCGGAGTGCCTTACGTCTTGACGGAACACTTTAGCGGCTTTCAGCGGGACGAGGTTTTTCCCTGGCGGTGGCCCCTCGTCGAGACGGGCTTCCGGCACGCCCACGGAATCGCGGCCGTCAGTTCGGGACTCAAAGAGGTCATTGCAAAACACGGGCTCGCTGCGCCCGAGGACGTGGCCGTGCATCCCAATCCCGTCCGAACGGCCTTCTTTACTTCGCCGCCCGACGAGCGCCCCGCTCCGCCACCCTTTCACCTTGTAACGGTGACCGGACTGAACAACCGAAAAGATGTGGGCTCATTGCTGGACGCCTTTGCACAGGCCTTTCACAGATCGGATGCGGTCGTCCTCACAATCGTGGGCGACGGCCCGCGGCGCGAGGCACTGGAAGAGCAGTCCCGACGGCTTGGAATTGGCTCGCACGTCGACTTCCGGGGACCACTGGGCCGGACGGCCGTGCGGGAGGCGCTTTGGAACGCCCACGCCTTCGTGCTGCCGAGCCGGCACGAGACGTTCGGCGTGGCCCTCGTGGAGGCCATGGCGACTGGCCTGCCCGTGGTGGCTGCTCGGTGCGGAGGGCCCAAAGACATCGTGACGGACGAGACGGGCTGCCTCGTGCCGACGAGCGACGCCGACGCTCTGGCCGCGGCCCTCCGCACGATGCGAGACCAGTGGGCCTCGTACAACCCGGACCGCATTCGGACCTCCGTGCTCGACCGGTACGGGCCGGAACCTTTCGTTCGGCGCACGCGATCATTCTATCGTCGGGCGCGAGAGGCGGTCTCCTGATGCATTGGCTCTTTTCCACCACGCCCGACCGCCTCGCTGCAGACGGTTGTATCTGGATCTCTATGTTACCCCACCGTTCATTCTGGGTCGCACTCGTGTGCGGACTGACGCTCCTGGGTCCCTTGACTGCCTCGGCCCAGCCAGGCGATGACTACGATGCCTCGTGGTACAATCCTGACGCTCCCCACCTCAAAATTAACGTCACCAGCGACGGGGTGTACCGCGTGACCGCCGACGCGCTCCAGGACGCACTCCCAAGCGGCACGACCCTGTCCGACATCGCCCCAGAAACCATTCGCCTGATCGAAAACGGGGAGGAGATCCCAATCCAGATCGAGGGCGCCGAGGATGGATCGCTCGACCCTTCGGATACGATCACGTTCGTGGGACGCCGAAACCGCGGAACGGACGAGATCTGGGCCTACAACGGAGACGCATCGGCGCAGAGCAGCACTTACCGGAGCCTCTACAGCGACACGACGCACTACTGGATGACCTGGGGGGGCGCGTCCGGCCTCCGGTACGAGAACGCGTCCGCGTCCTCCACATCCCCCACCACGACCCTCCGCGACACCGCCCACATCGAGCAGGACCAGCACTACTACTTCGGGCGTCCGGGGAGCACGGGCAATCCCCTCTACACCAACTCGGAAGGCTACTACTGGCGCCGATTTCGGCACAACGACACGTCGCCAATCTCGGCCACCTACACGCTCCCGGTCGGGCGCCGCGTGGACTCCGACGCCTCCCTCGACCTCACGCTCCGCTTCGATGCCGAAACGACCTCCTGTCACCGCGTCGAGATCGAGGGGGAGCTTCTTCAGTCCGACGGATCCGTTGCCTTCGAGACCCTCACCACTGCGGAGTGGAAAAACCTCAACCGGACCACAGTCGAAACGTCCATTTCCCAGGATCAAATCCCGGACTCGGGCCTGACGCTGCGCCTCACGTCCCACAACAGCGGGTTTTCGGAGAGTCTCAACTGCCCCGATCCGGCGAGCACGCCCAACTACGTGCTGTTCGACTGGGCGGAGGCGGCGTACACGCGATCGCTGTCTGCGAGCAACAATCAGCAGCGCTTCGTGAGCCCGACGACCGGCACAACCACCTTCGCCCTGACGGGCCACACGGGCACCTCGGTGCGCGTCTACAATCCAACCGATGCGTACCGCTACACGGCTCCAATTGAGAACGATACCGCGTTCGTTTCGACCGATCCCTCGACCGCCCCGACGCCGTACTGGGCCGTGGGAAGCGGCGGCTTTAAAGCCCCCGTCACAATCGAGCCCGATGCTCCGAGCAACTGGAGCGACTCGACGGCCCACGGTGCCGATTACCTCCTCCTCACCACCGAGGCGCTCCTCCCCGCCGCCCAGCAGCTCGCGGACTACCGCCAATCCCACGACGGCTATCAGGTGGAGGTGGCGCTGGTGCAGAACGTCTTCGACGAGTTCGACTACGGGCGACCCACCCCCATCGCCATCCGACGCTTTCTCCGGGCGACCCAGGAGTGGGGCCCCGCCCCCCGCTTCCTCGCCATTTTCGGGGACGCCCAGTACCCCATCCGCGACGGGTCAGTCGACACGATTTATCCCGAGTGGAGCGTTCCCTCGTTCGGCTACGCCCCGTCGGACGGCTGGTACGCCATGCAGAGCGAGAGTCCCAACGACTGGTCCGAATTCGTTGCGGTGGGTCGCATTCCGGTCCGCTCCGTGGCCCAGGGCGAGCTCTTCCTGGAAAAGCTCCAGACCTACGAAGCGGCCCCGCTCGAACGGTGGCAGAAACGGATGCTCCTCCTCGCGGGCGGCACGAGCGAGAGCGAACAGAACCAGCTCCAGTTTTACTCCAACCGCTGGGGCGAGATCGCAGCGGACACGGTGGCAACCATCGACGGAGAGCCGGTGCCGGTGCACACAGGGGCGGACACGATTCAGTACTACAAAAAGGCAAACGCTCCCCTTGACGACAGCTTCCAGGACTCCCTCGCCGTCGACCTGAGGCGAGGGGCCGGGTGGCTCAACTATTTCGGCCATTCCGCCGCGCAGACCTGGGAGATCGTGACGGATCCGCCGTCGGAGTTCGACAATGCCGGGCGCCTGCCCATCGTCATCTCGCTCGGCTGCCGCACAGGGTCGTTCGCCGGGGGGCGCTTTGAGGAAAAAAGTGCTCCGTCGCTGGGCGAGCAGCTCGTCGTGGGCTCGGTGCGGCCCAACGGCACCCCGCGCGAGGGCGCCCTGAACGGTGGCATTGCCCACTTCGGCGAGTCGGCCCTGGGCAACCTAGTGCCCTCGGCTCGCATCAACGACGAACTGGTGCAGCACGTCTTCGTGGACACGATGCGAGTGCTGGGCGAGGCGATTCGTTCGGCCAAGGCCGACATCAACGCCGACTTCGGCGGCAGCGACTTCTACGTGAAACACCTCCTCCAGTACGGCCTCCTCGGCGACCCGGCCACAAACATGGCCCTCCCCGCTCGGCCCGACCTGCACGTGTCCTCGAACCTCATCGCCACCAACCCGACGACGCCGGTTCCCTCCGACGAACTGACCGTGACGGTCCGGGTCCAAAACCGCGGCCTCATCCCGTCCGACAGCGTGACGGCCCGCCTGACCTGGGAGCAACCGGATGGAACCACCACCCAGCGGACGCGCCGCCTCGACCGCTTTCGCCTCGAACGGACGCTCACCTTCTCGTTCTCTCTGGACGAGCGCGCCCTCGGCACCAACACGTTTCGCGTGCGGGTGGACCCCGAGAACAACTATGCCGAGGTGCGAGAGACGAACAACGTGGCCGAGCGCACGCAGACGGTGTTCGACACCGGCGTTTCGCTCCTCGGCCCGCCCGACTACGGAACCGTCTCCTCCGAGCAACCGACCCTCGAATTTACCGTCTCCGGCCGGACGACCGATCAGGTCCCCGTCGTACTTCAACTCGACACGGTGCCCGACTTTTCCTCCCCCGGCCGCCGGGAGGTGCGGCGCGAGGTCAGTGGCCTTCGCGGCACGTGGCAGCCGTCCGCCCTCTCTCCGAACCAGACCTACTACTGGCGCGCCCGGCTGGCAGAGGCCGACGCGGCGACCTGGCGAACGTCTCGTTTTACCGTCGACCCCTCTTTCCCCGATCGGACGTGGCATCAACGAGGACGGTTTTTCGGAACGAACGCGAACATGCGCCTTCGGCACAGCGATCGCTCCTGGACATTCGACGAGTACGCCCGGAATGTCCTGGTCTTCTCTGAGCGAGGACAGGGATCGCAGACGGATGGCTTCATTATCGATGGGACCTCCGGTTACGAGTACCTGCAGTTTGGCTTTGGCGTGCTCGTCATGGATGGGGCCACAGGAAAGGTGCGAGACAGTGAATCTTTTCCCACGTATGACCTCCAAGACCAGTACGAAGACGAGGTGGGCGATCAGCAGGAGGCCATCGATGCCCTCGCCACGTTTCTCGATCAGGTACCGCAGGAAGGAGACTACATCTTCGTCCGCACCCGGCACCTCGCCCGAAATAGTGGCGCCTCCATTCCAGGAGAGGTAAAATCCCTCTTTCAAAACCTGGGGTCGGCCGCCATCGACACCCTTACGTACAACCACGTTTGGGCCTTTAAAACGCGGAAAGGGCAGCCGGACGAGACGGTGGAGCGCGTGTCCCCACCCTCGGAGGGAGATGAGGTGAATGAGGTCACCATTGAATCCGAACCTCAATTTCCGCACGCCTCCGGTACCACACTCTCGCCCCGGATCGGCCCGGCGAGTGCCTGGGCCTCGCTCCAGTGGACGGGAACCACTTCGGACGCGGGGGACAAGATTGCGGTCGATGTCCTCGCGGCGGACTCTACCGTTTTGATTGACAACCTCAGCGGCGCTTCTGGAGAGCGGGACCTCTCCTCGATCGATGCGCAGGCACACCCCTACCTCCGTCTCCGTGCCACCCTTACGGATTCGACGGCCCGCACGGCGCCTCAACTCAACAGGTGGAGCGTGTCGCACACGGGCGTTCCTGAACTTGCGATCGACCCGTCGGGCCTGAGTGCCCTCTCCGATACCCTCCAGCAGGGCGCCCGCGTCTCGGCTTCTGTCCCCGTCGTGAACTTCGGACCGGTCGCGAGCAACCCGGTCCGCATGCGGGTGACTGTGCAGGACGCCTCGAACACGATCACAACACTGGTAACCGATACCCTCTCGGCCCTCGGCCCAAATGGGGAGCGGGACACGACGTCCTTCTCGCTGTCGACCACAGAGTTTCCGGGCGCCAATGTGATTACGGCGGAGGCCAGCGCGGACGGCCCGCCCGAGCGCCTTCCGAGCAACAACACCAGCGTCCGCAATCTCTTCGTGGTGCAGGACGAGTCGCCGCCGTCGATCCGGGTGCAGGCCAACGGGCGCGAGCTGCCCACCACCTCTGACAATGTAGGATTGCAGGCCCCTCAGCTCCCCTTCGTGTCGACCCAGCCGAGCCTTAGAATTCTCGTCCGCGACAACAACTCGCACCTCGTCCTCGACGACACGAGCCACGTCAGCGTGTACCTGAAGGGCGGCTCTCCTGAACGCGACCCCGAGCTCGGGTCGCTGTTTCAGCGCATCCCCTTTACCAGCGATGCCCTGACGTTTGTGCCGCCGGACTCGGGCACGACCGATCCGCTGCGAATGGTCTACGAGCCGGACCTGCCTGCGCGCGACTCGACGTACACCCTGAAGGTGGAGGCCACGGATGCCCGGGGCAATGAGGTGACGCCGTATCAGGGCAGCTTCCGCGTGCAGCAGAAGCAGGTGATCGAGGACGTGTATCCGTACCCGAACCCGATGAACACCCACACGACATTTGCCTTCCGGGTGAAGGGCGGGCGGACCGAGGCGCTCGGGGACTTCACCCTGCGCATCTACACCCTGTCCGGGCGTCTCGTGCGCCAGCTCGACGAGCGCGACCTGGAGGCCCCGCTGCACGTGGGGTGGAACACGCTGCACTGGAATGGCCGGGACGAGGACGGGGACCGGGTGGCTACGGGCGTGTATCTCTACCGAGTGCGCATCGAGGGAGCCGACACGACGTTCCGGGGCGACGTCGAAAAAATTAGCGTGATTCGATGACGGGTTCTTCGAGCCTGCTGTCGTTCAGCATACGACGATAAAGACTCACGAGGCGCCCGCCCATCTCCTCCCAGCGATACTGCGGGGCCGCAGCGCGGGCATTCTCTGCGCACCGTCGATAGCGCTCCGGGTGGGCCTGCCACTCATTGAGCACGGCGAGGACGGCGCCCGGCTCGCCCGGCGGCACGACGGCGCCGCACTCGTGCTGCTCCACGAAGCGCCGCCACATCGGGAAGTCCGAGCAGAGGATGGGCAGGCCGTAGTGCAGGTATTCGTAGAATTTCGTCGGAAGTGATCGCCGGTAGTTGGAATGCGGCTCGAAAAGAGCGAGTCCCACGTCGGCGCGGCGGTAGTGCGACGACATGGCTGAGGGCGGGACGTACGCATCCCACCCCACACGTTCGATGACGTCGCCAAGTCCCTCCGCCCGAATCTGCTCTTCGGCCCAAGCTCGCTGATCTTCGTGGTGACACACCCCCACCAGTTCGACGGTCTCCGGCCGGCCGGTCCGCTGGATCTCAGCGGCCAGTTCAATCATCGTGCGAAGGCCGCGGCTTGCGGAGAGGGTGCCGGTGTAGAGAAGTCGGGTTGGGGTCTCCGCGATCCCCACCGTCTCCACGGGTTCTTCCTCCCCAATCGGGCGGAAGTAGTTGGCAATGCAGGTGTGAGGCACCGTGTGGCCGTCCACAATCGACCGGTAGCTCTCCTCCGCGAGCAGCACGTGGTCTACCCACCCGAACGCCCACCGCTCCAGCGCCCGGAGCGCCCGGCCCAGCAGCGCCCCCTTCGATCGGTAGTTCTCGTGCATGTCGTAAACGACCCGCGCTCCGGTCGTCGTCTTCAGAAGGAACGCGAGGGGCAGGAGCTCCGGATCGTGGACTTGGTACAGCGCGGCGTCGAGTGCCCGTGCCTTCTTGAACGCCTGCGGCTGGAGGGCGAGCCGGCGCCAGCGGGTCTCAGGCCGCGGGAGGGCATGGATCGAGATGCCCTGAACCTGCTCGTCGTGCTCGTGGGGCGCGATGAGGTACGCGTCGAACTCCGCGTCGCAGAGCGAGGCGAGTTGCTTGTAGAAAATACGCGGATCGAACGGCGAATGTACCGTCGTCACGTGCACGACCCGATCCGTCCGTGAACCTGAAGACATGGTGTGCGCCTCTCGCTCCGCTTATCTACCTTGTCTGCACTGACGTTTTATCGCACATAACGTCCCTCCCATGCCCTCACAGCGTCCCAACGCTTCGGAAGCAGTCGTGATCTGCACGCGGAACCGTCCCGGAGAACTGGAACAGACGCTTGAAAGCATCGCGGCGCATCCGCCCAGCGCCGATCTCCTACTCGTGGTGATCGACGCGAGCGATGCGGAGCAACGGACGCGCACCCGCTCGCTCGTCGAGGGCTTCGATGCGCTCCCGAGCGTGCACAGGCCGTATACAGATGCGCCCTCATCGGCCCGGCAGCGCAACGCCGCGCTCGACCGCCTGCCTCCTTCCGTCGAGATCGTGCATTTCATCGACGACGATGTGACGGTGCATGCGGGATACTTTGAGGCGCTGTCTGCGGTGCTTCGCACGGAGCCGGACGTGGGGGGAGTGGGCGGCGTTATCCTGGAGCCCTCGAAGGACACCCCCTCCGCCCGCAGTGAGCGACTGCAGCGCCTATTTTTCCTGAGCCACGCCGAGACCGGTCACGTACTCCCCTCCGGCTGCACCACGAGCGCGCAACGGCCAGCTCCAAACGACGCGTCCGGCCTGCGTGACACGGAGTGGCTGAACGGGTGCTCCTCATACCGCCGTCCCCTTCTGGACCAGCACCGCTTCGACGAGATCCTCACGGGCTACTCGATGCTCGAAGACCTCGACCTGTCCTACCGCATCCATCAGCAGAGCCGCCTCGTCGTGCAGCCCGAGGCCCGCCTCACCCATCGGCGCTCGCCCCGCAACCGATTCGATGCCGAACGATACGGCCATTCCCTCACCGTGCACCGCCGCTGGTTTGTAAAGAAACACTTCGGCGACCTCGGCTCGCGCCTGGCGTATGGATGGAGCCTCCTTGGCCGCCTGCTGGCCCTTCTCACGTCCTCGAACCCGAATAGCAGTGTGGCCCTGCGGGGCCTGCTTCGCGGCATCCGCACGGTGCTCACGCGCAACCATCCGCTGCTGGCCCGGTGACGATCCAGCACTGCCGCCCAGTACGACGGCCGCGGGCCATTTTCTCCAACCGGGACGAGAGCAGTTTCCATTCGAATTTGTACAGACGACGGCTCTGGCTCTCCCTCACGGCAATTGTATCCTCCCGACAGGAATCTGCTTTCGCTGTTCTTCAGGGCAACGCCTTCAGAGCGCCCACGCTCCCGCGCCCCCATTCCCCCACGCACACCGGCCCTGATTCGCATTCTCAAAGACAACCAAGTCTTGGAGGGTAGACTTGAATCTTAACATGCAATCGCCCTGGAGCTCCCCCTTTTCCACTTCACTTCTTCCCGGTCCAGTCGCTATGTTAGAGGCGTCGCGCAATTCGATTCTTGACACGACCTCTCATCCACATGAAGTACGCCGTCATCATGGCCGGAGGCATCGGCACCCGCTTCTGGCCGGCTAGCCGCAAGGAGCACCCCAAGCAGTTCCTCGACATCTTCGGCAACGGGACCCTCATCCAGAACACCGTCGCGCGGCTTCAGGGCCTCGTGCCCCCGGAGCGCTGCCTGGTGGTGACCCACGAGCGGTACGTGGAGAAGACGAAGAAGCAGCTTCCGGCTGTGCCCGACGAAAACATTCTTGCCGAACCGATCAGCCGAAACACGGCCCCCTGCATCGCCTACGCGGCCACGACGCTCGCCAAACGCGACCCGGAGGCGACGATGGCGGTTCTCCCCGCCGACCACGCAATCGGGAACGTCGAACAGTTTCACAAGACGCTCGACGTGGCCTTCGACGCGGCCCGGAATCGCGATGCGCTCGTCACCATTGGCATTGAGCCGACCTATCCGGCCACCGGCTACGGATACATTCAGTACGACGGGGCCGACGAGGAGGAGACCGAGCTCCGTGCCTATCCGGTGCGCACCTTCGCCGAAAAGCCGGACCAGTCCACAGCCGAGCGGTTCATCGATGCCGGCGATTTTCTATGGAATAGCGGCATGTTCATCTGGCGGGCCGACACGATCCTCGATCAGATTGAGACCCATCTCCCCGACGCCCACGAGGCCTTCGCCCCGGTCCGCGAGGCCGACGACGAGGTTGGCCGAGACACGCTGG
>CAZBIB010000052.1:0-16013 GCA_964491575.1 uncultured Salinivenus sp. | reverse complement strand
TCCTGAACCGGATCGACGACATCGTGATGTTCCGCTCGCTCAGCCGCGAGCACATCCGCGAGATCGTCGAGATCCAGTTCGGGCGCGTGCAGCGGCTCGCCGCGAAGAACCACGACCTGACGCTCACACTCAGCGATGACGCGAAGGACTGGCTCGCCGATCGGGGATACGACCCGGCCTTCGGCGCCCGTCCGCTCAAGCGCGTCATGAAGCGCCACGTCTCAAACGGCCTCTCGCAAGCGCTCCTCGACGGGACGATTGAGGACGGCGACACCGTCCGCATCGAGCTCGCCGACGACGAGAGCGGGCTCACGTTCGAGACGGTGTCGACTGCCGCGGAAGCGTCTGACGCGAGCGCCAATGGAACCGCCACTTTGGGAGCGTAACGACCGCCGTCGGCCGTCCGCCGACTGCAGACAGGGAAGTGCTCTTCTCACACGCCGTCGTCTTCCGAGAGATCGGAGGGCGGCGGCGTTTTTTGTTTTGGGTTATGAGGAGTCCTCCTCGCCCGCCAGCTCCAGTGTTTTCTCGTATAGCGGATCGCTGATCCAAAAGCCGGCCTCAGAGCGGAGTGCATCTAGTAGGGGGTGAATTGCAGGCACGCGGTCTGCATGCTTTGCTTCCAGAAGCGCCCCGAGTGTACCCACGTGACCCACCTCCAGACGCCGGGCCGCGCGTCGCCCCGCCTGTTCGTCGATTAGGAGCAGCTCAACCTCTGTCTCGATGGCAAGTGCGATCGCCTCGGCTTCGCCTAGGTCAAGCTCCCCCAGTAGAGCAGAAGCGAGATGCGTTTGGCTCAGGGAGCGACGAGCAATCCATTGTTCGGTTTGAATAGCTTTGGCTCCTGGCTGCCGGGCGCAGCGGTAACTTCGTCGTGGACTGCGGGCGGGATCAGAAGATCGTCGTACAAGCCTCGGAGCAAATCTAGATGCCCGATTGCATCCAGGTTGATAATCGGGGACGCATCGCTGACGACCGTCATAATCGTCCCAGCTTGCGTAGGGTCTCTACGTCGTCCTCAAGGTCTTCAACATCGTAGTGCGGACCGATCTCGCGACTCGCCAGGAGATGCTGAAAATCGGCTGTTGGCATGTCGGCCAATTGACTCGCCTGACCGAGGGTGAGGCGCTTTTTCTGAAAAAGAAGGACTGCAATCTCCCGCTTTAGCTCATCGGAAGACATCCGGGCGGAATGGAGAACATCTTCCGGAATGAAGCGATCCATAGGACCGACGGCAAGGTGGATGTTTTAAGCTCGGGCCTGAGTTTTCACCTTCACTGCGATGAGAAGATTCGGCGACTCGTAGGCCGCGAGCGGAGGATGCCCGCGGCACTGAGCTGGCCGGAGGCGTCCTTATGGCGTCGTGAGGGCTTTGGTGTTTGCAAGCCGCGCTCGGTATTTGGCGGCGCGGTCGGGTTTGTCCCAGGCCTCGTAGAGCTGGGCGAGGTGCCGGAGGACGTTGTGCCTGTGGTCTCCGGAAGCGTCCAGCTCCTCGCTCATCCGGCGGCTTTCGAGCAGGTGTCGTTCGGCCTCGTCGTAGCGCTCGAGCGCCGTGAGACACACGCCGAGTTGGAAGGCCGTTTCCGCGAGGCGCGGGTGGGCCTCGGAAAAGAGCTTCCGGTATCTCCGTAGCGCCTCACGAAAGGTCGGTACGGCCTGCGCGCAGTTGCCGCGCTTGCGGAGCAGCACAGCTCGGGCGGTACGGAGGCGGAGCGTCATGAGATGGTCGTTGCCGTAGGCCTGTCGGTAGATTGGAAAGGCGCGGCGGTAGAGCGAGTCGGCGACGCTCCACTCGCCCCGTTTCTGAAAGAGGTCGGCGAGCGACTTGAGCGCCCGTCCGACGTTGGAATGCGCGTCGCGGCCGGAGCGCTGCCAGAGAGCGAGGGCCTTGCGGAATGTGGTGTCGGCCGCCTCGAGATTTTCCTGGTCTTCCAGCACCTGGCCAAGGAGAAATTGGCTCTGTGCCTCGCCGCCTGCGTCGCCGCCGCGCCACGCGCGCTGTATTGAGATCGCTCTTCGGAGGAGCGTTTTCGCAGCATCGAGCTTCCCGAGCCCCTTCATCGCACCGGCCAGTCCGTTGAGGCTGGCTGCCACCTTGGGATGCTCGGGTCCGTAGAGTGCGCGCCGCATCTGGAGCGCTTCCCGGTGAAGTGATTCTGCGACCGCCCCCTCCTCGAACTCTGCCAGTCTGAAGAGAGCCGTGGCGTGTTCGGGAGTCCGCTCGCCCGGCAGCGCCCGGTAGGTGGCCACCGCCTGTTGGAGTAGCTCGTAGGCCTTGCGGTAGCGTCCCTGCACGTGCAGCGTCATCGCCAGGTCGAACTGGCCGTTGGCCACCTGCGGATGTGTGTCTCCGTGGAGGCTACGGTGCATCGCCAGAGCGTCGCCCAGCAGGCGTTCGGCGCGGTCGAGGTGCCGGCGCTCCCGCGCCACCTGTCCCAGCCGGGTAAGGGAGGCGGCCAGGTCTGCGTGCGGGGCGTCGAAGAGTGTTCGGCGCATGGCAAGCGCTTCCTCCAGCATCGTGTCGGCCCGCTCGTATTCGCTCTGCTGCTGGAGCAGGACGCCCAACTCGTGCAGGCTCTCGGCCACATCGGGATGCGGCTTTTCGAAGCGTTTTTTCCGCAGTGCGAGGGCGTCTTCGAGAAGCGGCCGGGCTTCGTCGTACAGGCCAATATGCCGGTAAACGCGGCCCACGGCACCGAGCAGTGCGGCCTGCACGTCTGGCTGGCTGTCCAGCTCGTTGCGGATCTGCACAGCGCCTTCGTCCAGCAGCTCGCGGGCAGTCACGGTGCCGCCTTTCGTGCGGTGCGGATCGGCGACCTCAAAGATGTCGACGAGAAAGCCGGTCACCTGCTCGGCCTTGTCGCGCTCGGCTTCGGCACGGCGGGCCTGCTGGGTGGCGCGCTGGGCTTGCCAGGTCGTCCCCGCAATGCCGGCCAGCAGTGACAGGAGCACGAGTGCCGCCGCGACTACGCCCCCCCGGTGTCGCCGCACGAACTTCTTCGCCCGGTAGCCGAGCGTATCGGGGCGCGCGGAGACGGGCAATTCCCTCCGGTGTCGCTCCAGATCATCGGCCAGCGTTTCGGCGGAGGCGTAGCCGCGCTCCGGATCCTTGTGCAGGGCCTTGAGGATGATCGTGTCGAGGTCCCCTCTGAGCTTGTGCCGGGAATTCTCGGGAGGCGCAAAGCGCGGTTCCGAGAGATCGGTCGCTCCGGTGGCGGCGGCGGCGGTGCTGGGGCACGTCGGCTCCGTCTCGCAGATCACGCGCTCGGCCTCGCTGGGCGTCTTGCCCGTCACGTCGTAGGGACGCTGCCCGGTCAACAGTTCGTACAGGACCAGCCCCAGCTGGTAGGTGTCCGACGCCGTGGTCAACGACTCGCCCTTGACCTGCCCAGGGCTGGCATACTGGAGGGTCATCCAGCGCCGGGTCGGACGGGTGGAGGGGAGGTCCTTCGCCGGCTCCTCCCGTAGGAGTTTGGCCAGGCCGAAGTCCAGGAGCTTCGGGTCGCCCTCGTCGGTGACGAGGATGTTGGAGGGCTTGAGGTCGCGGTGGATGACAAGCCGCTGATGCGCGTGCTCGACGGCCCGAGCGACGGTGAGAAAGAGCGTCAGGCGTTCCTCGAAGGAGCAGTTGTGGGCGTCGCAGTAGGCGTCGATGGGCTGGCCCTCGACGTACTCCATGACGAGAAAGGGGAGGCCCTCCTCGGTGACGCCCCCGTCGTAGAGACGTGCGATGTTTGGGTGCTGGAGGGAGGCCAGGATCTGCCGCTCGCTGCGGAACCGACGCGCTCGGTCTTCGGTGGCCCACTCCCACCGGAGCAGTTTGACGGCCACCTGCTGCTCGAAGTGGCCGTCGGCCCGCTCGGCCCGGTAGACCACCCCCATTCCCCCGCGCCCAATTTCCTCAACGAGCCGGTAGGGGCCGACGCGGCGCTCCCTGAAGCTCTCCTCTTTGTCCGCGTTCCAGACAGGTAAAGGGCGATCCAAGATTCCGCTCGGACGCTCGTGCGCGGTCAGGAGCGCTTCGACCTCGGCACGCAGGTCCTCGTCGTCGCAGTGCTCGCTTAGCCAGTCGCTGCGCTCGTGCGGCGGCTGTTCAACGGCCTGCTCGAAGAGAGCCTCGATTTGTTTCCATCGGTCAGGCATTTTCGATTCCCGATTGTCGAATGACAGATGTTCACCACTCGTCGTTCGTCATTCATCCTGCGGATAGAGCTCTTTGTAGAGCCAGGCGCGGGCCTTCTTCCAATCGCGCTGGATGGTGCGCGTCGAGAGGTCCAGCACGTCGGCCACCTCGTCCTCTGTCATCCCACCGAAGAAGCGGTACTCCACGACCTGCCGCAAGCGCTCGTCCACGTCGTCGAGGCGGTGGAGGGCCACGTCCAGGTCCAGCAGTTCGTCCCACGAGACGTCCCAGGCGAGGTGCTCGTTCGTGAGCGTGGTGCGCTCGCGGTCCCCTCCGCGCTTTTGGGCCTGCCGCTTGCGAGCGTGGTCGACCAGGATCTGGCGCATCGCCCGCGCAGCAATCGAGAAGAAGTGTGCCCGCCCGTGCCAGTCGAGCTGCGCCTGGTCGACCAGCTTCAGGTACGCCTCGTGGGCGAGTGCGGTGGTGTCGAGCGTGTGCCCGGCGCGCTCGCCCCGAAGTTCGTGCCGTGCCAGCTGCCGCAGCTCGTCGTAGACCAGCGGCAGGAGCCGGTCGAAGGCGTCTGTGTCTCCATCACGCACGGCGTGCAGGAGCCGCGTGACATCGCCGGAAGAGGACTGTTCGGCGGCAGGCATGGGCGGCGGAGGACTTTTCCGTGTCGTCCTGCACTCTCTTTTTACGCAATATACGGATGAGAACGATCAAAGTCTTTTTGCTCTCCCTTTTTCACAAACCCCCTTCGCTTGCTCGTGCGTCGATTTCTCGCCTTCGCCTACGGTCTCGTTTGCTATCTCATCTTCTTCCTCTCCTTCCTGTACGCCATCGGTTTCGTGGCAAATGCCGGTGTGCCCAAGTCCATCGACAGTGGGGCCGCAGGGGCGTTCTGGTCGTCGCTCCTGATTAATGGGGCGCTGCTGGGACTTTTTGCCCTGCAGCACAGCGGCATGGCGCGGCCCGGCTTCAAGAAGTGGTGGACGAAGATTGTCCCCGCCCCCATCGAGCGCAGCACTTACGTCCTTTTTTCGAGCCTGGCGCTCCTCCTGCTCTACTGGCTCTGGCAGCCCATGCCTGCGGTCGTCTGGAACGTGGAGGCGGAGGCGGGTCGCATCCTGCTCTGGACGCTCTATGGCCTGGGCTGGGGACTGGTGCTCGTGTCTACATTCATGATCAGCCACGCCCACCTCTTCGGCGTGAAGCAGGTCCACGATTTCCTAAAAGGCCGCGAGCAATGGGAGCCGGGCTTTCAGACGCCGAGCCTCTACCGCTACCTCCGCCATCCCATCATGGCGGGCTTCCTAATCGCCTTCTGGGCCACCCCTCGGATGACGGTGGGTCACCTTGTCTTCGCCCTCGCTACGACCGGCTACATCCTCGTCGCCCTCCAACTGGAAGAACGCGACCTGATCGCGGTCTTCGGCGAGAAGTATCGGCGCTATCGCGAGCGCGTGCCGATGCTCATTCCGTGGCCGAAACGGATGGGAACGAAGGCTGAAGAGGCCCCGCCGCGCCGCGTGTGACTCACAAAAAAAACACGCGACGGCCTCCGGGAATGTCGTCTTCCGCGGAGTTTTTGCGCAATGTATAGATGGCGGGGGGCAAAAGAATCGCCGCAAGAGTACGCGCTTGCGGCAGCGCTATTACTCACCACACCAACCACAACAACAGAGGACTATCCATGACTACTTCACGCCGAGAAGTCGAGCAAGACATCCAAGAAACCATGGGCCTCGTGCCCAGCTTCTTCGAGCAGATCCCAGACGAGTATCTCGAGGCTGAATGGCATCTGTTCAAGCGGCTCGAACTCGGGGAGACGCTCATCCCGAACAAGTACAAGGAACTGATGGGCATCGCCATCCACTCCGAGACCAAGTGCCACTACTGCACGCTCTTCCACACGGAGGCGGCCAAGCTCTTCGGTGCCACCGATGAGGAAATCCAGGAAGCAGTTCACTACGCGAAGATGACGCTAGGCTGGAGCGCCTACCTCAACGGCATGCGGCAGGACTACGACGAGTTTGCCGAGGAGCTTGAGCAGGTCGGTGAGTACCTCGCCGAGCAGTCTCAGAAGGAGCAAGACGGGCAACGCGTCGCGGCCTAATGCAGCTTCAGCGGGTCAGTCTGGGAAGCAAAACGTGCTCATAGAGAAAAAAACGCACGATGAGTACGTGAACGGGGGAACGGGAGAACCTGGGTCATTCGGCCCTCTCCCGCCCTCCCTTTCCCCCACGCTCCCATTCTCAGCCAACGTGCCAACCTGAAATTACTTCACGCAATGAAGATCGAGAAAGTGCGGCCCACGGTGTTCTCGGTCACCCTCCACGCCTACGAGTTGTCCGCGCTCATTGCGGCGGCGCGCTGGGTGGTGGAGGGGGCTGAGGGCGAACTGTCCGAAGAGGCGCTCGACCAGCTCCGACAGGTCGTGGAGAACTGCGACGCGGAGACCGAGCGGCTCGATGGGCCGTAGGCGTCATGCTCGTGCTCGGCGTGATGAACCTGCTCTGGATGGCCGTACTCACGGCGTTCTGGCTGATCGAGAAAATCGCTCCGGCTGGCGGCCGGGTCGAATCAGCGAGCCATCGTGGAGGGCTACGTGGTGGGATCAGCAGCCACTCAGCAGGCGAGCCGCCCCGATGAGGAGCTCATCCCGTACATTCTCTCCGAGATGGAGAATGTGCATCCGGGCATTCGAGAGCACGCCGAGGGGGCGGTCGTGAAGGCTTGGGGCCGAGACCCCTACGCGGCCGGGCCCCGGTGACGTGACCGGGCACCTGGAGGCGCTCCAGCGCCCGCACGGCCGCATCCACTTTGCGGGGGAGCATACCACCGTTCTCCGGGAGACGATGGAGGGGGCGCTTCGCTCCGGCATCAGGGCTGCAAAGGAGGTCAACGAAGCAAAGTAGTAACTCGTCAACCGCGACTCGTTGATCTCTCCCCTGGAAACCGGAAGGGATCTACAGAAAACGACGTCACTCGGCTGGAAGATCTACCGCGAGTGATCCGTCCAAATGAGCCGCCCTGGGGTGCAGCAGGCGAGCAGGAGCACCGTCATGAGTCGTGGGCCCGCGGAGTCGTCCAGTTGCGGGCCTGTTTCTACGAGGCGGCAGGATCGGGCCGGTCGCGCTCGACGTGGAGGGTGACGTGGTCCGGCCGCGCGCTCAGGTAGTCGCGCATCGCGTCGAGGAAGGTGTCGATCAGATCGGCGCGCTCGTCGGAGGACAGCGGGGCATCCGAGCCGGGGCGGTCCAGAACGGCGAGGTCCAGGGTGTTGGATTCCGGCTCCGCTCCCACGAACCCAAGGTCGACGTACGTGGACGGGTCGGTGCGGTGGCGGAGAATCGCTCCCGGCGCGCCTTTTAGCTCGGTATAGTGGCGCGAATCTTCTTCCAGGTAGCTCCATCCGGTCCGGACATCCGCAAAATCCTGGAGCACCTCAAGCGGGGTCACCTTCGCGTCTTCGTCGGGACGCAGCGAGAGTCGAACGACAGCACTCATGGCGAAAAGGAGCGTGGATGGTGGGATGACGCAGGGATCGCTAGGTGCTACCGGACCACGAGAAGGGGGCGGTCGAGCTCGCGGAGGAAGCGCTGGAGCGACATGTTGGACAGGGGAGAGGCGCCGCCGGGCATCACGAAAAGGCCGCACCCTTCCCGCTGCGCGATCGTCGCGATTCGATAGAGTTCAGTCTTCGTGAGAGGGCTTACCTGAAGCTGGGAGACGCGATTCTCGCATTCCTCTGCCACTTCCGCTCGGAGGCGTTCCGTGTCCGCCTCCTCCTGCGGGGGCAGAAACACCTTGAGGGGATGGGTGGCGCCCCGCGATGCGAGCCCAGCCGCCACGCGCAGGGCCGTTTGCGCAGCGTCCGATCCGTCGTAGTACGTGTAGATTGGTTGTCGGTGCTGCACGGCTCGCCGGAGCACCAGCACCGGCGTGGTGCACTCAGACAAGAGGGCTTGACAGGTGGTGCCGAGGCGGCGTCGGCTGCTCCTCCGCGTGCTCGCCTTGCCCATGGCGAGTAGATCGACCTCCTCGGCGGCCTCACGCAGCTTGCGCGTCACGTCCCCCTCGACAACGCGGAAATTGTAGGAGACCTCGGCCCGCTCAGTGGCCTCCTGCAGGGCCGCCTCGGCGCGCTCGGCCTGGTAGCGCAGCTGGCGCTGCACGCGGCGGTCGGTGAGGCTCTTTGGCGACACCGAGTGGGCGCGCACCTCCTCTGCGAACGGGAGCTGGGCGGCCCGGAGCAAGTTCTCGTCCTTGACGAAGAGGGCCTCCAGCTCCGCCTCCAGGTCGGCCGCCAGCCACACGGCCATGTCGAGGGCGGCGCGGCTGTGGGGAGAGTCGTCGAGGGCTACAAGGATCCGACGAAAGATGCGCGTGGAGGAAGGGGCCTCAATCGTAGGCATGGGATTGTGCGGACTGTCGTACATTTACACCTCCTCGGACATCTCAGCTTGTCCGTCCGTCAGGGCGAACTGGCGCCGGCGGTTGGCAAACTCATGGAGCCGGGCCTCCACCCGTCCATTGATTGTATCGTCTGGGAAGGCGCCCTGTTCGTCGCGAGTTCCGGCCTCGATCCCCGTCAGGAGCTCGATGCCCTGGTCGACCGTTTTCACAGGGTAGATGTGGAAGTCGCCCGACTCGACTGCGGCCACCACGTCCGGTCGCAGCATGAGGTTGTCGGTGTTGGTGGCGGGGATGAGAACGCCCTGCTCGCCGGTGAAGCCGCGCTCCTCGCAGATGTCGAAGAAGCCCTCGATTTTCTCGTTGACCCCGCCGATGGGCTGCACTACGCCGCGCTGGTTCACCGAGCCGGTGACAGCCAAGGACTGCTTCAGCGGCACCTCTGCCAGGGCCGAGAGGAGCGCATACAGCTCGGCTGAGGAGGCGCTGTCTCCGTCGATGCCGCCGTAGGACTGCTCGAACACGAGGCGGGCCGAGAGGGAGAGGGGGTACCGCTGCGCAAACCGTCCTTCCAGGAAGCCCGACAGGATGAGCACGCCCTTCGAGTGGATGGGTCCCCCGAGGGCAGCCTCGCGCTCGATGTCTACAATTTCGCCTTTGCCGAGGCGCACCCGCGCCGTAATGCGATTGGGTTTCCCGAAGCTGAGTCCCGGAGCCTCGAGGTAGGATAGGCCGTTGACCTGCCCGACGGTTTTGCCCTCGGTGTCGATGTACACCTTCTCGCGCTCGATGGACTCCTGGACCCGTTCTCGGAGGCGGTTGGCACGATAAATCTGGGCGTCGATGGCCTGCTGGACGTGCTCGTCGGTGACCGTGTCGGCCCCATCGTCCTGTGCCCAATGGTTGGCCTCCACCAGCAGATCCCGGATTTCATCAACCTGTGCGCTCAGCTTTTCGGTGTCGCTCACCATTCGGAGGCTGTGTTCGAACACCCGCGCCACGGCCGAGCGGTCGAAGGGCTGCAGGTCCTTGTCCTCCACGGTCGTGGCAATGAGATCAGCGTAGTCGGCTTCATGCTCCTCGTCCCGGTCGATCTGGTCGTCGAAGTCGGCCATCACCTTGAAGAGACGGTCCATATCCGGGTCGAGGGCATCCAGGAGATAGTAGATTAGCCGCTCGCCCACGACCACGATCTTCACGTCGAGCGGAACAGCCTCCGGTTCGAGCGTAAGGGTGCGGATAAGCCCGAGCGCCTGCCCGGGCGACTCGATCTGGATTTCTTCGTTGCGAAGCGCTCGCTTCAGACCCTCCCAGGCGTAGGGCTGCGTGAGCAGCTCCCGTGCTTCCAGGATCAGGTAGCCACCGTTGGCCTCGTGGAGGGCGCCTTCCCGGATCAGGTTGAAGTCGGTGACCAGCGCGCCCATCTGGGCGATCTGCTCCACCTGACCTACGAGGTTCTGGTAGTTTGGATTGTCCTCGTGGACGACCGGGGCGCCCTCGGTGTCTTCGTTGTCGACGATGAGGTTGACGCGGTAGCGGCGCCAGAAGGCCCCGTCCGGCGCAGGCGTCTGCTGCCCGCCGCCCTGCTGGCCCTGCTGCTGCATCATCTGGGCCGGGCCCTGCTGGCGAGGGTTCTGGCCCTGTTGCGCAGCCTGGACGAAGAAGTCAACGTTCTCGATGAGGTCGCTTCGCACGCTGTCCAGAAAGTCCAGGACGTCGTCGAGATCTGCGTATTCGTCGCGCAGCTCGTCGATGAGGTCGTCCACGACGAGGGTTGCCATTTCCTCGTTCAGGTCCTCGATACGCTGGCGCGCCTCGCGCTGATGCTGGGGCACCTTGCGAAGGATCTGCTGGAGCTCCTCCTGGTAGCCCTCAATCTTTTGCTGAACCTCCTCGCGCTCCTCCTCGGGCATCGACTCCACTTCCTCCGGGGGCACCACCTCGCCGTCGCGGATGGGGGTGAAGACGAAGCCCTGTGGGGTGCGGATGAGGGCAATGCCCTCCTCGCGGGCGCGCTCCTGCAGGTCTTCGAGCGCCGCCTCCTGGCCTTCCCGCACTTCTTCCTGAATCATCTCGCGGCGCGATTGATACTCCTCGCTTTCGAACGTGCCGGGGAGGGCCGTCTGGAGATCCTCAATGAGCTCGTCCACGTCCTCCTTCAGGTCACAGCCCCGCCCGGCGGGCAGGCGGAGGGCGCGCGGCTTGCGCTCGTCGTCGAAGTTGTTGACGTAGCACAGGTCCGGGGGCGTCTCCTCCTCGGCGGCCTGATCCTCCAGAAAGTGCTGCACCAACTCGCGGCGGCCGGTGCCCGTGGGACCCAGGGCAAAGACGTTGTATCCTTCGGCATCGACGTTCATGCCGAAGTTGAGCGCCTCGACGGCGCGGTCCTGACCCACCACTTCCGTTTGGGCCGGTAGGTCTTCGGTCGTTTCGAAGTCAAAATCGGACGGGTCGAAGCGTTGGCGAAGGGCGTCCGGGGCGAGAGAATTGATCATTTGTACGAGCGGAATGCGTCGGTTCGCTGGCGATGTGTGCGGGGCGGACCGAACGCGCCAGAGGGGACGAAGGCGCGCGTGGGGCCATGTATATTGATAAGCAATGCATCGGACGGAGTTCGCCGTTGGTTCCGCCCTCACACAAACATCACCCGGCGGACGAACAGGCCACGCTGTCGATGGGCACCGATATTGCCCGGCAGCGGAACAGTTTGTCTTCTGATCATGGGCGGAGGCAACCGGGAGAAGAGGAGTCAAGAAATCGACTCGCCAGAAGGACGGAGTTGGAGGGGAGATTCCTCTTCTACACCGCACGCTTTTCTATTCGAAGGCACGCGTGCGTCGACTCGACCACCCGGCGTTGGCGGTGGGAATCAGTGTCGGACCTCTAACTCGGTGCGCTCGTCGTCCCGAAATTCCTTCACCCAGTAGAAAATTCCCTCCTCCACCCGACAGTAGAAGTCCCGCTCCTCTGCCGGACGAATGACGAAGTTGGTTCCCCACCAGGACGCCGGCCACTTTTCGACCCGACGGATGTCCGTGATGGGGATGGGACGCCAGACCGAGCCGGACCATCGCCATCCAGAGATCGAGAGGTGATCGTCGTAGAGCTCCATCTCGCCGAGCCAGAGCGTGCGCCGTCGCAGGGCAAGATCAGAACTGAGGATGGGCTCCTGCTCGTCGGCATTCATGGGCCGCGCGGAGCGTTGAGCAAACGTGGACTCCGCTCCATGGAGGGGACGACCGATTGTTCCAGAAACTGGGCCGAAGGAGGCCGGGAGACGCGAACGATTCCCCGTCGGCACGTACACGCGTGAACGAGTCAGGTGGCCGAGGGAGTCGGCTCTTTTTCTCCTGAACCGGTCTTGTCCAGATACTCCGCGAGCCGATCGGTGTCCTCCTCGGCGTCGAAGCGCCCTAGGACGCTCGTGACGGCGTGGTAGGGCGTGAGGTGGAACCGGTCCTCGCCAAGCAGGGCGTGGAGCCCCGCCCGCCGGACGGTCTCCCGGACCGGCCCGACGAGACCCGTCAGGTGCAGCTCGATGCCTTCGTCCTCCAGTCGCTCGGCCACCGAGAAAAGGGCGTCCGTCGCCGTCGCGTCGAGGCTATTGATGCTGCTGCCGTCCACGATTACCACCTCGACGGGCCGCCCTTCGTGCTCGCTCTTTTCCAGGATGAAGGTGCGGAGGTACTCGGCGTTGGTGAAAGAGAGGGACGCGTCGACCCGTAGCACCATGATGTCCCGGAGGCGCACGGCCTGTCCGAACCGGTCGAGGTCGCGGAAGCGGCGCGTGCCGGGGACGTGCCCGAGCTCCGCAACATTCGGACGACTCATGCGGAAGAGGACGACAACGATCGAGGCCCCAATACCAAGCAGGATGCCTTCTTGAATGCCGATGAAAAGGGTGCAGACGGCCGTGAACAGCGCAATGTAGCCGTCTCGGCGTCGGGCCCGAAACAGCGCCCGGATCTCCCGCAGGTCGATGAGGCTGAGGCCGGACACAAAAATGATGGCAGCCAGGGCTGGCGTGGGAAGGTAGTAGAAGAGCGGCGTCAGAAAGAGCAGGGTAAGCGCAATGACCCCGGCGGCGAACATGTTGGCCAGTGGGGTGGCGGCCCCCGCCCGGTCATTAACCGCCGACCGCGAGAAGCTCCCCGAGGCCGGAATGCTCTGAAAGAGGCTCCCGATGACGTTGCCCGCCCCGACCCCGATGAGTTCTTGATTGGGATCGATGCTGTAGCCGTGCCGCTTCGCAAAGATGCGGCCCAGGGAGACATCTTTCATAAACTGCACCAGCGCCACGGTAATGGCCGCCGGGAGGAGCGCGTTCAGGTCCCCAAAGCTGGCGGCCCACACCTCTGGGCTCGGCAGCCCGGTGGGGATGTCCCCAACGACCGATACGCCCCGCTTCTCCAGCCCAAAGAACCAGCCAGCCGCGGTGCCCCCGACCACCACGACGAGCGGGCCCGGCACGCGGGGCAGCCACCGGGACAGGCCCAGGAGAAGCCCAATGCAGCCCACACCGATTCCTACCGTCAGGAGGTGCGCGGCGCCCACGTGTTGGACAGCCTCCCAGAGCAAGACGTGCACGTACTGAGAACGGCCGAGCTCGACGCCGAGCAGGTTGCCGAGCTGACTACACGCAATAATCAGGGAGGCGGCGGCGGTCAGGCCCGCGATGACTGGGCGTGAGAGCAGGCTGGCGACGAAGCCGAGCCGCAGAACCCCCATGAGGATCTGGATTCCTCCCACCATGGCCGTGAGCAGAATCGCGAGGGCGACGTACCGCTCCGTCCCGCTCTGGGCCAGCGCCCCGACCCCGGCCCCCACGATGAGCATGTCGATGGCCACCGGCCCAATCGCCAGTTGGCGCGAACTGCCAAACAGGGGGTACGCCAGTAGAGGGACGAGGCCGGCATAAAGGCCGTAGATGGGCGGCATGCCCGCAATGACGGCGTACGCCATCGCCTGCGGAATCAGCATCGCGCCGACCGTGAGGCCGGCCGTCGCGTCGCTTTGGAGCGCCGTCGTCGTATAGCTGGACGCCCATCGAAGGATGGTGAGCCGCTCTTGAAGCCCGGTCCACGCTCGGTGCCACATACAGACGGATTCTCAATCTGGGACTCTCGGTCCGGGAAAATGGGGGCGCGGCACAGACGCGAGAGGTCTGGCCAGTCACAACGCGGGGAAAATCGGAGGCCCGGTTGTTGATCCGGGCCGAATGTGAAGTGAAGAGAAGGATCTTCTGGACTCGCTTGCTCAGCAACGGATGCGCTATGCGAGATTTGCCGACAGGGACAAGGGGAACCGCGACTACGTCCGTGTATGGAGCGCATCGTACACCGCACCTCGTGGCATCTCGCGACCAGTCCACTGCTGGTACGCGGCGGCCGCCTGCTCCACGAGCATGTCGAGCCCACCGATGGGAGTGGCCCCCTGTGCTTTGGCTTCCTGGAGGAGTCGTGTAGCCTCCGGGGTGTACACAAGGTCGTACACGATGTGGTCGGGGCCGAAGTCCGAGGAATCCGGCCAAGGGGTTTGTCCACGGCGGTCGGGAGCCATGCCCAGCGGCGTGGCGTTTACGACGAGGCGGCTCGTCCGGACGGACAGGGCGGCGCCCTCGAACGTCGACGCGCGGAGTGCGTCCTTCGTGTCGTGCTCGGCGAGGTCCGCCGCCAGCCCCTCGGCCTGCTCGGGGCGGCGGGCCACAATCGTGAGGCGTTCGGGGCGGTAGCGATCGAGCAGGCCGTACACGACGGCCCGGGCGGCCCCCCCGGCCCCAAAGACGAGCATCGGCGCCCCGTCGAGCCCTTCGTCCACCTCGTCGTCCAGCGGAGCCAGGAAGCCCTCCACGTCCGTATTGTCGCCGCGGAGGCGGTCCGGTCCGGCCTCCGTCTCGTCGCGCACGATGGTGTTGACCGCCCCCACCGCTGCGGCCTGCTCCGTCACTTCGTCGAGTAGCGGCTGCACGGCTTCCTTGTGGGGCGTCGTCACGTTGGCCCCGAGCAGGTGCAACGCCCGGAGCCCCTCCACGGCAGCCTCAAGCGCGTCGGGGCGCACCGGCGTGGCCACGTACATGGCGTTTACGCCCTGTGCCTGGAAGGCTGTGTTGTGGATGAGCGGCGAAAGGGAATGCTCGACCGGGTGGCCGAGCAGCGTGATGAGGCGGGTCGAAGCGTCGATGGACACGGGTATTTGGGAATGGGCGAGAGAGCGTGGGGGCGTGGGAGCGCGGGAGAAGAGTGTGGGCGTCGATGTCCAAATCGCCCCGTGGAATACGCCTCCCGATGGGGAAACGGTATTACGAGGCGGCGTCTTTCGCGCACCGGACGCCGACGTGGAAGAGGGAGGTGCGCGGCGTGGCCCCCGACCGGGAAAACACGAAGTAGCCCCCGCATTCGCTGCAAATGAAAGAGCCCCCTCGCATCACCCGTTCGCTCTTCTTTGTCGGCTGAAAGGGCGTCCCGCGCTCAGAGTAGGGCCGCTTCCAGCTCGATGTCCATTCCCACACGTTCCCACTCATGTCCTGAAGACCGAGCGCGGTGGTGTCGAACGCCCCCACGGGCGAGGTGTAGCGATACCCGTCCGCCGCCGTATTCTGAACGGGGTATCGGCCCTGCCACGTATTGGCGTGCTTCATCCGCGCCGACCGGTCGCGGCAGGCCCCGTCCCATGGGCAGAGCGCGCGCTGGTCTTGGCCCGCTCGGGCCGCATGCTCCCACTCCACCTCCGTCGGCAGCCGCTTGCCGGCCCACTCGCAGTAGTCTTGCGCGTCGTTCCAGGAAATTTGTGTCACTGGGTGATCGTCCGGCGCTTTGGGACGATCCGGACCGCGCGGGCGGCGCCAGGTGGCCCCGTCGATGAGGCGCCACTGTCCGTTCTGGAGAACCCCTCCGTTGCCGAATTCCTCGGCCTGCGTGCTGTACCCGGTCGCCTCCACGAAGTCCCGAAACTGCGCGACCGTGACGGGGTGGGCGTCCAGGAAAAAGGGGTCTACCTCGGCCCAGAACGGAGGATGGGCGTCTCGCCCGAATAGGTGTCGAGGTCCCGCTTCGCGCTCGGCTCGGAGCTGCTGCCAGCGCTCGGTCTCGATTCCGATTTTGGTTTGTCCGCCCGGCACGTACACCATGCCCTCCGGAGCCGTAGTGTCGGACGGAGAAGCATTTTCGGTCGTCTGCGGGGAGGGAGCACGGGTCGTATCCGGAACCGTTGCGGCAACGGTTGACGTGTCGGCGGTCGACGTGGAGGGCGACTCCGTCTGGCAGCCGCTCCCCACGAGACTGAGAAGCAGGGCTGCGAGCACGAAGAGGCCCCATCGGTACAGCATAGCGCGGCGGTCGGTGTTGAGTCGGTAGTCGGTGGGCATTCAGCGTGAATCTCTGTCCGTTGAAGCCCTCAGTCGGATGAAGGTTCGCGTCCCCTACCTCGTGAGCGAAAGCCTCTCTCTTCAGGAAACTCTGAAGCGGGGAGCTTGCCA
>CAZBIB010000051.1:0-16038 GCA_964491575.1 uncultured Salinivenus sp. | reverse complement strand
CACCGCGGCGGGTCGGAGCCGTGCCCGCCCCACGGATGGCAGCGGAGCAGTCTGTGGACGCTCAGCACGAAGCCCTTCACCGCGCCGTACTCCCGAAAGGCCTGGATGGCGTAGTCCGAGCACGTGGGGTGGAACCGGCATGTAGGTCCCAGATGCGGGGACAGAAGAAGCTGGTACGTCCGCACCAGCCCGATGAAGAGGAGACGGGGAAGTCGGGTCAAGGCAAACAGTGCGCGGCGCATGGAAGGAGGGCGGCTGCGGTGCGTTAGTATCTCTCCGTAAACGCTACGCCGCCCGAACAGATTCGGAGAAAAAGAAAGCCGTTCGGGGGTGCCTCCCTGTTCAAGAATGTCCCACGCAGAACGCGCCCGCCATGCCCTCCACTGAGTCTCCGCTTCTCGACGCTGTCACATTCGATGCCGACGGCCTCGTCCCCGCCATCGTGCAGGACGCCGAGACCGATCAGGTCCTCATGATGGCCTACATGACTGCCGACACGCTCCGGGAGACGCTGGACACGGGCCGCATGGTGTACTGGAGCCGCTCGCGACAGGAGCGGTGGGTGAAGGGCCGGACGAGCGGCCACACGCAGGCCGTTGAGGAGGTACGAGTAGACTGTGACGGCGACACACTCCTCTTTAAGGTGCGGCAGGAGGGGGGCGCCTGTCACACCGGCTACCGATCCTGCTTCTTCCGCCGTGCGGACGACGGCACCCTCGTGACGGACGGGGAAAAAGTGTTCGATCCCAACGAGGTATATGACAACTCATAGGTGCCAGGGCCTCGTTTACTGTTCCTCTTGCAGGTGAGCGGGGACCTCCTCCGGAATGACCCAGCGGTAAATGGTGTCGCCATCCATTTCCATCGTTTCCTCCGGCTCCCACTGGCCCATGTCGAAGTCGTGGGATACCACTGGTGTGCCGGGCTTGAGCTCCTTAAACAGCTTCGGTCGGAGCTGCTTGTTGACGGAGGGCAGCAGGTACAGCGTCACCGCCGTCGCATCGCTGATATCGGCCTCGAAGAGGTTCGTCTGCCGAAACTCGACCAGGTTGCTCACCCCGGCCTCGCGAGCGTTCTTTCGGGCTTTCTTAACCAGGTCGGGGTCGATCTCGATGCCCACGCCCCGGGCGCCGTACTGCTTGGCGGCCTGGATCACGATGCGCCCGTCCCCGCTTCCGAGGTCGTAGACAACGTCACTGCTGTCGACGTTGGCCATCTCCAGCATCCGGTTCACGACCGCATTCGGGGTCGGGACATACGGCACGTCCGACTCCTGTGTCTCGGAGGGTACCTCAAGGCTGGGTACCGACGTGGTGGAGTCGGTCGTATCCGCCTTCTGAGCAAAGCCGGTCAGCGGCCCCCCGCCGATCATGATCAGGCTGAGCAAGAGTACGATGTGCGAAATGGTCTTGAGAGGCTTCATAGGAAAAAGGGTCTTGAAGGGAGCAAACGAAGGGAAATGAAGAGTTGGAAGCGTACGGTTTCCTCCGGGCACCTCTCCGGCAAAAGGACTGAGTGCAGCTGTATGTCGAAGCGCAGCCCTCCACACAGTGCCCGGTATGGTTCGCATGAGATACGGGTTACGCTCAAGTGCGTTCGCTCAGTGTCCGCCAAGCAGCGCATTCCCCCTCAGCCGGGCTTCGATGAGGACGCTGAAATAGTCCGGAACGGTGCCTATCTTTTTATCCGTGATTCCATTCCGCCCGCCCAGAGCCTCATCCATGTTTGACGATCGGCACAAAACGCTCGTCCTCCTGGGCAAAGTCCTCGGGGCCGTCCTGCTCTGTGAGGCCGTCGGACTTCTGGCCGGATGGGCCACGCAGACCTCCGTAACCACCTGGTACCCGACGCTGACCAAGCCGGCTTTCACTCCGCCGAACTGGGTATTCGCGCCAGTCTGGACCTTCCTGTACGGCCTGATGGGCCTATCTGCCTTCCTGATCTGGCGCTGTGGCCTCCACCGCGCACGGGTGCGGAGCGCACTCGCGGCCTTCAGCGTGCAGCTCGTGCTCAACGCGGGATGGTCGTTCGCCTTCTTTGGGGCACGGTCGCCTGCCCTCGGCCTCGTCGTCATCCTCTTCCTGTGGGGAGCACTGGCCTGGACGCTGGATCGGTTCTTCCGCATTCGGCCAGCCGCCGGGTGGTTGCTCGTGCCGTACCTGGGGTGGGTCACCTACGCCCTCGCGCTCAATGTCGCCATCTGGGCACTGAACTGAGAGCTGTTCTCGATCCAACGTCTCTGTGCTCCATGCCCCCGTCGTTGCGTTGGTACTTGCTTGCTCTGCCGATTTTCGTCGGTGGCCTCCTGGTCGGATGTGCGCGTTCGTCGGCCCCCTCGGGGGACCGCAACGCATCGATCACCGACTCCGCCTACCTGACGGCCGACCTGTGGAACGATGGGCAGGCTGAGGTGGCGTTCTATCGCGTGGAGCGCACTCGAGATCAGTACGGACAGGCCAACGAGCAGCGGTTCCTGGTGGGATCGTACCTCGTCAAGCACCGGTTCAGTCCCGAAAAGATGACGAAGGTGACGGACGGATCGGGCATTTCGTCCTTCAAATACGCCTTTTTCTACGAGCTTGAGAGCGGGTCCTACCAGTACAAGCGCAACTGGGTTGTCAATGCGCGGCAGGAGGACCTGCGGCCCTACAAACAGTCGTTCACGAGCTTCGACTGGTGCTCGAACCTGTACCGTGAGCTCGCCTTTCCGCCGGACGGCCCCATCGAGGTCCGGAAGCGCAGCGACGACTACGGCAATCGTCGCGCGGAATTCGCTCTGAAGCTCAAGTCGTACCCGCTCGCCCAAATTCCCCTGCTGATTCGGGGGCTCGACTTCAGTGCAACGGATACGCTCTCCTTTTCCGTCGCCGTGGCAGACAGCGGCACGCACGTGCCGGCCCGGGCGGTGCTGACGGGGACTGATACGGTAGAGACGGAGGCAGGAGCGTTCGAGACCGAGCGCATCGCCGTGACCTATGAGTCCGTCGTGCCCTCCCTCATCGGTGAGAAAAGCGCCTCGACCGAAACCTACTGGCGGGGGACGGGACCGGAGCGGCTCCTCGTGCGGATGCGCGCCAGGAGTGGGCGCTACCGCATGTCGCTGGTGGAGCACCTCCGCACGCCGTACTGGAAGGAGAACCTCTGGCCCAAGCTCGCTCGCGTGAAGGAGCGACCCTGATGAATCGCGGGCGAGAGCTTACGCTGCGGTCATTTCTTCAATTTGCTTCCGCTGTTCGGACAGATCGCGGTCGTGCTCGGCCATTGCATCGCTGTGAGCAGCCTCATCGCCAGAGTCTCGGGTCGAAAGTTCGTCCAACCGGTGCTCGCGGCCATATGCGATGAGGCGATCCTCCTCACGGAAACGAAAGTCAGGCTGCGGCGCACCGATATAGCCTTCACCGGGTCGTTCGACTCCTAACACGAGCACACCCTCGTCTGTGAGATTTAGATCTTTCAGGTCTCTGTCCACCAGCCAAGTGTTCGGGGCCACTTCGATCTCGACGACCCGGTAGTCTTCCCGTAGACCGAGGAGGTCGGCGTAGTCCTGAAGGTCCAGTTGGGTATAGCGTGCGAGTCCTCGTTCGATCAGCGGGGTCAGCACTCGGTGAAGCGCCTCGCTTTGGGCCAGTCCGATAAGCACAACCACGCCGAGCACGAGCGCCAGTAAGCGCTGAGGAGTTGCCTCCCCCGCTCCGATGAACGAGAGCAGCAGCGTGGCAATCGAGGTGACGACCCCGACGGATCCAAGTCGTATGAGTAAAGCTGCAATCCGACGGCGCGCAGGTGTTTTGACGATCGCCTCCGCCTCGTCGGTCGTAAATCCTGCTCCAGAGAATGCGGACAGGGCCTGAAACTTCGATACCTCCTCTGAAAGTCCCGTCATCACAAAGGCCACTGCACCGATGCGAATGACGAGCATAGAGAGGGTCACCACGAGGAGCAGAGAGACGACGGCAACCATATAGCTTCCTCAGGCTTCTGTTGGATACCGGATGATCCCTGCGTTGCGTGCCACTTGCATGGCGGGAAATCGTTCTCCGTTTGTGGCGTGTCCTAAACCATTCCGAGAGATTCTCGGAGGAGACATAATCGGTGGAACCGTGAGTGTGCGCGTCCCCGTTCACACCTTCCTTCTCTCCCGATCAATTTCCGCAGGCAAATGAAACGATCCCTCAAAATCGGGTCCGTGTATGGGATCGGGATCTTCCTGCACTGGACCTTCCTGCTGCTCATTGCCGCAATCTTTGCTTATTATTATGTGCAGAGCCAGAGCCTCGGCGCTGCAGTTTCGGGGATGGGGCTTATCCTGGCCGTCTTCCTCTGCGTCATTCTGCACGAGCTGGGGCACGCGCTGACGGCGCGCCGCTTCGGGGTGCCCACCCGGAGCATCACGCTCTACCCCATTGGCGGACTCGCGCGGCTGGAGCGCATCCCGTCGGAGCCGATGAAAGAATTCTGGATTGCCATCGGCGGGCCGGCGGTCAATATCGTGATCACCGCGGTGCTCGCTCTCCTGCTCCTCGCTACGGGCGGCACCTTTGCCCCCGACGCTCTCCAGTCGCCGGGGCAACACTTGATCGCGTCCCTCATGTGGATTAACGCCGTACTGGCGGGCTTCAACCTGCTTCCGGCCTTTCCCATGGACGGGGGCCGCGTGCTCCGGGCCCTCCTGGCCCTCCGCCAGGACTACGCTCAGGCCACCCAGACGGCGGCCAACGTGGGACAGGCCATGGCCATCCTGTTCGGCCTGATCGGGATCATGTGGTTCAATCCCATTCTTCTGTTCATCGCTCTCTTCGTCTACGTAGGCGCGCAGCAGGAGTCGCAGCAGGCCATGTACCGGACGTTTACTGAGGGAACGCCGGTGCGGCAGGCCATGGTCACTCGGTTTGTGACCCTCGCTGTCGACGACACGCTCGACGATGCGGCCGATGAGCTTCTGGCCGGGATGGATCATGATTTCCCCGTCGTGGAGAACGGGCAGATCGTGGGCATTCTTCGCCGCAAGCAGCTCATTCAGTCGCTCTCCGACCACGACCGCGACACCCCTGTGGCCGAGGTGGCGGATCGGGACTTCTTTACGACCGAGCCCGGCGCTCCGCTCGATGAGGTCTTTCAGCAGATGAGCGCGGAAAGCCGATCAACCGTGCCGGTGGTGGACGGCAATCAGCTCGTCGGGCTGCTGACGCTCGAAAATGTCGGAGAGCTCATCATGGTGTCGAGTGCTATGGAGACGCGAGCTCGCACCGGGCTTCGATCGGATAGTCTTTCGGAGACGCCGTTGCAGGAGCGCTCGGAGGAAGCGCCGTCGTCCCCGGGCTCCACCACCATCCCGTGAAGACTTTCGAGGAATTGAGGAGGACCCCACGCTCGTCACGCATTTTTCTCTCTGTTCTCCTACGTTGGGGAGGCGTTCATTGACGGGGGGCTCGGAACGCCGCTCGGCTCGTACTCTTCCGTTCAACGCTCTTCAAGTATGAACCGTCGAACGAAAATCGTTTGCACCCTCGGCCCGGCGACGTCGGACCTGGAGACCATTCGACGCCTCGTGGCGGCGGGGATGGACGTGGCGCGCATGAACTTCTCGCACGGCACCCACGAGGAGCACGTCGAGCGGATCGAGCAGGTCCGGGAGGCCGCGCAGGCGGAGGGGACGGTCGTCACGATTCTGCAAGACTTGCAGGGCCCGAAGATTCGGATCGGGGAGGTCCAGGATGGGTCCGTTCTGCTGCACGAGGGGGAGGAAGTGGTGGTGACGTCCGAACCCCCGGAGGAGACGACGAGGGATCGCATCTTTATCGATTACGACTCGCTGGTTCATGATGCCCGGGAGGGAGAGCGGATTTTAATCGATGACGGGCTGCTTGAGCTGGAGGTGACGGGGAAACGCAACTCGGAACTGCGGGCGACCGTCGTGGAGGGGGGACCGCTTCGCTCCCGGAAGGGCGTGAATTTGCCCGACCTCCGCACCTCGACGCCGCCGATGACCGAGAAGGACCTGAAGGACCTGGAGCTCGGGCTTGAGTTGGGCGTGGACATCGTGGCGCTTTCGTTTGTGCAGGAGCGGTCCGACATCGAGGCCCTGGTCCATCGCATTAACGAGGTGGGCAAGAACACCAGCGTGGTCGCCAAAATTGAGAAACCGCAGGCCGTCCGCAACATCGACGGCATTCTGGACGTGGCGGATGGCATTATGGTGGCCCGGGGCGACCTCGGGATTGAGATGCCGATGGAGGAGGTGCCGGGCACGCAAAAGCGCCTCATCCGGAAGGGCATGGCGGAGGCCAAGCCGGTGATCACCGCCACGCAGATGCTGGAGAGCATGGTGGAGGACCTCCGACCCACCCGGGCCGAGGCGAGCGACGTGGCCAACGCCGTACTCGACGGCAGCGACGCGGTGATGTTGTCTGCCGAGACGGCCGTGGGGAATCACCCCGTTCGGGTGGTACAGACCATGAACCAGATCATCCGACAGGCCGAAAAGTACTGGTCCGAGCAGCGCCGTTCTCTGACCATGGCTCCCGAGCAGCTTGAGCGGGGGGAGAGTGTGACCGATAGCGTGAGCTTTACGGCGTGTCGCCTCGCCGAACAGGTGGGGGCCGAAGCGCTCTGCTGCCTGACCAACTCGGGAGCGACCGCCCGGGCGATCGCTCGGCACCGTCCCAGCATGCCCATCTACGCCTTTACCGACAACCAGCGCGTCGTCGCGCAGCTGGGGAGCCTCTGGGGGACGAAAGCCTTCTACATTCCCTTCCAGCAGGACACCGATCAGGGCATTGCTCGGGTCCACAGCGTGCTCCACGAACACGACCTCGTAAAGCCGGGCGGTCAGGTCGTCATTACCGTGGGGATGCCGCTGCCCGCGCGAGGCCGGACGAACACCGTCCACGTCAGCTCTGTGAAGTAAGGAGAGGCGGCTGGGCACCAGCGGGAGGGATCCCACCGGGAGGGGTCGTCATTGTATGCCCCGGATTGGCTGCCTGTCACTTTCGTCTCCACCGATACCGGGGCTCTCCAAAAACCTAAATCGAAGCACGTCATCCTGAACTTGATTCAGGATCTTTCCGAATCTCGCATCGGAGGATGACGAGTTGAGGGTTTTTAGGAGCGTCGTCGACTCAAAGTGATAGGTAGTCAGTGCCTCGGAACGCCCTTCTCACTTTGCCCGACGCGGCTGACGGGTCGTCATGGGTCGTTTTCTTCGTCGTCGATTGCTGCCTTCGATCCGCCCCCTCTGGACCTTTGGGCTTCTCCTGGGGCTGGGAGCGCTGGTGGTGGGCTGCGGACGGGGCTCCTTTGTCGGTCGGCAATACGACGACTTTACGGCCTACTACAACACCTTCCACAATGCAAAACAGGCCTTTGAGAAGGGGCTCACGTCGGTGACCGAGTCCGGGTCGGACATCGATCGGGCCCGGTACATTTCTGTGTTTCCCGATCCCCAGACCGGGTCGGGCGGATCGGCCTTCGAAAACGCGATCCAGAAGAGCGCGGATCTGCTCCGGGAGCATCCGAACTCGAAGTGGGTGGACGACGCGCTGCTCCTGATCGGTCGATCCCGGTACTACCAGCAGAACTACGCCGGGGCCGCCCAGAAATTCCGCGAGGTAATTGCGCTTGACGGTGAGCGAGAGGGGGAGGCCCGGTTTCGGCTGGCGCGGACGCTCGTGGCGGCCGAGCAGTACTCAGAGGCCGCTGAGGCTCTGCGCACGGGGCTGGAGCAGGAGGGCGACTTTGGCACCTGGACGGCCCGGATGCGGGTGGTTCGGGGCGAGCTCTTTGTTCGGCAGGAGGAGTGGGGGGAAGCGGAAATGGCCCTCTCGCGCGGACTGGAGGGGTCGCTTCCCGAAGGTGCGGGGGCACGCGCCGCCTTTCTCCTAGGGCAGGTGCGCGAAACGCTCGACGACCTGGACGGGGCGCGGGCAGCCTACCGGCAGGTTCTGGAGTACGACCCGTCGTACCAGCTGGACTTTGCGGCCCGGCTGGGGACCATTGAGATGCAAGGACGGAGGGGGGAGGCGGAGAAGGCCCTCAACCGTCTGGAGTCGCTGGAGCGCGAGGACAACACCCCCGAGATGCGAGGGCGGATTGCGCGTGTTCGAGCGCGCCTGTATCGGGAGCAGGGCCGGCCGGATCAAGCGAAACGGATTCTCACCACTGTGCTTCGCAGGGAAAACGCCCCCCAGGGGGCGGTCCAGGGCCGCATTCACTACGACTTGGCGACGCTCTACCGCGACACGTACGAGAACTTTACGCAGGCGGCGGCTCACTTCGACACCGCCGCGACGGCCCTTCCCTCCAGGTCGGGCCGAGGCGGATCGCGCACGGATCAGGAGACACAAATGCTTCCCCGGGCGCCCACCGATGTCGCCGACCAGGCGGGGCGCTACCAGGGCCTCGCCGATCACTCGCAGGCAGTGGCCCGGATGGATTCGCTGTTGCGCCTTGGCCGAATGCCGCCGTCTGAGTTCCAGGAGGCCGTGAAGCGGATCCGTCAACGACGGCTGAAACAGCAACAGCGGGAGGCCCAGGCGCAGCAGCGTCGTCAGCGACGGTTTCGAGGAGGTGCACGGGAGGAATCGAGGCGCGGCGAATCGACACAGCCCCAGCAGAACGCTGTCCAGACGCGGGGATCCGACGCCGGCTTTCTCTTTCATCGAGATCCGGCCCTGGTGCAGCAGGGGCGCCGTCAGTTCGAGCAGACGTGGGGGGATCGTCCCCTGGTGGACAACTGGCGCCGGGTGAACGCCATTCAAAGCAGCGGTGGGCCGTCGACGGCCGCTGAGGACGGGGCAGGTGGGGGGGCGCAGGCGGGCGGGCGCGGGCCGTCGGAGTCCGTCGTCGATCTTTCGGCGGTGCCGCGCGACTCCGCGAGCCGGGCCGAGATGGAGAAGAACCGGGCGGTCGCGCGGTATAGACTGGCCAATGCGCTTTTCCGGGATGCCGCCCGCCCCGACTCGGCCGAAACGTGGTTTCTGCTGATTCTGGGGCAAGACCACGAGCACCCGGTGACTAAAAAAGCCCTCTACGGATTGGCTCAAGCTCATCGGGCTCAGGGCGATACGGCCGTGGCCCGGAAGGCGTACCACCACATCGTCAAGGAATATCCCGGCACGCCCTACGCGAAGCGTGCCCGGCAGCAGCTTGGGCTGGAACGGGCAAAGCCCGCGTCGGACCTCACGACCGGCCGAGCTGACTCCGCGTACGCGCAGGCCTACGAAACGTGGCAGAAGGGCAGCCTCGACGCGGCCCTCGAAAAGTTCTTGGACGTTGCGAAGACCTACCCCGAATCGTCCACGGCTCCCCGCGCCCTTCTCGCCGCCGGGGTGGTGTACCACCGATCTGCGCGGCGGGACACTAGCAGTCGCTCCGGAACCCAGTTCGAGCGCTACGTGGATTCCCTTGCGCAGTCCAGCGTCGGCACGCCGACCGGACCGGAGGCGGAGAGTGACACGACGGAGGGAGCGGAGGAGGCGACTTCGCCCCGAGATCGTTTCCCTTCCGACACGACCGCCGGCCCGGGTGTCTCGAAGCGAATGCCGCCGCAATCCGAGCACTCCCCCGATACTACGGCGACCGATTCTACTGGAGCGAGGCGATCGGTCCCCGACACCTCGTCGAGCGAGGAGACGGCCCCACAAGCCCTGCGCCGTCGCGTGGACTCGACGGACGTTATTCGGAAAGACCGTGCCCCTCAGCGCCCCGACAGCACGACAGCGGGATCACCGACTCCGTCCCGTGACAGCACGGTTCGCCCCCGGCAAGAGACGGACTCGGTGCGTGCGACGACCGGGCAGGGAGCAAATCCCGATTCACTACAGGCACGCTCCGACTCGCTTCAGGCACGCCCTGACTCAGCCCAGGCCCATCCCGACTCGGCGCAGGCGGACCCCAAACAAAAGAGATCGACGAGCCCCCTGGAGACCCTCCTGACCTACCTTACCGAGCAGTATTCGGGAACGCCCGAGGCCAAACGAGCGCAGGCGCTTCTCGTCCATCTGAAGCGGGACCAAGCGGCTGCGGATTCAAGCGCCCGCGACTCGGCCCGAGCGAAGACTCCTTCCCCGACAGGTCCCCGCTCGGATTCCACCATGGCTGCCGCCCCCTCGGATTCCACCACTGCCCTCGACGCGGGGTCTCGTTCAACACCGTCTTCGGACTCCATTGCACGCCCGCGCCCCCCCGACACCACCCGCTCCGACGAGGCCGCGCCGAGGCCGGTGCGCCGCCGAGACTCAACTGTCACTCCCACTCGGGATACCACCGGGGCTTCGCCCGCTTCTGACTCCAGCGGCACGGGGTGACGCAGCCCGGCGAGCCGCGGGGGGAAGGGAAAACGCACACTTGATTTAAACAACCCGCACACCATGCCACAGTCCGAGTTCACATCGTCGGAGTCTGGGACCGACCCGCCCCGTGACCCCTCCGGCCCGGAGCGACTCCGATCTATTCTCCGCTCCCGGTATGTGCTGTGGATTGGAGGAGCAATCGTCATCGCCCTCCTCGTCCACTTTGGACTCAGGTGGCAGAGCGCGAGTGCCCCGGCCTCCATCGAGTACAGCACCTTTCTGAAGTACGTGGAGTCCGGCTACGTCGAACGCGTTCAGATCGTCAACGACTCGCGGATTGAAGGCACCTACACCACCGACGCAGTGCAAGAGGGGGCGGTCGAGGTGCCCCCGGCCAACGACGGCTTCTTCGGCACCACATCCAAAAACACGCGACGGGCATTTGTCACCACCAAGCCCGGTTCCCACGAGCTGACCGCCTTCCTCCAGCAACATAACGAGACCGCCGTGAAGACCGGCACGCCAACGGTCGCGTTCACGGCGGCGCAGGAGGAGGACTGGATGGAGACCCTGCTTTTGTGGGGACTGCCCTTGGCTCTGATCGTCGGGATCTGGTTGTTCTTCATGCGGCGGCTGACCGCCGGGACGCAGGGAGCGGATCTCGGCGGCAACACGGCGACGCTGTTCGAAGACGCCACCTCGGAGCCCGTGACGTTCGATGATGTGGCGGGCTTGGAGGAAGCGAAGGCGGAAGTGGCGGAGGTCGTCGAGTTTTTGAGGCAGCCGGAGAAGTTTACGCGGCTCGGCGGCGCGCTGCCAACCGGCGTTCTGCTCGTGGGACCGCCCGGCACGGGCAAGACGCTCATGGCAAAGGCCGTGGCCGGCGAGGCGGGGGTGCCCTTCTTTTCGATCTCCGGGTCGGATTTCATGGAAATGTTCGTGGGCGTCGGCGCGAGCCGGGTGCGCGACCTCTTCGAGAGTGCCAAGGAGAAGGCCCCGTGCATCGTTTTCATTGACGAGATGGACGCGATTGGGCGCACGCGGGGCCGTGGGCAGGCGGGAAGCGGCAACGACGAACGCGACAACACCCTCAACCAACTGCTCGTGGAGATGGACGGGTTCGACTCCGACGAGGGGGTCGTCATCATGGGAGCCACCAACCGTCCCGATGTGCTCGACTCGGCGCTGCTTCGCCCCGGCCGATTCGATCGCCAGATCGCCATCCACAAGCCCGATCGCCTCGACCGGGCGGAAATCTTTCGCGTCCACGCGCAGAATCTTCTCCTGGACGAAACGGTGAATCTCGACGTGCTGGCCCGCCAGACGCCCGGCTTTGCCGGGGCCGAGATTGCGAACGTCTGCAACGAGGCGGCTCTCCTCGCTGCCCGGAAAGGAAAATCGGCGATTCAGATGGAGGACTTTGAGCAGGCCATCGACCGGGTCATCGCGGGGCTGGAGAAAAGCAACAAGCTCATCTCGCCCGAGGAGCGGGAAGTCATTGCCCATCACGAGTCGGGCCACGCCATCGTGGGGTGGTTTCTCGAACACACCGATCCGGTCGTGAAGGTCTCGATCGTTCCCCGGGGCGTCTCGGCGCTCGGCTACGCGCAGCACCTGCCCGAGGAGCGCGACCTCCACTCGAAGGAGGCCCTCCTGGATCGGATGACGATGGCCCTCGGCGGCCGGGTCGCCGAAGAGATCGTGTTTGGAAGCGTCACCACCGGGGCGCAGAACGACCTCGAACGGGTCACCAAGATGGCCTACGCCATGGTGGTGGACTACGGCATGAGCGACCGCATCGGACCGCTCAGCTACAACCGGTCCGGACGGAATGACGAAACGCCCCTGCTCGGCAAGCCCTACTCGGACGCCACAGCTGAGGCCATCGACGAAGAGGTAAAAGCAATCGTGGACGAGGTGCGGTCGCGGGCGACGGAGCTGCTGCGGGAGAAACGGTCCCTGCTCGACGACATGGCGCATGCTCTTCTGAAGGAAGAGGTCCTCGATTCGGAGGCTCTCGTGGAGCTGTTGGGCGAGCGGCCGCATGGACCCTCTGTGCCGACGAACGGATGGGGAGAGGGAAGAGGTAGGAGGTAAGGGGGAAGTGGGGAGGAGATGGAAGTTCCTCTGAATCTGACGCGACGGGCGACTCATCGGAAACTACGGGAAAGACGGTCTCGTAGACTACCTCCTGCAAATGACAGATGACTGCTGGGGCAGGCGGCCTGTCCGGCTCAGGCGAGCTCAGCTCGCCCTTTTCTTTGCTCCTTGGGACCAAAAGAGATCGATCAATCGATACAGATTCACGTATCGATAAAGATCACACTCGACCGGTCTTAGCAGCGTTTTGAGCCGGGGGGAAGCCTTTTCACTCCTTTTTTGTCCCGGTTTTGGGACCCTGATTCGAGGGTGGGCAGTAGATACCGAATGTGTGCACGAAGGATTGCCCTCGTGCGGCCCCCACCCTCTCGATGCCCGATACGATCAGCAAACGACCGATACCGACGTGCCGACGACACAGCAACTGATTCGAAAAGGACGAAAGTCCGAGCAGGAAAAAAGCGATGCCCCGGCACTGGAGGGGAGTCCTCAGCGTCGCGGCGTGTGCACGCGGGTGTATACTACGACGCCGAAGAAGCCGAATTCGGCGCTTCGGAAGGTGGCCCGCGTTCGGCTCACGAACGGCAACGAGGTGACCGCCTACATTCCAGGCGAGGGACACAACCTGCAGGAGCACTCCATCGTGCTCGTTCGGGGCGGGCGGGTGAAAGACCTGCCGGGTGTGAAGTACCACATCGTTCGCGGGGCGCTCGATACGGCTGGCGTTGAAGATCGTCGCCAGGGCCGCTCGAAGTACGGCACGAAGAAGCCTCGCGAGTAGAGAAAAAATAAAGGCGTCCGGCCGCCTATGCGGCCGATTGGATTTCCACTGACGAGATCACGATTCCATTATGCCACGAGACGACGCGCCCGAGCAGCGCACCACACAGCCGGATCCCATTTACCGGGACGACATGGTCGCCCGGTTTGTGAACGCCATCATGCGGGACGGGAAGAAAAGCCTGGCGCGACGCATCGTGTACGACACCCTCGACGTCATTGAAGAGCGAACGGGCGAGGACGGTCTGGAGGTCTTCAAGAAGGCCGTGAACAACGCGGCTCCGCTCGTCGAGGTTCGGAGTCGTCGCGTGGGTGGGGCGACCTACCAGGTGCCCACGGAGGTTCGTCCGGAACGGCGCATTACGCTCGCGTTCCGGTGGATTATCCAGTACGCCCGGGCCCGCAACGAAAAGAGCATGGTCAACCGCCTCGCGAGTGAGTTGGTCAATGCAGCTCAGGGCGAAGGCGGCGCCGTGAAGAAGAAAGACGACACCCATCGCATGGCCGAGTCCAACAAGGCGTTCGCTCACTTCCAGTTCTAGCCCGGCCGTTTGGGCACCTGGAGGGATCGGGGACAGTTTCCGATCTGCGATGAGCATTTGAGCATTAATTTGAGCACATACCCATGGCCACGAAGAAAAACGAAAGCTTTCCGCTTGAGCGGACCCGGAATATCGGCATCATGGCGCACATCGATGCCGGCAAGACCACCCTCACGGAGCGGGTCCTGTTCTACACAGGTCGTCTGCACCGCATGGGAGAGGTGCACGAAGGGGCCGCGACCATGGACTTCATGGAGCAGGAGAAGGAGCGGGGGATCACCATTACCTCAGCGGCCACGACCTGCTACTGGGACGACCACCGGGTCAACATCATCGATACGCCCGGCCACGTCGACTTTACAGTGGAGGTAGAGCGCTCCCTCCGCGTGCTGGATGGCGCCATTGCCCTTTTCTGCGCGGTTGGCGGCGTGGAGCCCCAGTCCGAGACCGTCTGGCGCCAGGCGGAGAAGTACGACGTGCCGCGGATCGGCTTCGTGAACAAGATGGACCGGACCGGCGCCGACTTCGAGAACGTCCTGGAGATGATGAAGGACCGCCTCAACGCCAATCCGATTCCGGTGCAGTACCCCATCGGGGCCGGCGACATGTTCCGGGGCGTCATCGACCTGATTCGGGGCAAGGCCATCATCTACGACGAAGAGTCCCAGGGCATGAAGTGGGACGAGATCGAGATCCCGGAGGACCTCAAGTCGAAGGCAAAACACTGGCGCATCAATCTGCTGGAGAGCGTCGCCGAGTACGACGACGAGCTCCTGATGAAGTACCTGGAGGAGGAAGAGATTGAGCCGAGAGAGGTGGAGCGGGTCATTCGCAAAGCCACGCTCAACCGCGACATCACTCCGATGTTCTGCGGCTCCGCGCTCAAGAACAAGGGCGTGCAGCGTGTGCTCGACGGCGTCACGAAGTACCTGCCGAGTCCGAACGACGTCCCGCCCATTCGCGGGCATCACCCGCAGGACGAGGACGAGGAGATCGTCCGTCACCCGAAGGAGGATGAGCCTTTTAGCGCGGTGGCCTTTAAGATTACCACCGATCCGTACGTTGGGAAGCTGACGTTCGTCCGCGTTTACAGCGGCACCCTCGAGTCCGGCTCGCGCGTCTACAGCCCCACGCGAGATGAAAGCGAGCGCATCGGCCGCATGATGTTCATGCACGCCAACAGTCGGGAGGACGTGGACATGATCCGCGCCGGCGATATCGCTGCGGTGGTGGGGCCGAAGAACCTCAAGACTGGCGACACGATCTGCGATCCGGACCACCCGGTCGTCCTCGAATCGATGGACTTCCCGGAGCCGGTCATCCGAATTGCGATCGAGCCGAAGACAAAGGCTGACCGGGACAAGCTGACCAACGGCCTCACGAAGCTGTCCGAGGAGGACCCGACGTTCGATGTCCACACCGACGAGGAAACCGGCCAGACCATCATCGCCGGGATGGGGGAGTTGCACCTCGAAATCATCGTCGACCGCCTCAAACGCGAATTCAAAGTGGAGGCTAACGTGGGGCGGCCACAGGTCGCCTACCGCGAGGCCATTACGAAGATGGTCGACGAGCACTACGTGTTGAAGAAGCAGACCGGCGGCCGCGGTCAGTTCGCCGAGGTCTACATGGAGGTCGGTCCGAACGAGGATGAGGAAGAAACCGGTCTCGTGTTCGAGAACGAAATCAAGGGCGGCGTCATCCCAACGGAATTCATTCCGTCGGTCAAGCGCGGCATTCAGAGTGCGATGGAGGACGGCCCCCTGGCCGGGTATCCTCTCGAAGGAGTGTCGGTGCGTCTCTACGACGGCGATCACCACGAGGTCGACTCCGACCAGAACGCCTTTGAGATTGCCGGTCGCCTCGGCTTCCGCGAGGCCGCCCGCCGCGCCGACCCGGTCCTCATGGAGCCTGTAATGGAGGTGGAAGTCGTGACGCCCGACGAGTACATGGGCGACATCATCGGCGATCTCAACGGGCGCCGCGGTCGCATCGGTCAGATGGGCCAGCGCAACGACGCCCAGGTCATCACCGCCGAGGTGCCCCTCTCCGAAATGTTCGGCTACTCCACGGACCTCCGCTCGCTCTCGCAGGGCCGGGCCATCTATACGATGCAGTTCGGCAGCTACGAGCCCGTGCCCGAAGAAATTGCGGCCGAGATCATGGACGAAGAGGTCGTGGGCGCAGCCGCGTAGCCCTCAGGGTATCACCCAGCGAATGCCATTCTTTTCTACCACATTCGAATCCACACCCACTTACCGACCACATAGATCACCATGGCCAAGGAAGAGTTTGACCGTCAGAAGCCGCATGTAAACGTAGGGACG